>JARBAU010000060.1 GCA_029237525.1 Nitrososphaerales archaeon | reverse complement strand
TTCCTCCATACTTCACGGTCAAAATTTCTTTATTTAACTAGTTTTAATACGCGATTAAATAATTACGTGTCAGTAACTACATTTCGCGCCACTTTCTATTCTCAATATCTTACGACGAATAATAACACTTTTCAATACGTGATGTCATGTAACTACGGCTATAGTAAATGGATGAGTCTAGAACCACCGCAAATAAGATTTCTTCAACCACTTCATACTCATCGGAAAAATCATTCCAAATGATCTCAATTAATTTTCCATTTACACTTGCTCGAGATCAAATTGAAGCAGTAAATGCATGGCTATCATCCGATTGCAAAGGATCCATAGTATATAGTACTGGTACTGGCAAGACGGAAATAGCCCTCGAATGTGCGAGGAGAGCAGCTCAAATTGCTGCTAAAAGGTCAATAAAAGTAGAACAGACCAAAGAAAACCGGACACATATTCATCCTCTAACTACTTCCAATCAGTTTAATATCCTCTTTTTAGTACCTCGTATAGTATTAATCGAGCAGAATATCAAGAGGCTTATTAGTTATGGCTTAGCCAAAGACTACATTGGAACGTATTTTGGAGAACGGAAGCAAATTCGTCAGATTACTATCGGGACGTATCACAGCATAATAAATAGCCTTGATCTAATTTACGGTTTTGATATGGTAATATTTGATGAGGTACACTTAGTAAGCGATACTGCTACCGTATTAAGAGGCATATTTGATACAGTAAAATCTGCACTAAATCTAGGGAGCAATCCTAAACCATGGGCTTTATTAGGCTTAACGGCGACCATCGATGAAATAGATCCTAAATATAATACAATCTTATCGCTTATGCCCGTTGTAAAAAAATACATGATAAAAGAAGCTGTGGTGGATAGAAGATTGGCAAGACCAGTTGTTATTCCAATCAAGGCTGAGCTAACTGTAGAAGAGAGGAAAATTTATGACAGGTGCACATTCGAAATCAGAAAAGTTTCGCGTTACCTCCGATCCTCCAACCCCAGTGTTATTGCTTCAATACTTAGACAAAAAGGAGTCAGATCTAGATTGGCAAGAAGCTGGTTCGACGAAGTCAGAATGAGAAAAAACTTGATCAATTGTGCCGAAAATAAGCTTTCCATGGCGTGTGATATTATTTCAAAACACCCTGATGAAAGGATAATGGTATTCAGTGAGACTATTGATTCAATTCAGAAGTTAAGAGAAATGTTGTTAAAAAATAAGGGGATAAATTCCATGACGATTGATAGTACACTCAACACTAATGAAAGAGAAAAGATATTATCAGTTTGGGGTAAGGAATTTTATCCGTTACTCTCAGTACATACACTAGAAGTAGGCTATAATGTGCCGGAGGTAAGAATAGCATTAATATTAGCAACAACATCAAATATGAACCAAGTTGTACAAAGAATAGGTAGGGTAATCAGAAAGACAGAACAGAAGGATACTGCACTGATATATACGATATACCTTTCGCAGACTCATGATTCTAGCACTTTAAAAATGGTAAAGCAAGCAACTGAGATAGATAAAGACAACGGCAAGAAGACAAAAAGGCAGGAAAGTAATGACGAACTTCCTAAACATAGTCGTGGTTTAGACAAATATTTCTAAAAGCATTTCAGTTCTATAAATTAGAAATACCCTCGTGTTTGATTAAAATAAATGTTAGGTATGAAGAAATTATAGGTGATGTTAATTCTGCTAATCAGCTGATCAAGACATCACATATTACACGTTCATCTTATTCTCAGAAATTTACTGGATATTGTTGCGTCACACTGCTGCTTGGCAAACTGATCTGCAACGATTGAGGAATTTAGACAAATCTGTTTCATAGATAATAATTGTTGGGAATTAGCAACAGCCGATGAAGTATTATTAGAGTTAGTAATTTTATTGGAGACAGCTTTATTTGAATCGATGTGATTTGCGCTATTGTGAGGAGCAGACGTACTATTATTTTGGTTAAAGAAGGAGTTTGCAAGGTTTTCTATATATGAATCAGAATTTGCTTTTTGTTGCGAGTACAAGAGCAGGCCACATATCATTATGGAGAGTGTTAACGTTGTTATGACGAGAGTGTTCAAAGTAGGGTAAATTATGTTGCTATTGCTTATCAGTATTACTGTAGAGCCAGAATATCAAGTCATAAAATGGGATTAGTTGCTACTTTCATTAGAATATGTAGATCGCAGCCATTTATATGGATTTGACATGCCAAAGAAGAGTTTTTCTGACTAGATAATTAGATAATATATGCGAATCAGGCAGATATGAACGTTAGTCAATATAAAACCAATCTCACCAATAAATGAAATTTAAGATAAAAGATCTGATAACAATTAGAAGATATCTAACAATTAGCTCTATGTACTAGTCAAAAGAGATCAATGTTATAGATATGCTGTCAGAGAGCGAGCTGAATTACAATAACAATTTGATGATCTAAATTTAGATTAAACAACAGGTCTATAGAGGTATTTTAATTCTTGAATATGAATGTTGTATAGGATTTTTAAAGACTGACAAGTTAATTCAGTATAGTACTCAATAATCCCATCAAATGTTCATTTTCGAATGGTTTCCTCAAAATGTAACAAGAGGCTTTATCAGGATCTGGAGACAAGTCGCCCCTAATCAAATCATGATTTATCATACCTGAACTAAGTAGAAAGATTTTAACTTTATGATTTATTCTTTTTATTTTCTGATAAAGATCAAAATTGTTCATATATGACATTGCCAAATCTAGCAATACTAAATCATATATTCCAGATGCAATTCGGTTTAATGCAGTAGTTGGATCCTTCAGCGAATCTACTTCGAATCCGTTATTTCGGAGTACAGTCATTAGTGTTAAATAGATATCACTTTCATCTAGATTCTTCGTATAGTCAAGAATCATAATTTTGGTTTTACTCATTATATGATGTTCTCCAATCATCATAGCGAAAGATTACTCCAATAATAGAAACCACATTCGAGCACTCCCGCTTAGGATGGATATTGTGAATGTGAGGTTCGATACAGGGATTGGAATATAGCCTATTTACTTCCAATCCTAGACATAATGCAGTTAAATTGTTCGAAACAGATATCAGATTATTACACATGAATTTAACTTCTTGTCGTCAAACTAGTATACTAACTTTAGTATTATTCGATTGTGATTTAGTATTAAACTAGCTTACCGTACCTTCTTTGTGTCGACAACAAAAATCATCGCTGCATACAATTTTTGCATAGTTCGATCTTAGAAAATAATTCAATGATCAAATGAAGGGGTAAAAACGATGCACGACGAAGTAGGATTCCAGACATAGATATTTCAAAATTAACTGCAGCCAGATTCGAAAGATATTAGAAAATATGAATATTATAGTTTGTGGTTTGCTTAGAAGTTAACTATACGAACCTTATGATTGATAATTATTCAGCTTGAGCCCGATTTAAACCTTTCAAATAATACATAGTTTTTGATGAAATGTATAACTTGGAAATTAGTCTTGGATAAAATTGCAGAAATCTCTGCTACTTTTCAACGTAATTCTATGAATAGGAAATCGAAAAAGGCCTTTGTCAATTGCGAGTGTTCCCAAAAATACAATCAAACAATGAATCGTAACAGGCCTTTAACGATCGAAATTGTGCCATGGTGCTACGTCGAAACCGAGCAGTATTACCCACAAGAATGGTAATAAAATGTTTGCAGAAATTGGAAATATCAGATCTTAGCAATTTTGTGATCTAGTTGAACATCAACACAAACAATCTACCAATAGGATCTGCTCTAATCTACGCACACCCGATAACTTCTAGATTAGTATTTCTTGAGATGATAGGTCATCAAATTAGGATCATGGTATCATCTAAAAGAAAAATTCAATTGATTGAGCATATATTATAGGTGATTATGCACAACAAAGATACCAGTGCAAGTTATGAAACAGAACTAAAGCGCGTGTTTGTAGTGCTTCCCTGATCCGTGTTACATCACACATTTCAAACAAAATAGATGCTCGTTCAGTACCTAATGGTACTAACGTTGGTAATGTCGTGACTGAATTCATAACTATTTGTATTCGTGAAATTTTATTCAGTTTCTAATTATATTTCTAATCATGAGTAGTGGCACCAACTAGGGGATAATTTCCTAGTTAGTTCCCAGCAGATTGATACGATGCACTAATACAATGTTATATTAATAAATCGCACCAGAGGCATTGTTACCACTTGAATTGGTGACAATACTTTTATAGATCATAGTGTCGCCGACGTCAACGATAGTCAAGCATGTTTGTTTCTATCATGCATCGGATAAGATATTTGCCAAAGTTTCTTTTGAATAAGATATAAGTCGCTGGCACTGCAATCAACATGACTTGAGCTAGGTATAGTGAGTCAATTACAGTAATTGCGCAAGCCAGCGACGAGAATTGCATTGCAACTAGGAAAAGTCAAGTATTTTACCTCGACTTAACTATGTTCCTTAACACACATAATATAAGAATGCAGCAAGACAGCCCTCGCTTCAATCCAAATAGGATTTTTTTTCAGCCAATCATACATGAATCCATTAATAGCGAATAGGTACAGATTGAGAACTCGGAGATTCAAGGTTTCGCAATCATCTTTTGCTTCGTGCTGTCAAGTTTTTATTCTGCATGTGAAAGTGTTGAAATGGCCGCACCTGAGAACCAAGTCATAGATCTTTCCTTCTACAAAGTATTATGTAACTATACTTGAGTATGCATATCCAAAATTAAAAATCAATTAGTCTGATATCTCATTATCCAAGATCATTATAAACAATAAATCATTTGAGCAAGTGGCAGAAATATACTTTGATTATTCAAAGCAAGGATAAAGGGGCCGGATACCATTTAACCCAATACCAAAATAGACACATTCTAGTACATCAATAATTCTTCTTTTGACGTCCGGTAATGAACATAAGGAGATAAATTGTCTTGTAGTATTCATTGGCTCTTTACAGTATAAACCCAGAATCTGTCTCCGCATTATTTCATTCATCTATTCCCTGCAACATCACATTGTTATGTTCACGTAGTAGGGCAGTTAATTTTGCTACGACATTGGGATATAGATAGAATTGTGTCTGGACTTTTTCAATAATTAGATGTATATACAGTCTAACCATTTTCGACTAGTTCGTACCAAAATATCAAGACAGCACTTACATCCATTGAATGATAAGCCAATCCAGTAATTATTGTATATGACATTTAATAAGTCGAACTTTGGACTGGGGATGTGCTATATATTATTTGATCTTTATCAATCACTAATTCTCTACAAGATACTGTTCATTATAATTGAGCATTATTTCTGTAAATAAAATTCATTCCACTAGATCGCATGTCAGTAGATATAATCTCAACTAGGACTGAATTCTGACCGTCATTAATTAATTGCCTATTTTCCAAGTAGACAAGTTAACAAAAACAGAAATAAGTCTGCCCGTATTAGAACATTGATCTGAATTCCATCTTCTTGGTGGACTAATTAGTCAAGTCGTCCTTAGACTTATCCTTGTTTGATTATTATTATTTTAATAGCTTACACCATATTGCAGCAAAATTATTTTATCATCAGTGACCAATTGATAATAATTCGTAATATTTGCAACTTGTCGTTTGCCTTAAATCATGACAAGATCATCTACTGGTGATATCATGACAACTGCTTTCTCGCCTGCCATAGCCCTTTTCATTCTCTCTACGACTTGATCAACACTATCAGAATTAACCACAGTGGCCACAACTTTCCTGGTTGTATAAGCAAGCTCAAAAGTGCCACTACCCCTGCCGGATGCAATTCGTTCCTTCTCCTTAGTAGCCCCCTTTACATCGTAAATTGTTGCTTCAAGTCCCATTTCTTTAAGTGAAGCAATAATTTCCGCGACATTTTCAGGCTTTACGATAACAGCGAGTCTCTTCATATTTTTTGATTTTTTACCGGGCTTTTCAGAGTAAGCCACTTCAAATGGTAGCGTCAGTTCGTCCCCAACCATAGCATTAGCTAGTGTAACAGAGGTAAAAAAATTTTATGTTACCTAGATATCTATGAATATGAGCAGACTATCTATTATTGTACCTTCAACTTTCCATCCCATATAATTTAGGTTTTTTAGGGATTTTGTCAACGATAAAGCCTCTTTAATTCCAATTATTCAATTGAATCTTAATAATATCTGATCGTATTCTAATCATCTATTCATTACAGCTTGTATTGACAGCTTTCACTAATTTTTTATCTTCGATAGAAGAGAAGGCCAAGTCTATGTTACCCGCACGGCTTCTGCATCTAAGCAGCCGTTGAAAGTTTTGTTCTGCCATCTAGATTATGTGCAGTTAAACTGGCAATTATCTATTAGAAACAGGTCTTAATCTTGTGGCTTTAATTGGTTTTGGATGCGCGTTTTGTTGTTAGGGTTGTACGTTTTGGAATTTCCTGGAGTATCTTCGACTTTTTTTGTATTTGGGTTCTCGAGTTTTCCACGATAACCAAATCTTAAGTCTGTGCTGCCGTAGCTTCTCATTTCATCTGTAACATTACTAGAGATTGTCTCTCTGTGAGTCCTCTCTGGATAATCGATTTTTGTATTAGGGAAAATCTCTTCTTTGCTCACTTCTAGATTCCTGAATATGCCCTTATTGGAACTGCCAAAGAGTGGTTCTCCTCCGAATAGAAATCGAAGTAAATTCAACATACCAAGAATATACTATAAAACCTAGTTACATGAAGCAAGATGTAAAAAATAAACTTCAAATTGGTCAAAAAACCAAGACAAAATTGTAACCTTTAAGATTTTTCATCCTTGACGCCAGAATTCGTAATAATCTCGTGACCTTTGCGTCGACGTGAATGCATTTCGCGACGATGATTCAACTATAATAGTAGATGGACCAAATTTGGTCAATTATAATTTATTAAATGATATAGAATAATATAACAATTGGTTGTCCCAGCAAAAAGGGTTGTTACAACTAAGGCGATTGGCTAAATTTTTGACATTATATAATAAAGTTCGATCCCAGCTCTGAACTTTTAAACTAATAGGGCAGTTATCGGTTACAAATCGATCTGTGTCAGGCATAAAATAAATAAATTTTTCTAGCTGCACAATAATGGGTTCTGTTATTCGAGGACAGTTATTCAGAACAGACCTATCACTTATCAAATCTGAAGATCGTATAAATTGATAGGCATATGGGTCCGACAATTAATTGATATCTGCTTAATTCTTGTGATGATGATGGGAATTCTGATCGTTATTTTTTGAATGACTATCTGATTGTAATTGAGTTGAACCTGATGAGACCGATGAATTGTTATCAATTGTAGGTGTGGAAAGGACAAAGGGGCTTTTAGCTTCATTTATCATCGAGTCGTTTGATCCCGGCGTTGATTCGTGATTTAGTCTATGATTATCAGCATCAGTACCAGAGACGGTATCATTATGATCACTCTTTTGTTCAGTCCTTAATGATTTACTAGACTCTTTCGTTGAAGCATAAGAAGGATTCAATATTGTAGACTCGTGTTGTGTTTGAGATGAGAACTGTGTCTGTGTCTTATTCGTATTGCTAGTAGTTGAATTCGACCCATTCTTCAATCCAGACTGCTGAACAAGCGATGTCGAGGGAGAATTCGATGAGCTAGTAAAATTTACGCTATAATATTTTGTCAAATTCATTGGTTTATCGATACAAGTTAACTTTGCTGTAGCCTTGTTGCTAGATCCAGCCTTAAGCGTCGTATATTTAGCGTTAAGAGGGAATTTCCATGTCGAATAGTCATTTGTACCTTTTTGACCTGTTCCAATAACACGTTGATATGGCTTTATATTATTTACGATAATTGAAACTTGACAATCGCGATTATTATACGTAGACGTACCACTTAAAGTGAGATTTTTATCACCAGTAACCCTTTGTCCTTGAGAGGGAAATGTAATTTTTACTCCCTGTGGTTTGGACTTAACCGCCATAGTTGCATTAGACCCTTTCTCGATATTGCTACTTTGTGCATAGGATAAGCCAATTAATAATTGAGAACCTATAAGCATCAAACAGATGATAGCTGTCAAGATTATTGAGAACGTCCTAAAATTCAATGCTAACATGGTGAGGACTTCAAGACTATAAAATGTTGGATATGAATAGAAGTTGATAAAAGGGCTTACATGTAACCATCTAATTATGACATGAGAATCAATTGGCGATGCAATCTTAGGACTGAATTCCAACCAAACATCTTTACCTTATCACAACCTAATTGATTCATTTAGATGCGGCAGCTAGCATTATAACTCGGATCGCTCATGATATCAAATAATAGCAGCGGACCTCATTTTTAAAATTGATACAGGCTAACATAAAACCTACTTAACTATCATTACAGGGCAAAAAGCATGGGTTAACACAGAGGAGGCAACACTTCCAAGTAGCACTTTCTTAAATGTGGACATTCCCTTGGTGCCAATCACTATCAAATCAACGTTATTGTTCTCTGCATAGGTTAGGATTTCCTTAGCAACTGATTTGGTACCAACAAGTACTTCGGTTCGTATATCAATTTTTTTGGCATCATCTGTCTGCCGTTCCTTAATCTTGTTAAACCATTCTTGAGCTTCCAAACTGGCTAACTCAACCGCACCTTTGACCGGACTCGGGATCTCCGGATCTACTCTATCTGTTAAATCATCGTATCTAATGTCTTGTGGCAATACATGGATTAAGATAATATTAGAAAGATTCTGCTGTTTGGCAATAGATATTGCCGAATCTGCAGCTCTTAAGGCAATCACAGATCCGTCAATCGCAACTAGAATTTTGGAAAAAAGATGCTTTTTATTTATTTCTGACATGTTGTCGTCACGTCTTAGCTATTGTAATCTCGAATATAATTGATAATATTGTTTAGTTAAATATAGTTTATTATGTTATGAAGTTGGATTCTACAAAGATGGCTTGCTCTAGACTAAGGAAAAATGTGGATTGAATAGTCTATAGGAGGTTTAAAGCAAATCCGATCCTTGACTGACCTAGCATATTTACTATGATATCAAGAGAAATCCATAATGAATGTTATCTAGCAACGAAAATTATGATTTGGCTAATAATGTTAGCTGAGATTGGTTTATAGCTCATCATGACTTTAAAAATCATAAATCAAATAGACCTGTATTGTATCAAATTTGAAATTCAGCATTGGCATCATGTACTATTAGTTTTGTTTCTGATTCCGTTTGAGATTGTAGAATTCTTTGCGATTTCAGTACTTCTAACTTTGTAATATTGAGCAACTTTCCCATCACTGCATGCATCTATAGGCTGGCCAGCGTGGTCCGAACATATTTTATCGACGGCAGGACCTAATTGACCATCACAGGCAGCGTATCCTTTTGGCAATGATTTCAAACAAAAGTTGACCACGCTATTAAGTCGTGAGTTTATTAATGGTATGCTATCACTATTGTTATTAGTACTAGGTGCTCTATTGTAAAATGAAATAGCACCAGCAACTGCTGATGACAAAAGCACTCCCATGAGTATTAGAACTACTAGTTTATTGCCTCGTATCATTACCGATGGCCGCCACAATTAAGCATCAAGTAGCCTCATTAAATACATTTCTTACAAACTGGATGTTCAACATTCTTCGCGGATCTATCACATATTGTTGGTTTTAACTATAGCTTTGCAACAATAGAACGTTTTTGAAAATCAGGACATGAAATTTTGGAACTATTATAATCCTGTTTTCCAACAATGGATATTAACTAATCGACGCCTAGCAGAAACCGACATTGAGCATGTTGTAGTAATTAATCGATTGCTAATGGTTTTTAATTATCCACTCAGAGAAGATCAATATCCAGTGGATCGAATTCTTTCCGAATTACTCGCGTTAATAAACATTGTTAACACCATTCGATGCTTTAATTTTATAGACCTAATATTAAACATAAAAAGAAATATAAATTAGACAATTTGTTATCTTGATCTCTTCATCTAGAATTCTCTGAATATATTACTCACGCGCAACTAATTTGGAGTTACTTATCACAATCGATAATACCCTTATTAGCAAGTATTTCAGCATGAAGGTAGATTTTATGAATCAAAAAAGTGTACCATCATTTGTTATTTCTTTATAAATGATGCCAATTGACAACAATCGCTGTCGGACTTGCTTTGGTAATTTCATTACCCACTGCCTTTATATTATCTGCACAGGAAACTTCATTGTCGACGTTAATTTTATGAATATCGAAGCTTGACAAGGTTAATTCTGACAATAATATCTCAAATTTTTCGTCAATTATATCTTCAAATATTTAGACGGGAGTTATCTCAAATAAATAGATCATGCTATTACAGATAATATCTGACTTAATATTGTCCTAGTATAAACCATTATTACATAATGATTGTGAGTTTAAGAAATGCAATCAATTCGACAACGGTATTAGTAGTTATTGCGTTAATACCAGCCATTATTGCAGGGAGTACGCTGACCAGTCTTTCCCCCATGTTGGTTTTTGCTCAAGTAAACGAAAAACTTTCAGCGAAATTATCTGGTAGTAATGAAGTTCCATCCAAGAATACCAAAGGTAATGGAACTGTCGAATTTAGCTTGAGCTGCGATCAAAAGACTATGAGATATACTGTGGATATTCAGAATATGGATAAATTAACTATGGCATATATACGTCAAGGCAATCAAGTAGAAACCGGTCCAGTTGTAGCAATTTTGTATAAATGTGCAACACCAACTTGGATAAAGAATGGAGCATTAATGCAAGGTAGTATCACGGCTAGCCAGTTGGAAGACCCATTAAAAGGCAAACAAATTTCAGACCTTGTGAACATAATTAAATCTGGAGATGCTTATGGAGCGAACGTTTATCCAGAACAGAATTCAAAAGAGGAAATCATAGGACAGATATTCAAATAGTAGTAACATAAAAAAATAATTAGTAAACTTCTTGATTAAGTAAATTAGCACAATCTGATTCGTGATCAACTTGAATTCGAAGCTTTGCTATCTGATTCTTGTCGTTACGATCATTAGAATAAATCCAGAACATTATTCTCTTTTATTGACAACTAAACAGGATAACTGTGGCCATCATAATATTTGATAATATAATCCTTGAAGATCACTGATTATATCAAATATTAGAAAATTCAGAATTCGTACATAATATGATATAGTTCCACTCACTTAGAATAACAAGAAAAGAATAGACGAGCCAGGGCCACTTGATTTCCATTTTATAATGACAGATTGTAAAATTGTAAATTCATTCTACACAATAGCGTTTGCGAAACCTTATTCTATTGAATAGTTACATGTAATGCACGTTACAAATACTTCACCATCAACGTGACTGAAATGAGTATTGCATGACACACAGGTATGATGCATATCATCAAAACCATCTTCCGCCACAAACTCGTAGCTCTCGAGATTTTGATTCTTGCATTTTATACAACGGCAACCACATGTCACCATCTAGTATTGCTGATTCAACGTATGCATTATATATTTTAATCTAAGCCCATCCTAAGGAAATGGAAGCAACGAAAAAGCAATGGTGTTTAGGTTATTCTGATTTCCTTGTATCTCAGAATTTGAATTAGAACAGGTTACATTGGATGGTAATATATAATTTCCACAATTATTTAGCTGAGTTACGGTCTGTGTTTTCTTATATTCTTTCGCCAGTGCATTTAACTGGTGTCCAATTCCAATGGTTATTACTAACAACCCTAATGTTATTACAATTATAATAGTCCTTAGTATGATTCCTTTACCTTTCATGAGTATGGCAGTAAATCTTGTAATGTATGGTTTATCTGCATTAGGAGGTATTTTATGTCATGTTAAATCTTATATTTGTTCTATATTTCAAATAGCTTATTATCTCTCATAGCATATCTTGAAACCACATGCATTTCTTTGTTACGCTTTTGTATACTTCGGCTGGCAGCTTAGCGGAATACAATATTTTTTAGATGATTTATTTAAAAATACCTTTTGAATGTATACAACACAGATGCCAATAATCAGATATACTCTATCTAAAAGCAATCTTCAAGTATTAAATTTGTTGTAACACCATGGGACAGATTATTTCATTGCAGATATTATATCATTCTTTGACTTTAGCTAGAGAATATTGATGGGTGTACAACAACAACAACAGCGTCGTTATGATTTTGAATTCAATGTACTACCCTATTAAAATAACATTAAAATGTCGGCTAGAAACTAAAAGTGAAAAGTTGGAATATAAATGATGATTCTACCTCTAATATTTATTTCTCATTTTAGAAAAAAATGATTATAATGGTAGCGTCAAATTTTTTTGTTTGGTTGTTTTGTGTAGAAGATGGGAATGTAAATTGAATGAAACTAACAAGAACTATCTATACATCACGCCTGAATTTGCAATATGCAAAATACTTAATGGTATGTGGCAGGTTGCAGGTGGACACGGATATATAGATCAAGAGTTGGCCCTAGCAGACATGATGAAATATCATGATGTAGGATTAAAAAGCTGGGATCTGGCAGACATTTACGGGCCAGCCGAAGACTTCATAGGTATATTTAGACGAAGACTATCTACGTCGAGAGGCATCAAAGAGTTGGATACGATCCAAGCTTTAACAAAATGGGTGCCTCAGCCGATGCATATTACTCGTTCCATAACTAAAGAAAATATAGAAAGATCTATTCACAAAATGAATGTGAGCTCCTTGGACTTGCTTCAGTTCCATTGGTGGGACTATAACAATCCGTATTATATGGATGCACTCAGATATCTATTCGATCTGAAGGATGAACACTTGATAAAGAATATTGGACTTACAAATTTTGATACTGAAAGGCTACAAATCATATCAGATTCGAATCTAAAAATTATCTCTAATCAAATTCAGTATTCAATCATTGATAGGAGACCAGAGGTAAAAATGATACCATTTTGTCTTGCACACAGAATCAGTCTCCTCGCATACGGAACTATTTGCGGTGGGTTGATCTCCGAACGATATTTGGGAAGGGCAGAGCCGCTAGGCACAGAGTTAAACACAATGAGCTTGCGTAAATACAAACGTATGATAGACGCTTGGGGTGGATGGAGACTATTTCAAGAGTTACTATCAAATCTCAATAGGATCGCACAAAAGCATAATGTAAGCATAGCAAATGTAGCAACTCGCTACATTCTTGATAAGCCAGGAGTGGCAGGGGTTATTATAGGTGTAAGGCTTGGGATAGTCGATCATATAAGTGATAACAAGCAAGTATTTGATCTTATTTTGGACAAATCGGATTTGAATGACATAGATTATGTCTGTAAAAAATCAAACAACTTGTTTGAGAGAATCGGCGATTGTGGAGACGAGTATAGATCATAATCTTGAATCTAAGTGGGATTACCAAACATGTGATTTGACATAGTTGGGTGTTATGCACAGGAAACTCGGTTTAGAGTTCCCTCATACCTTCTTACCTACGATGGTAAATGACGCCGTCGTACGATGTCGTTGGTCTATTAGATCAGCATGTTTGTTTAACATGCTAATCATCTTATACAAAATATTTACTTAGGATTAATCGAAAGGTCTGAGGTATAGGGATACTCAGCTATTCAATTCATCATAGATCTAACTGTGTAATAGTCGCTAGCTACTTACCTCCCTCCCTCCCCAAGCCAGTGTCCATATTATTAATACCAGTACATAGATAAAACAAAATAGAAAAAAATGGTAGAGAAGAAATCACATATTGAAAACGAATTTGATGATAATAATAATAATAATGAGGATGTTAATGAGGATATTATAAGAATGAACCCAAGTACAGAATCTCCAATTGATTTAGAGATTCAAGATATTGAAGGAATTGGCCCAACGACAGCAAAAAAATTGAAGGATGCGGGCATTATCTCAGTGATGGATTTAGCCGTGACAAGTGCAGATGAATTAGCTGTAGAAATCAATGCTTCTAAAGATAGCGCGGCAGCGTTCATTATGGCTGCACAAAAGCTATTGAGAGACTCTAATGTCTTGGAAAAGGAATTCATAACTGCTGATGCTGCTCTTGAGAAAAGAAGATCTATGTTACGTTGCTCTACAGGCTCCAAAGTTCTAGACGAGTTGCTATTAGGAGGAATTGAGACACAAGCAGTCACAGAATTCTATGGAGAATTTGGCTCAGGTAAATCGCAAATATGTCACACCTTGTGTGCAATAGCTAGGCAACCCATAGAAGCCTCTGGATTAGATAGTAATGTAATCTATATAGATACAGAGGGGACATTTAGGCCAGAAAGACTAAATCAGATAGCTAGAGCGAGAAATTTTGATCCAATGCATGTACTAAAAAGTGTTGCAGTATGCAAAGTATACAATAGTTCACACTTGGAATTGATAATAAAAGATTTGGGTAAATATATCAATGATTTTAAGGCTAAATTGGTTATAATAGACAGCATAATTTCACTTCATAGAGCAGAGTTTTCTGGTAGAGGAACGTTAGCGGACAGACAACAGAGACTCAATTCGATCTTGCACAAGCTAATTAGACTGTCAGAGATATACAATATTGCCATAGTCATAACTAACCAGGTCCAATCATCACCAGATACCTTTTTTGGAGATCCCACAAAAGCAGCTGGTGGAAATGTTTTAGGACATGCTTCAACATATAGAATATATCTTCGAAAATCAGGCGAGAACAGAATAGCAAAGATGATAGATTCGCCCTATCATCCTTACTCAGATGTAAGATTTACCGTAAGTGAAAAAGGCAGCGATGACATAGAAGATGTAAAGAAAAATAACAAGAAAACATCTAAAGATGAAATCTTCGAGTAAAGCGTATCGTTATCACAGACAACAAATCAAAGCATCCTGAAATCAAATTCAATAACTATTATTTGTCATCTGTCCTCTCAAGTACTTTTTATGTGGTTAACTAACGAATTGTTTGGTGTTAGAATCTCCAGATATTGATAAACAAGCCGGAATCCTACATTACTGTACTAAATTTAAGGGAATTGGTGGTTCAATAAAAAATAGCAACGAGGACTTCAAAGTATCTGAAGTAGTAGATAAACGATTTCTCGAAAACTTGTCATCTAATCAAGACGGTATATACAGATACCCGATTTATACGCTAGAGAAAAATAACATAGATTCAAACCACGCCTTGATCGAAATTGAAAAGAAATTAGGAATACGGCTAAAAATCATGGGAATAAAGGATGCCAAAGCACATACTATACAATATGTGAGTTCTGAGCAAACAAAAAAGCCGCCAAGAGTAGCAAAGACACATAATACCATGATAACCCTTTTAGGATTCAGTAAAACACCACTAAAAAAATCTCTACTTGGTGGAAACCATTTTGTTATAACAATCGAAAAACCAAGATCTTCCGACGTCTTATCGTTTATGCCAGAGATCACGAAAGTTGCTAATTTTTATGGATTGCAAAGATTTGGAAGAGAGAGATTGGTGACTCATCTAGTTGGAAAAGAAATTGTCAAGCGAAATTTCAGAAAAGCAGTAGAACTATTACTATCATATACGACTGAATACGACTCTGAAGTTAGTAAGGAGTTAAGAAAAAGGCTGCGAGATCCAACAAGCTATCCTTACATATACAAACAATTGCCAAAATGGATGGACATAGAATTTATGATGTTATCCGCATTAGTAAAAGGAAAAGAATCAATACCTGTGCTGAGATCTATTCCTATATCAATTCGTAGACTCTTCGTTCAAGCATATCAAGCTTATCTTTTCAATAAATGTTTAAGCAATGCGATTATGAATGGAGAGGAGATTTCTGTTCCTAAACATGGAGACTTATGCTTTGAGTTGGAACAAGATAACATTTTCGGGAAGGTACGAAAATTTAATCAATCTGTTGATGACGCATCAAAACTTGTTCCAGCAATTAGAATGGCAGGTTATACGTTCCAACCAGGTAAAGGAAGGTTCGAAATGATTACAAATAATATTCTAAAAGAGGAAGGTATTCAACCAAGGAATTTTTATATTAGGGAGATGGATGAGCTAAGTGCTCAAGGTGGGTTCAGACAGGCACCCCTACTTTGTAGAGATTTCCACTATTTCAATTCATTAGTTTTATCATTTAAACTGTCGGCAGGCTCGTATGCTACGATACTACTTAGAGAAATAATGAAGCCGATTGATCCTATAAATTCAGGATTTTAGTAAAGTGTACTATGTTTTCATACAATACTATATCAAATGACACAATATTATATGGTGTGAAATTGCAGACTATTTAATGAATTGTCTAATTATATTATCGTTTATTTGATTTTTTGATTGTTAGTTTTGTATTGGCCGTGATTCGGCTCATTGGTAATAGTCTTGACTGACACAATTTTAATTTGACAATTATTCCCTGATTGCACCTAGTGTTAAACCTCTGATCATTTGTTTCTGAAAGGCAAGCATCAGTATCAGAACTGGAATAATAGCAAGTGTAATTCCAGCAGTTAAATATCCCCATTCTATTCGATATAATGATATGAACTGATAAAGGGCAACCTGAAACACCATTGAGTCGGGCTTATTTGCTAATACTATAGGAAGTATGAATTCGTTCCATGAAAATCGAAAGGCCAATACTGCAGCGATGGCAAATCCAGGCATAGATAAGGGCATGGTAATTCGCCTCAATACTCCCAATCTCGAACAACCGTCAATCAATGCTGATTCTTCTAGATCTTTTGGTATCGTTTCAAAGTAGTTTTTCAATAATAGTATGTTAAGGGGTATTATAAGGATCTGGAAAGTCAGAATCAAAGCTAAGGAAGAATTGAGCATGCCTGCGGCAGAAAGCATAGTGTACAATGGGATTATATTTATAACCACAGGTATCATGAACAGACCCAATATCACGCTCATGATCAAATTCTTTGCTTTGAATTCAAATCTTGCAAATGCATATCCACCTAACGCACTTACTGTAACACTTAAGACTGTGCTGCCTATACTCACAATAAAACTATTCATGAGACTATGTAATAGACCCGGATCAGTCAACACAAATTTGTAATTATCAAGTGTTGCGTTTTCGGGCAGAAATTTTGGGGGAAAACTAATCGACTCCTCGTTTTGCTTAAATGACGTAGAAAAAACCCAGACAAGCGGAGCAATGGTAAGGAAAAGCACTATTGCAATCAATGCATATATAAATGTCCTCTCTGCGAAGAACCAAACTCGATTATTTCTAATTGTTGCTTTTTGCATAGCTCCAATCATCTTCTTAGAAGCTTCAGATAAACAAAAGCAACTGATATATTAATTATTATCAGGATTAATCCAGCAGCTGCCCCCTTCGAAAGAAGTCCGAATTCAAATGCCTGCCTATACATATAAAGCGACGCAGTCGTACTGGCAAATAACGGTCCCCCTCCAGTCATGACCAACTGCAAGTCAAAGAAGTTTACCGACCACATTGTAATCAGAATGAGATTTATAACGATGAAAGGTCGGAGCAAGGGAAGTGTAATATAAAGAAAAGATCTTAATTTCGTTGCCCCATCTATCACTGCTGCCTCATATATAGAAGGATTTATTGACAAAAGTCCAGCAGTTATGAAGAGCATGGTAAAGGGAGTTCCATACCACATATTAGCTAATACCAAAGACCAGATCACGATATTAGGATCGGTGAGCCATCCCACTGGTTGTAGGCCTATTTGTTGAAGTATATAATTTAGAATTCCAAAATTATAATCTAAAATGAATTTGAATGAAAATGCCGCTATAACAGCTGAGATAGTCCATGGTATAACAAAGATCGCCCTAAATACCCCCGCGGCTCGCACTTTCTGACTTAGTAGTACCGCCATGAGCATTCCTAAGGCAAATTGGGAAGCAACCGACCCTGCAACAAACAGTACGGTAATTTTTAAAGAAGTATAAAAATTTGGATCATTAAATAAATCAATAAAGTTCTTCCATCCGCTGTATTCCCAATTCTTTAGAATTGTAATAAAAGAAACATCATGAAATGAGATGTAAATATTCCAAAAAAGTGGAAATATCAAAAATACCAGTAATATTGCGAACGCAGGTGTAAGAAAAAGATATGGCTCAGCCTTTGCAAGTATATTTGACATGTTTAGAAAAAGTTAGTGAGGTGCTACAGTTTCGTTACCAACCTAAGGCTTTAGCCGACTTTGCAGCGGCATCATTAAGAGCTTGCTTTGGGTCCTTCATACCGTAATATACTTCATCAATTGCTTGCTTGATATTATCAGCTATCTGTGGATATTCTGGAATATTAGGTCGACTATGCGCAGTTGGGATCATTGATATCATTTCCTTATAATAAGGAATAGATGCATTCATTTTGGCTGCATATGGACCTTCTCCAATCGGTTTCTGAGTTGGGAGATAACCCGTTTTCAGTAACATAGGAGTAAGCACGCTTGGATCGACCATTGTAGTTAACAATTCCCAAGCTAGATCTTTATTTTGTGACGTTTGAGGAATGCTTAGAATCCATCCACCCATCATTGATGTACTTTTAGTATTTTTATCTGGGACTGGAAAGACAGGCAGCATCCCGACCTTCTGAGTTATAGTGGGCCATTGCTCACGTGGAAATGTCGAAAGCAGATAGGAACCTTCTAACATCACTGCGAACTTTCTATCTGCAAATTCCTGACCCCAAAAATGATTCACTTGTGGTTTGATCCCTGCGTCAACTTGTTGCTTTAGAAATCCTAGCGCCTTTACGCCTTGTGTACTATTAAAAGTAGGATACCAGTAGGTGCCTTTTGTTGGGTGTCCACTTTTCTGCTTAAGTATATCTCCGCCCAACATCCATAGGTAAGGATACCACATATCTGGAGAATGGCTAGCGCCTACTAGATGCATTGATTGAATCCCTTGACCTTTTAATGAATTACTGAGTGCTTTTGAACCAGCAATATAACCGTCCCATGTCTGCAATGTCTCTGGATTGACGCCTGCTTTGTTCAACAGGTCTTTCCAATACCACATAGACCTGATGTCAGTCCATGCCCAGATGCCGTAGATTTTGCCATTGTATTTACCTCCCTCCCAATTTGTTGGATACCAATCACCTTGCCTTCCCCAAGCTTTAGCCCGATCCGAGAGATCCGTCAAAAACCCACCTTGAGCAAATTGACCTAGCCAGATTTGATCCACAGATATAAGATCAATTGGACTTTTACCTGCCATTGCTGTTAAAATTTGAGTCTTAGTGGCATCATAAGGCAAAACTCTAGAATCTAGCTTAATATCAAGATCCGGGTGTTTCTGTTTTAATTTTTGAAGTGCAGTATTAAAGAGGAGATCCCATCGGTCTTTTGGCTCAGCCAATATAGCTGTGAGTGTGACTTGCTTTTTTTGCGCTGATACTGGAAAAGCAAAACTTGAAGTCATCGTAAAAACTAGAGATATAATTAGAAAAAGAGCAGTAAACGTAACCCTTTTATTTATATTCATTGAGACACTTCAAGACAATATAGCTTTTAAGTGTTATTACTTATCCTAACTAGGATCTTTATTCTGTGCTGTCAAAAATGTACTTGATTTAAGCTAGATAAGTATTCATGAGATGATGTAGACAAGATTGGCATAGAAGGATCGCTACATGAGAAGGTTAATATCTTACTTAGAAAGATCGACTCATGCAACAGATTTGTTATGACTAGTCTACGGATTGAGGGTCTAACTAAGAGATATGGGAACACTAACGCGCTAGATGAATTTTCTTTAAAAGTTGATTCTGGTCAGTTTATGGTGCTCTTAGGCCCATCTGGTTGTGGTAAAACTACTGCGGTAAGATGTATCGCAGGTCTAGTCAATCCAACAAGCGGTCAGATTTACATTGGGGATCAACTAGTAAACAATTTACCTCCAAAGGATCGCGATGTTGCGATGGTATTTCAGAATTATGCACTCTATCCTCATATGGTTGTATATAACAATATTGCATTTCCATTAAAGATGAGAAAGGTACCAAAGGAAAAGATAGATGATAAGGTCAGAAATGTTGCGAATCTGTTAGATATAGAAAGTCTTCTTGACAGGAAACCCAAAGAATTAAGTGGAGGTCAGATGCAGAGAGTAGCATTAGGAAGGGCATTAGTAAGAGAACCAAAGATTTTCCTTATGGATGAGCCACTAAGCAATCTTGATGCAAAACTTCGCACCTATATGCGAGCTGAGATTAAGAAGTTACAAAAGAAAGTAGGGATAACTACTCTTTACATTACCCATGATCAGATTGAGGCAATGAGTATGGCTGACCAAGTTGCAATAATGAAGAGTGGATTGATCCAGCAAATCGGTACTCCAGGAGAAGTTTATCAAAAACCTGCTAACACATTTGTAGCAGATTTTGTAGGAAGTCCATCTATGAATTTCATAAAATGCAAGATCACCGAGGAGAATTCTGGTATAACACTAGAATCTAACAACATCATTCTAAAAATCCCTCAATCAAATTGGGACATAGAGCATTCTTCAGAAAACGTCACACTTGGAATACGACCCAGAGACGTGATACTCTTGGAGAGTGACGATAATGACTTTATCGGTATCAAGATAAAAGGTAAGATACTATTTACTGAACTTTTGGGAGATGATTCCCTTGTCGAAGTTAATATTGGTACTGATACTATTAGAGTAACAAATATTGATTCGAACTTTGATCCGAATATTGGAAAAGAGGTCGTTATCGGTTTACCTTATCCAAGAATCCATTTCTTTGCCACAGAAACAGGTAACAGGCTACTGCGTAAAAAAGATTAATCTGAAATGTTAGAACCAAATCGATAAATCGATCAGTATCTGTATTTTTGTTTTGCTTGAGTAGAAATAACTTTGTTGATTTATTATAATGATAATGATTAACCAATCTGATATGATAATGATGGCTGATCAATTAAAGGAACTTTTTCCAAATTAGTGCTTAGGATTTTAGCATGAGAACAACGGGTCAGAAACCAGTTTAAGATTGGTTTCCGAATATAGTCGCATTTTTAGCTGAACAAATTCTTATCTCTGGCTTAGCAATGGGTAGTACTGGAAAACAAAGTAAAATAATAAAAAGCAATAGATCTTTATATGATCTATTGCATGAACCGTAGCGTGATGATTCCTCTTTCAATTACCATGATAGCTGGATTAATACTATCTGTGTTATTACTATTACATTATGATTATGCAAAAGCTGCAAACAATACCAATTATGACTCTTCGGTGGTGAAATTCTTCTTTCACTTAAAAAACAAACACATATTCAATAATGTAAAGATTGGTGTGACTGGAGAGAAAGGGCAGCCTAATGCATGGCGACTGATCCTATTTCTATCAAATAACATCCAACGAGATGCCATACCGGGCTTTTTCCATAATGGAGAGAGGGTAACTGCATGTATTACCAATTATAGTAAAGAAAGTTATAAGAATTGTGGAGGGTCAATAGTGGGTGCAACAGGCGAAGCTCATTTTAATCTCACGGCAGCACCATCATAAACTCAAATGCGAATAACCTGTACCCCACTTTGCAAAATATCGAAACAACTGTAGCATGTATTATATGCCCGCAGATATATTATCTTTCACAGGCATTGATGTCAAACAGTAGCCAATTTCTAAATCTTAAATCCTAAAATGTCCGCATCTTCTCAATTTTTCTTAATCTCTCGAGTAAATCCATTATTTGTTCATGTGTTGGCTTACTTGCTCTGACAATGTCTAAATCCACATTGAGTTTCTGTAATTCAGTATATACTTCCTTGTCTTCTATCGTATCAATTAATTCCTTTATAGTAAAAGGCTTTTGCATCAATTCTACGACCTGTTTCAGTTGTTTTATACTATCTTCAAGTGTTTCTTTAACATGAGCAGATGCAAAAATTATCCGCTGATGTGAATTTACCGCTAGTATTTCTTTTGCGACTTCGAATCCGTCTATTTGTGGCATCCTATAATCTAAAACCAATACTTCAAAGGGGCAATCATTATCAGAGCGATTGCGAGACTGGGATGATGCCCGCCCAAATTTGACATTGTGATATACATCATGATATTTTTTTAGACACTCTTCGCCATTGTGGGTGATCGTAACTTTGTGTTTTCTTGCCTCTAGAGCTTCTTTGTAGAGCAGCGCAATATCACGCTCATCTTCAGCTATTAGGATGTTCATGTTTTACATACACTCCAGAGCTAACAATTGTCTGAATAACTGCCCTCATGTTATGCAATGTATTTCAGATTTACATGACTATATTATATAATTTTGGGGACCAAAATTAATGAAATTGTCATTAAAGATAATCATCCCTCGACATTGCCAATGCCAATCCTTGCGATCAGAGATCATATTCAGGAACTATATCTTCGGCTAGCAATTTAGGAGGATCTTTTGTTCGAATTATTAAGCATTACAAAAGATAAAATAAGCTTTGGGAGATATCTAGACTGATTAATCCTTTATAATCCTCGCAGGAGATATTGATAGATGCTTTAGTTATGATTATTTAAAAGGCTATTACTAGAATATACTGCGTATGAATACATAATGCTTGTAGCAAATAAAATTGTGTGTAGTTAGACTTGATGATTTTTGGCCTGGTTCAAAAGCCCAAGTCATCAGTCGTACCAGTTGCTAATAACTATCGCCTTGGACTGGAAGCACCAGTTATAATATAATAAACAGAATCCCCTACATAACAAGCGTGATCTGCTATTCTTTCTAAATATCTTAGAATAAGTAGATTCGAGATATAGCATCGTGGTTTGCCTGAAGAATCCTTTGTCAAATTCGAAACTAGTTCCCTCAAATATTTTCTATAAAGAGTATCAACGGTGTCATCCATCTGATAAAGATCCTGTGCAGCCATTTTATCTCTTGATTCTAATGCATTCACACTCAATAGAATCATTTTTCTCACAGTCATTGCCATTTCAGATACAGCATTCTTATCGCAGTCCGTTAACGGAGTCAAAGTTTCAAGCACATCCACGATGTCATAGGAGTAACGTCCAAATCTAGAATATCCATATGCTATTTCCATACAAGATTTGATAAACCTTAGATCAGTAGCTACTGGTTGATACCGTGCTATCAATTCTACTGCAAGGTCAGTCACTTCATCTTGCAGGGTTCTGAGTTTTTCTGACAGTTCAAATATGTGCTTTTTAGCAATGTTGTTGCTTTCATATGCTTCCAAGGCAGAAAAAACTGAACCTTCCGATAATTTTGCCATATCCGTAACTATATTGCGAATACGGTCTAAGCCAAGATCTAGCAGCCTAGGCATAAAATACAACATCCATGATCAGATTACCCACAAAATCGCCTTTAAATGAACATCGCTATTAGAATCAGTAATTTCTTATCCAAATCTTCCAGAGATGTACTTTTCAGTCAATTCCTTCTGTGGATTCTTAAATATATCTCTGGTAGGATTATATTCAATTAATTCGCCAAGATACATAAAAGCAGTTTGTTCCGATACTCTCGCTGCTTGTTGCATATTGTGAGTTACAATGATAATGGTTAAATGTTCTTTCAGTTGTTGGACAAGATCTTCAATCTTAGAGGACGCAATAGGATCTAGTGCAGATGTTGGTTCATCCATTAATAGTATCTCAGGCTGCATCGCTAGTGCTCTAGCGAGGCAAAGGCGCTGTTGTTGTCCGCCTGACAAACCCATTCCTGGCATATGAAGGTCGTTCCTTACTTCATCCCAAAGTGCTGCTCCTTTGAGGCTTTGCTCTACGACTTCATTAATCAACTTCTTATCCCTAATGCCATTAAGTTTCAATCCTGCGGCTACATTATCGTGAATACTCATGGTTGGAAATGGATTTGGTTTTTGGAAAACCATGCCTATGCGTCGTTTTACCATAGCAGGATCAGATGATTTATCATAAACATCAACACCGTCAAGAATTACTCTACCTTCTGCTTTTGCATTCGGAGTCATTTCATGCATACGATTTATGCAACGAAGAAGGGTAGTTTTACCACACCCAGAAGGTCCAATAAAAGCTGTCACGCTATTTTCCTTGACTTCCAAACTAACGCCTTTTACGGCATGCTTTTTTCCAAACCATGCATTAACATTCTGAATTGAAAGTTTGATTTTAGTTTGCGTGGTCGCAGGTGCAACAACTACTCTCTTGTCATTATCACTAGTTTGAGGGGAATAACGTGTAACTTCCTCGTTGCTACTACTACTCAATCGCAAACCTGTTATAATCTCAAGGCGTAGTTATGCATTCCCAACATATTTCATTTAGAACAATATAGACTTGATAGCCGAATGTGTTCTAAGTACACTATATAGTCTCAGTTCTTACTCTAATGCCTTTTCCACGTGCAATCAACCTTATGCTTGCACTTAGGGCAAGAATGATGAGAATGAGTACTAACGCTGCGCCCCATCCAAAACCATGAGCAGATTCATATGGCTGTGAAGCCAATCTCCATATTCTCAAGGGCAGTGCATCGACTGGACCGGTAAGACTGGTAAAGAAGAGGCTCGTGCCAAGTATTGTCATTATAAGAGGCGCGGTTTCCCCTGCAATTCTCGATATAGCCAAGATAACACCGGTCAGAACTCCATCTTTAGCATTTTTTAGGACAATGAAAAGCGTAATCTTTGTTTTTGAAATTCCTAGGGAATACCCAGCTTCACGTAATGAATTAGGCACTAGCTTTAACGTCTCTTCTGATACTCTTGATACGATGGGTATCATTATTATGGATAGTGCAAAAGCACCTGCCCATACAGAGAAAGAGTTTAGTGCCAGAACTATTGCCACATATCCTACTATACCAATCACTATCGATGGTAAACCAGTAAGTACATCATTGAATAGTCTGATAGTGTTAGCAAAGAAGCTGATCGCTCTTTGCTTTGGGCCCTTAACGCTGCTGGTTGTAGCAAATTCTGATAGGTAGACTCCAGAAAGTACTCCAATAGGAGCTCCTATCAAGGATGCCAATCCAACAGTAATTAGCGTCCCCTGAATCGCTGGGCCAATCCCCCCAGCATCGGAACCTATAGCACCTGGCGGTTGGGTGAGAAACTGAACACTTAATACAGCTACACCATTTTTAATCACTTCGAAAAGAATACTTGCCAAGGGAATTATGGCTCCAATTACAAAAACAATCGCAATGATACTTACAATCTTGTTAGTGATTCTCCGTCGACTGGCATGTTTTATTGATATCTCCTGAAATGTTTGTCTGAAATTGTTACCAGCTTTGCTTGGTCTTTCTCCTGACGACTTCTCCTTCCTAGATGAGGGATTATTACTACTACTCAAGCTACTACTCCCTGCCTCCTGGACTTACCTTCACCATTCTTGAAACCATAATTCTCGCACCAATATTGATAATCATGGTTATAATGAGCAAGACCGCCCCAAGACCAATTAGTGCAGATAGCTGTAAATCGGATGATGCTTCGTTAAATTCATTAGCGATCAAGCTTGACAGTGTTTGACTCTGGGAAAATAATGTAGTAGGAATCGCAGAAGGCCCTATTGCATTTCCAATTATAAGTGTGACAAGCATAGTTTCACCTACTGCTCTGCCAAAACCTAAAATAGAAGCTCCTAACAGGCCTGACTTGCCATACGGAAAGACGGCCATCCTAGATGTTTCCCATCTTGTTGCTCCAAGACTGTATGCTGCTTCTCTTTGAGAATCTGGAACAGCCTTCATGACATCTCTACTAATCGATGAAACAATAGGTATTATCATTATTGCAAGAACTATTCCAGCGGTAAATACATCAAGACCAAACGGTGCTTGATTAAAAAATGGAATATATGAACCCAAGGTATTGTACAAAGGCGTTTCTATCCAATCCTTTATCAAGAACCTGAATACAAAGAGGGCCCACAGCCCATAGATTATACTAGGAACAGCTGCTAGTAATTCTATTATAAAAGATAAGGGTCCACTTACTCTGGAAGGGGCCATCTCTACCAGAAAATATGCTACACCCATACTCATAGGTACGCCAATTAGTAATGCGATGCCAGAACTCATCAAAGTTCCAATAATGTATGGAAGCGCACCATAGGACTCCCGGCCTTCGACTGCATTCCATGCAGTACCCGTCACAAAACCAATAAATCCTTCTTGAGAAAAAATCTTTATAGATCCTGCACCCACCGAGAACACTACAATAACTATAATGAATAAAGTGTATGCAGCAGTCCCGAAGACTAGACCATGAAATAACTTGTCACCAAATCTTCTGTTTTTATTACTGCCTACAAGAAAAGACGAGACTTTCTTCTTGATATCTGTATTAATATGAACAGAACCACTTGTCATAAATAACTGTCTATTGTTTTTGAAGAATCGATCATTATATTAGATTTACATATAGTCAAAATATAGATCAAAATAGTCTATATAGTAAAATAAAAAGAGAGAGATATCATGGTTGGACCATGATAATCTGCATTCAGATAGGTTTTCCATTGAAGGTTAGAGATTTGAGTGATTCCTGATCAGCTTTGACAACTTGGTCTGGAAGAGGAACATATCCTAGTTTTGACGAAAAATTCTGACCGTCAGTGATTGCCCACTTTATGAAGTCAACTAATGCCTTTGCTTTTGCTTCGTTCATGTTGGGACTCTTGCCCAGGTCTTTTGGAATAAGCAAATAAGTGAAGCTTGCAATTGGGTAAGCTCCGCTTGCCTTATCATTAAGTAATGTTACTTTTTCCCACGATGCATCTCCCTTTGGCAAACCTTTTGATGCCACATCGGTTGCTGCTTGCTTCACTGTATCCAGGGTTGGTTCAACAAACTTCCCTGCGCTGTTTTTAATAAATGCATAAGGTGTTTTAGTATTTAGGGCATAGTTCAGTTCAATATACCCGATCGTGTTAGGTGAGCCCTTTATTGCATTTGCCACACCTTCATTACCAGGAGCACCTACACCTGAAGGCCATTGAACGGATTTGGAGGCTCCAATAGTTTGATTCCATTGGGGGCTTGACTTGGATAGAAAGCTTGTCCACACAAAAGTTGTGCCGGATCCATCTGATCTATGGACTGTTACAATGTTAGCATCTGGAAGTTTCTTATCTGGATTTAAGGATTGGATTTGTGGATCATTCCACTTCTTTATTTTTCCTGAAAAGATATCTGCAAGGACTGGACCAGTGAGCTTGAGTCCTTTGTCAGGAATACCTGGAATATTATAGGCTGCTACTACTGAACCAATTGTTTCCGGTATATGCACCGCATTAGTGGCCTTTGCTCTTTCTGCAGCCGTTAGTGGGGCGTCTGAAGCGCCAAAATCTACCGTTTTAGCAGTAAATTGTTTGACTCCTCCACCACTACCTATTGATTGATAATTAATATTCACATCTGGTTTTACTTTCTGATACTCGACCCTCCATGTATCAATTAATGGGAACGGAAAGGTTGCGCCTGCACCATTAATACTTGTCTGACCTGGTGTCTGCATCTGCTTTGGAAGAAGCTGAGCAAACGACCGTTGAGACATACTCACTGTCATGACTCCGGTAAGAAGCAATGAAGTCATAACTACAATTACAAGAGAGTTCTTGATGAATTTTGACATTATTTTTGATATGATAGAGTTAGTTATCATGGTTCTGGATAGAGTTCACATAGACCTATGTAGAACTATGTATTTATTGTAATTTCACCTCATCCTACACATTCGTCTAATTTCAAATTTAATTCACAGATTTTCAATGAATTAATATGTTCGTATCTTGTTAGTAATTGAATTGTCATTCGGTGTAGATGTTCTCGGAGCATTGTCTGAGAAACTGAAAAGCCAGAATATCGATACCATGAATTTATTCAAAAATTTTTCGGAATTATTTGAACGATATAAGAATGAAAACATGAATGAAAAAGAAGTCATAACTAATTTTTTGACATACATCATTTCATTTTCGGCCTCGAATTTTCTTATGATTAGAGTTCTCTTAGAATTGAAGACATCTATTCAAAAAGGAACATCTATTAAAGATTCCACAGGCGGAGAAATGATGCCTGATTCTACCTCCGGCTCTACTCCCAGTTCAGGATTTGGAATTGGAGGGTTCATAGATATTGGTGGCAATGCAGGACAGAGTAAATCAAGTCAGGAAAATGAGCCTAAAGAAGATCAATACACGCTACCCAAACCACAACGTAGCGGCATTCATGCTAAAGAATCTACTAGGACAGTGAATACAATCTTGCAAAATTATAAAATCTGTAATGTGTGTGACTGCCAGATTCCAATAAACGCAAAGTTTTGCAGTAAATGCGGACACAGACAATGATAGAAATAATATTATGTGATATATTGGTACATAATTATGTTCTATTATCCAGATCTTACGTACGTGAAAATTATAAGGTTTACAGACAATACATACAATCTAGTAATTCCGTGGCCTAATTTAGGTCCAGTCTGCTTTTGAGATCCTTGAATCTGTTTCGTATCGTTACTTCGGTTACGCCCGCTGCTTCAGCGATGTCCATCTGCGTAATATCCTCACCAAAATTCTTTGAAGACAAATATAGAATGGAACCCGCCAATCCCATCGGATCTTTGCCAGCGGATATGCCGCTTTTTGTGACATGACTCATAATATTCATAGCGTGTCTCTTTGTTTTCTCACTAAGCCTTGTCCTATTAGCTACTTTTGCAATACACTTCATCGGATCTATCATGGGTACTCGAATATCCAACTCCAAGATTAACAGTCTCGTAGTTCTTGCTAACTCTTTACGTTTGATATTGTTTAGTACCGCAATATCATTTAGTGTCCGCGATGTCCCCATTTCCCTGCAGGCTATATAAACTGACGCGGCAAGCACTGAAGGTATAGTTCTTCCACGTACAAGTCCTCGCTCTTGAGCCTTCCTATAAATATAAGCAGTCTTTTCAACTATTGCGTTTGACAATGCAAGTTTGTCTTTAACCCTTTCAAGCACACTAAATGCATGACGTAAATTTCGATCTGATGGAGAATAAGCTTGAGTTCTAAAGTCCCAAGCCCGCAATCTATCCATGGTTGAACGAACTGAAGATTCTAAACCACGGCCGCTTGCGTCCTTATCTGCCCGTCCAATTATGGTGGCAAGTCCCATATCATGCCTTGCCAGAGAGATGGGCATACCTGTCCTGCTTCTTGTCTTTGCCTCGTCAACATTAAATGCGCGCCATTCGGCTCGACTTTCCTGAGCATTCTCTAAAATAACCATTCCACAATTGCTACAAATGATCTCTCCAGACTCGGGATCGGTTATGGTTTTACCGTCTTTATTACACACCTTACATATCGTTGAATTTTTCATCATTTTTGAGAATAAGTAATAATATTATGGATATTTCAGTTATATAAGTATTATAACAGATTCATCACGATCTCGATCATTGGTGAGAATCTGTACGATTTCGAATCACATGTACATTCTAAATTTGTTATAGTACTTGAAATTTTAAAACGAATTTAATTGATAGTCCATCTAATTTTACTTTAGAACATTATTAGTCTTTGTCCCATCTCAATTACTCAACCGTTTGCGCAATATAACAATGCAAACAGAATTCCCTTACGACAAAGGTTAATTTGTTAATCATAATACTTCAATCTTCCTTCTAGGGATAAGAAGACCTAGAACTTACGTCAGAATCTAAAAAATGTCATAATTAATGTAAAAGTATAATGGGTATCCGCACAAGGAAGATGGATTTTGCTGGCAAAACCTGCCTTTCGAAAATTATGCCTAGTTTCTGCGGCCTGTTAAGACTCGATCCCTGACCTCAGCCCGGATTTCCTCCAGAGCAAGATAGACATCTAAACAATCCACAAGTTTCTCATCCATTTCGGCTTTAGTGATCTCTTTATAATTTGTATGCCCTGTGCTATCACATGATATTAATTGAATCCTATCTTCATTTGTAAAATCCAATTTTGCAATATATCCCTTCGATATATCAAGATTCGAATGAGAAAGCCATTTTCCAAATTCTACGATCTCTTTCAGTTCATTAACAAACTTTGAGTATTCCTGATTTAAATCTGGATAATTATTCTTTAGAATTTCTTCAAGCATGTGAATAGTTTCAGGAGTGGTCAAAGTTCTTTCATTCAAGATTAGTGATATGAATTGCATGCGCTTTTCTTCGCTACCCCCATCAGAACAGAAATGGTGTGATATAATTTCTTTAATTATTCCATCGATTGAAACCAGATTAACAAAAAATGCACCTCGGATATTAACGTCATATTCAACAATCTTTGCTAGTGGTTCATTGGTATTTTTGCTACCCCTATTTGAGATCGACAATTAATTAATTATCAGATAAATGGAGCATAAATAACTACTGTATCTAGCAATACTGCCGATTGGCAAATCCCTTGTAATAGAATTTATTTTTCAATAAAAATAGAAGATCATCTCAAATTTCGATACTTAAGAGAAACGTGATAATCATAAGCAAGGATCGTACCGAGGTCTGACTTGATCTTGCAAAATAGATAAGAATTCATTCATATTATTAAGAACAAATGGTTAATACTGTCTCATTTGCTTATAGGAATGATATAATTAGACAGCATAAATCAAATATTTTATATAATGATTGTTTTCGCAAAGATTATTATTTTTGGCTTTTGCTTTTAGAATGAATATCGCGAAGTTAGCCCAGCCTGGTTAAGGTACGAGCTTCCCAAGCTCGGGATCGCGGGTTCAAATCCCGCACTTCGCACTTAATCTAATTGCAGTGCATGTCTACTTGCAATCCTTTTGTCAGTGTTTCAAACCTTCAGCGATGGGCCGATTTTTTTTCGGAACGGCTTGGCTATCCCGTTCACACTCCGGCTGTACCTAATACTTGATTTTTAAAGTCTGTAACCTGCGTGGAGGCATTTATCCGGAAACCGAAAGATTCATCTAAATAGTATATATAGTAAGGCACGAACTATTTAGAGGACAAGATCAAATGATTACTTTTGAATTACTAAGGAAAAATTCTGTTAGTAGGCAGGTGAGGCAGAATAAAATTCTTGAAAGCGATGTTGTTAAATTCAAACTAGTACACTCCATATTCCGTCCAAGATTTGCTCAATTTTGAATTTTGCGTCCGAATGTATATCTAGATTACATCCAAAGCCATTAGATCTAAATGATCTATATACCTCAGTCTATGACATATAGAACTATATGAAAGATTGGCATAACATGTTTATTTGTGCCCACCTTACCTATCTTATTGAGCTCTTACGATCCTGGCTCTAAAAACAATGAAGTACGTAAAATACAATTTACGGGTAGATCAACTTACATTCTATCGCTGCCAAAAAAATGGCTAACTGAAATGCATCTGAAAGCTGGAGATCCAGTAGTAATTATACGTGAGGCAAATAATTCTTTGTCTATTTTACCTGAGCCCAGGAGAGGAAGGACGTCCGCCTCGGGCGGGTCTTCGGATGAAGTTACTGCCCTAGTACTTCAGAATGAAGATTCTGCATCTCTGAAACGCAAAGTTGTGTCAATTTATCTAGCCGGCTATAGCGTCATTCATTTAAAATCTAAAATTGGAAGAATCAACCCAATTCAGAGGGATGCGATTCGGGAAGTTATTCGTAGAAATCTGGTTGGAACTGAAATAATTGCTGATGCCTCGGACATTATCACAATTCAAATTTTAATCAGTATCCCAGAGCTATCTGTTAACACGGCGGTTAGAAGGATGTTTCTGATAGCTTCTTCTATGCATAGAGATGCGCTTTCTTCACTTGCTGAATTGAATTATGAAATAGCACAAGGGGTCATCAAATCAGACGATGAGGTTGACAGGTTCAGTCTTTATATTCTCAGAAATCTGGTAATAGCAACTCAAAACGAGCGAATACTTCGTGAAATAGGGCTTAAGAAGCCATCAGATTGTTTAAGCTACAGGGTCACAGTGAAGAGTATCGAGAGAATAGCCGATCATGCATATGGAATTGCTGATAGCTGTATTAAGATCAAAGAAAAGATCCCTATAGAAATGTTTCGTAAAATAGAAAAAATGAGTGAGATATCACTAACTGCTTTAAACGATGCAGTTGAGGCATTTTTGCGAAGAGATTATGTACTTGCAGATAAGACCGTAGATAGAGCAAAAAGTTTGCGCGTATTGGAAAATGACATAATTGTATTATTAGAAAAAGAAGAAGAGAAAAAGACTATTCGCGATCCACTTGTCAATATCAATATCAGGCTTATATTAGAGGATATAAGACGAACTGCTGAGCATTCGAGTGATATTGCGGAAGCTGCTATGAATCAGACTATTGACGAAATTATTGAGAAGAACTCCTCTACATCAATATTGCCAGCATTAGAGGAAGTACCAAACAACGTTCCAACTATGTAGAGGAGAAGGGCAGAAGTATGGCTTGAGTTCGCAAGCTAGTTTCATCGGGGTTCAGGTAAAACTTGACTCGTGTTAATACAAATATCCCAAGCTAAACTCACAGAATAAATCTCTAATTTTGTAATAACCTATTTCCCGTTTGTTTGTCTATCATTCTAGACGGCAATGACGAAGTGGACATGATATACTAATTCAGTATGTCATCAATTAGAATGCAGTAGAAAAATGCAGTCTATACACAACTAAACAAACGATTGACAGATTTATAACATCAATTCAACTAACAGGACATGAAAAAAGCAAAATGAACAAGAAATTCTAATAAGTCCACATATCTAAATCTGTTGTGCTCAAGACTACACTAAAATATGATAACGGGACGATAATAATCTCAGGTATAGGCCATATCCCATATTCCATATACGATTCTAGGTCTGGAGTTTTCAGGGCTCAGGCGTTATACTATCAAAATATTTTAGATTATTTGAAACAGAGTGAATTGTCTTACGAGGATAGAGTCTTGGATTTAATTCCATCTCCTCAAATCAAAACTGATTCTAGATTGGAACACCAGAATCGTGTTTCACTTAGGGACTATCAAACCCATGCACTTGAAAATTGGCTTAGAGCAAAAAAAAGAGGTTGCGTAGTGTTGCCAACAGGATCAGGTAAGACCATAATCGGAATAAAAGCACTGGAAAAAGTGAATGCTTCATCGCTTGTAGTAGTACCCACAATCGATTTAATGGATCAATGGACCTCAGTACTTACAAAATTTTTTGCTTATTCTAATGCGATTAAGATTGGAAATCTAGGAGGAGGATCGGACAATATTGAAATGATAACGGTTTCAACATATGATTCAGCATACCTAAGGGCAGCCAGTTTTGGTAATAGGTTTGCTTTGGTAATATTTGATGAAGTCCACCATCTAGCCGCACCAGGTTACAGATTAATAGCCGAACAACTTGCTTCTCCATTTCGTTTGGGATTAACAGCTACAATTGAAAGAGAAGACGATTTGCACAAAGAATTGCCAAGACTTGTTGGTGGAGTGGTATACCAGGTGCATCCAAGAGATCTCGCAAAAAATAGACATCTGGCCATGTATGAACTTGAAAGAAGAGAAGTAGATATGAAGCCGGAGGAGGTTGAAGAATACAAGAAATGGATTGGTATCTACCAGTCTGGGCTCAAAAAAGTAGGATTGCGAATGGCATATGCCGGTGCATTTCAAAAGCTAATAATGATGTCGAGCAGAAATAAAGTTGCCAGAGAGACCTTGCTAGCTAGAAGCAGGGCCATCGAAATTGCTTTGAATAGCAAATCAAAACTAGAAGAATTACGAAAAATATTGGAACAAAATAAAGGTCGTAAGACAATAATTTTTACCCAACACAACAAGTTAGTTTATGACATCGCAGATAGGTTCCTGATACCGTTTATTACCTACAAGTCAGGTAAAGATGAGAGAAAAGATGCACTATCAGGATTTAAGGAGGGGAGGTATAAGGCCATTGTAACATCCAAAGTCCTGGATGAAGGAGTAGATGTTCCGGATGCCGAGGTCGGAATTATTGTCAGCGGAACAGGTAGCAGTAGAGAATTCATCCAGAGACTTGGAAGACTACTCAGACCAAAAGCTGATTCAAATAATAAGGCGACGTTAATAGAAATTATTTCAGCTAATACCCGAGAAATCGGAACGAGTACTAAAAGGAAGAGGGCCTTATCTAAAGATATTGATAATGAATACAGTTAATTTCCAAAAATGTGTGTTTGACCATTCATTTGGGTTATTCAAAAATATTATAATTGGTAATACATAATAAGATCAACGTTCTGGTTACTAATTCGTCGTTACTCTAGCATTTGGGTTATTAACGTATTGTTTCGCCTGATCGGTCAAATTTTTAACCAAAGGTTGACCTACATTTATCACCTTCTCAAACCCACTGAGCACTCCTGAGGAAAATAACCTCCAACCCAATCCAATAATTGCTAAAACTACTACAATCAATAAAATAAATCCAAATAGACCCATAATTATTTACTATAAGACATACCCTTAAAGGTGAAGATATCGAAATCTGTAACGTTGTACTATAAAAATGTACTTTGAAATTAAACGGTAACCACCAGTCCCATTCCCTTCTTTGTTGTCCGAAACACGATATTCAACTTCAAGATCATCTTCTACCAAGACCTCGCCTAGAAATCGCGTGTTCAGATTGTCCCAACTTGTGTCCCCGTCCATTCCATAAAGTAACATAATATTATTAGAGAATTCATCAAGCTGAGTCATTTCACCTTCGGCACGAGCCAAAGTGGCTCTACCAGGCAGAAAAGGACTTTTCATGCCTTCTTTTTCGGCTAATTTTAGGTTTTGATGTAAAATGTGTTTTACTTTTGAAAATGCAAGGTATTGCTAGAACTCTTCCTCATTGATTTGAATTTTCGATTTAAATAATTTAAATAATTGACCTACTTTAAACTCATCAAACTTCAAAGTTAGCCTTAGATTTAATGGTAAAGTTCTATAAACATTTCAACCTATGTCTATCAAATCCATAATTCTGGAACCTTGTATGGACATGGTCTAGTTCTTATTCTGAGTGATTGAATTCTTCAAACTCATATTTTGTCGTCTTGATATTGACACTATTATACAGATCGTAATTTACAGACGATAGAATTCACAAATACCTCACGTTGAAACGCACTATAACAGTGAAGATTTGACAATTTCCGAATTATTCATGAATACAACAGATATGAAAAATTGTGCACATGTCTGAAAACTTTGCGGGATTAGAGGATTGGTATGTAAAAAAGAAAATCAAGTTCAGTTTTCAAAATAAATTTTTGGAAAAGATTTAATCGTTTGATGACTAGGTTACACAGATACTAAATTTTGGATCCAATCCTAACTAACGTTCTGCCGATATTCTCTCCTTTGAACAAGCCTAAGAATGCTTTTGGGGCAGACTCTAATCCATCGTATATCGTCTCTTTCAAGCTTATTTTGTCTTCGCGTATCCAGTTTGACATAGATTGTTGGAAGTTAGGTATTATATTATTGTGATCGCTATAAACGAATCCCTGTAACCTAAGTCGATTTGATATAGCTAGGGAAAGGTTGGATGGCCCTGAAGGCAAGCTAGAGTTCGCGTTTGTTCCAATGGAATCATATACCGAGGTTGCGCCGCATAATACAATCCTTCCAAAAAGACTCATGTTATCTATTGCTGCTTCTAAGTGTTTACCACCAACGTTGTCAAAGTAAAGATCAATACCATTAGGACATGCTCTTTTTAATTCGGATGAAATATCATTGTGTTCGTCTGTGGTTGAGTGTGCAATTATTGATTCATCTAATCTTTTATAGTTAAATGCATAGTCTATCTTGACATCATCGAGAAGCCATTTTACTTTATCTTCTGTGCCGGCGCTACCTACGACGTGACATGCTTTTATTTTAGCTATTTGACACGCTACAGAACCTACGCCTCCTGCAGCAGCAGAAACGAATACTGTATCTATTCCTTCCCTAAGTCCTCCAATTTTGAAAAGCCCGATGTAAGCGGTAAAGCCAGTTATCCCCAGTAGTCCTAAGAAGTGTTGTATAGGGCCGATCTTCGGATCAATCACCGTAACATTGTTGTTATTATTGGTATTGTCATTTGAAATCCAATACTCCCGCCAACCATTGTCTGCCAAGACAAAATCACCTTCCTTAAATTTGTCGCTTTTTGACGCTATGATTTGACCTACACATCCGCCGCTCAGAGGTTTATTTAGCTTGTATACAGATGTCGATCGTGTTCCTTGTGCCAGGAATATCCGCATATGAGGGTCAACCGACATCCAGATATTACGCACCAGAATTTCCCCTTCTCTCAATTCGGGCAGCTCAACTTGAACAATCTCGAAATCTTGCTCAGTAACAAATCCTTTTGGTCTGTGCGTGAGATGGATCTCCTTACTAACTAATTTGTCTGTCATATACCCGATCCGTACTATTTTGTCAATTACTATCTTTCATAATAGACTTTCGATCGTGACAGAGGAATAACCTAGTTCGTTGTGTTTGATCATCCAGCCTTTAGAAACAGGCTCAGATTTTCGATAGTAGATACTCATCATAAACCAAAGCAACCAAAGCATAATGTTCAGCGAATTCTATATGTAGTTATAGATACTCCTTAAGATCAAACATATGTTTTGAATAATCGTTCGCAGGGGAAAATCACTATCGACACTGGTATTAGCCTAATGATTCTTTGACGTTATCGTTAGCATGCGGGAATATTCATATTTATTAACAAAAAGTTGTAAGATAGATTCGCTAATATTTATGTTTCTTGGTTAGATATCGACTAATTTTGAACTCCTATGATGTTAACTGCGTTACCATTGCCCTGAACCTGGTTTGCAAGATTTTGACAATGAATATCTAGAGCGCCGCTACCATTTCCACAAACATCTGCTTGAGAAATTGTCTGTCTACTATGTAAGCCGCTTCCGGATCTAGACTTTTTGCATTTAGCAAATGCAGTTTCACTCACTATTGCAGAGGTTATCATGATGGTAAAAACGGCTGTCACAGCTATAACTAGGATTGTTTTGTTGTTCGTTGTGAAACATGTCATATAGCAATTTATGAGTTTTAAGAATATACTTGCTCTAAGTTATTTCTGATTATTCTTCCAGAAGAATGGTGGGCCAGTCTTCTGTCCTATAATTTAGATTTGCCAGTCTTGTTTGACCATATTGTCTTGCCCAACTTGCTTGAGGCTTTGGTCCTATGGAAAAGATCAGATAGTATTAGTTAGACACTCAATCAATCCTATAATAAAATATCTGCCCATACTTTCTTTATATTTTCGGTCTTCACAATGGTCATCACCATCTCTCGTGTAACGGTAACAGGAATAGACTGACGACAAAGACTAATCCTACAATCATTCCTATGACACAAATATTTGCCTTGATCGATTCTAATATCTTTTTCAATAGTTTTATAAATGCAATTTGCAGTATTTCTATTCTAATCATTACGACTACTTAGATTTAAGCAACCCATCTTATTCATAATAATAGAGATGATTTTTGCTAAGCAATCCTAGAAGTTAGAATTCAAAGCTGGAATAGCAGGAAAGAATATACGAAAAGGATCTGAACTTGTAATAAATTATTGGATGAAACCAATTCTTTATTCGGTATATCTTTATCAAGTCGTCAGCTTTGTAAACTTACAACCTTAGAACTTACAGAGGTTCAAACAGTTTCATTGTATTATTTTATTTAATAAATTTCCAATTATAATGCATACAGAAATCTCGGCATTAAATTGTGTGGCTCCTGTGTAGTTCGTAACTGCTCCCATCCCGGAGCATCGTCTTTGCCGGATCGAATAGTATCTGATTAGTTATTTGAATTATCAAGAGATATTTTTCTGAATATGGCGTTATTATCAATTAAGGAACCTACTACAATCATAGTGAAAGAATGGGAGATGGATAGAGATTTGTTATAGTTCTTTTCAATATTATTCAATTCAGCTTCAAATCTTGAAGCCCTTTCATTATTTTTCGGAGATGTGGTTTCTTAACTTTATTAACATTTCTAACATTGATTTAACCATAATAATGACAGCGATATTGTCCTATGATTCAGAACGATCCTTTATTGAAATATTATTTTTGCAAATTCAACACAGTATTAAGAGATCTTAGGTTGGAAATTTTTCAGCAGCGCATTTATTTCTATTCAATATGTAAATCACAGCTTTATTAACACAATGTTATGAATACCCCCCGAGACAAATTAAAGGGAGTTATATCGGCACATTCAGTGTGACCTTTTGTCACTTCACCAATCCAACTTGCCTAAAAAGGGAAGGTTTTATGGTCTTGTGTTTAATTTTGCACGCAGTAAGGTGCCATGCCACTTCCAGTGCCAAATAAGTTGTCGCAAATCCTATCAATGGATACAATACTAGAGATTCTATCATAGTTTAGATATTGGGTGATTACTATAATTATTTTTATCAAGTTTATTTATGATTCGTCAGGATTGCTGCTAAATTTTATCTAATGAACTGTTGGCCCCCAGATAGACATTGAAAGGATAATGTGCAAGTCTCGAAGCTGCGATACCATATACTTTGATTACTCGTTCATGGATTTACCGAGATTGATTGTGACATTCTTTTATCCAACGCAGGTGCGTTATTTATCAAGCAGATAAGGATCCAACATCGATACACTTTCTCGTTTATTTCTACTCGCCTGCTTTGATTCTGCGTTCGTGTGACGCACCAGTGCCAGTGGGTGATCCTGTATAATTACCGGCAACATCAATCACAAAATCGAAGTCATTTAACTTTTTAAGTATATCACACGTCAATCTCATATTGGTTGCATAGTGAGTCCCTTTATCATAGATTGCAGGAACAGTCCCACAGGTATTCCAAATGTGGTCCTTACACCATTGTGTATCAGTACCTTGTTTGGTAAATACCTCAACCATGTAAAATGGAGCTCGTTCTGTCTTTTCTTGTTCGCGGACTAATAACTCATGAATGAGCACGGGGTCTATTTTTGGTAGGT
>JARBAU010000059.1 GCA_029237525.1 Nitrososphaerales archaeon | reverse complement strand
CGAAATAGCAGCAGAAGATACATAGTAATAATAATCTAGATTAACACTAATATCTAATTAGTGTCAACATATTCTTAAAATAAATTTTATTAGTTGATCTGAAAGTTAGTTGCTATTCTTATGTATTGATTCCGATTTGTAGATAAAAATTGATGCATATGCATTTATGGTAAAGAACGGCCCGTAAAGAAAAGGTACTGCAAAGCTATTTTAGGTTGAATTTTCCTTGATATACTCGATGCTTTTCAACCCATGTTCCTTTACGTCATCACTCACACTTGATAGGTTAATGACCTCATTTATGGCGTCAACTGCCTGCTCTCCGAAAGTTGCTAGTGTGTCGATTGCTCCAGTCTGAACGACAACATCATTAGAACTATATACTAAATGTTTCACTCTCGCGATTGCTTCTTCATTTTTGTTTCGTATTGACATATAGTCTCTACCTCACATATTCAATGACATCGGCTAACTATATCACAGTTGTATAAATTTTATGACAATTTATGTCAATTATTTGTGCTTTAATAGAATGTTATTATCATTATGTTAGACAAGGTGATTTTGTAATATCCGCTTTATACAGTGGACTAAGATAAATATAGCGAGGAGATAACTTCAACGTGATAAAAGGCTAGGTAAAAGACTAAGTTATGGACTTAACTCAAAGATGGAGTGGTTAAAGACCTACAATATCGTATCTGCTGCCTCAATTAAGAAGACGGCTAACAAATGAAAAATTAGAACAGCGTAGAAAGTCTATAGAAATAGCGCGGCCCAGACCACTGGACATTTTAGATAATACATTACCATGAAATGGTAATAGGAGTATAGTATTTGTTCGTTCACCGACTTATTCACCCCGGTTCTTCCTCTGTGAATTTAGAGCAATCGCATTCTAAACAAAATTCAACTGGCGTGATCTTTCCAGTTTTTACATTTGTAATGGTTGAAAATAAATGGTAGAGTTTGGGATGTCCGCAGTTGCAAACCGACGCCTCATTTGTTTGGTTGATTGCCACATCGATTTTGCTAAGTTTAGGAACGATTTACTGAATGGATGATAATCCTTACTATGTATTCATCGGTGCCAAGTATTTCTGATAGATCATTTGATGACATGCCTTTCAATAGTTCTAATCTAAAGCCATAGAGCAGAAGTAATTCCTTCAAACCTTCTGCTATATCAAGTTGATCAACAGCATCTAAATAGCCAGCGAGTTGTGGTTGTCGCTGTCGCATCGAATTGAGTAATGAATTAAAAGACTTGGGTTGAAGAGCTGCATTGTCAATTTTAATTGCGATACTCATATTTGTCTATAGACTTTACATTATTTAACATTATCTTATAAAATAATAAAAATATACATTTGATGACTAGAAATTTCCCTCGCATTTAAATTCTATTGGAAGGATTCCTTTCATGGATGAATTTTAGAGTAGGGGATTATCATGGCTAAATTCAAAACTAATGACAACATTGGCCATTGCAATAGCATTGGCCGCAGTGGGGGCATTAGCAGCAGGAACTGTTACCTTCACACTGGACGCGTTTGCTGGTGGACACCACCACAAATGTAGAACAGGGAGCGGACGCTAATTCCCTGGTAACAGGCCTGGCGGTCACTGTCCACCTGGTCTAAGCAAAACGATTAATTGAAGGTGATTACTACCCCACCACTTTTTTTCTCATCAACTTGTATGATTGTATAAGTGAATCATGGGAAGTAAGAAAGAAAGTCGACGCACTGGTAGTAGGCACGCAGCAAATTCTGAAGGAGGAATCAGCATAATGTCTGCCATGATCTAGTCCTGAAAACCAGCAAAAGAAAAGAAAAAAGGAAGAGAGAGTACTGCGATATATCGTACTCAGCATTTAATATATGTCGAAAAGCCAGAATATTGTAAATAGATCTAGCTAAGCCCAATAAAAGAGATTTCGTCCCAACAGAAATTTCTCCATTGGAGGATATCTTCTCCTAATTTGGGTATAGAATTTTTTTCTAGACTTTAGGTATGGATCATTTTTATACCATAAATATCAATTGCTGTACAAGAACATTATTATGTACTCTAATTATAGTACCAAACTCAAACTTGTAATAATTGCTCTAGTACTAATCTCTTCGATATCTTTATCACTAAATGCATCCTCTACCCACCAAATTATTAATAAACTTGCCTTTGCCCAGCAAAACACAGTACTACCCAACTATAAAGGAAATTATCGAGCTATCGAGCCATCCAACGCGGCCGATAATAATTCGAATCTGGCTTTTAGCGAGATTCAACCCAACT
>JARBAU010000058.1 GCA_029237525.1 Nitrososphaerales archaeon | reverse complement strand
ACCTATCCAGATTGAAATTCAAAGTATAATAAAAATGCAAATCTAATGTATAAGACTGTTACGATCAAGTTCTCGATATATGATATAGTGTGACGTTCAGATACTACAAATTATATGCTTGCGTATATTCACTAAATTAAGTTTGTGAAATCTACATCTATCACGTCGTTGTTGGTTCGATTCTGACGACTATCTTGAAAACAAACTCTAAACTTTCAGGTGTCAAGATTATATACGTTCTGGTATTCCAAATCAATTTTATCGTGAATATTGAAATCGAAAATCCTATTCGAAACTATTCATGTGAACGTAATTTAGTGTTATAGGGCATTAAAGTATGAAATACTCTGCATCTGGATGATGTACTATGATAGCGGCAGTTGATTGATCTGGAATAATTTGCCCCGCATCGGTTAGACTCATACCTGATGGTGTCGGATCTAAAAGTTTCCAGACCAAGTGATGCTGTGATATATCAGGACAACTTGGATAGCCCCAACTATACCTTAGCCCGCGCCTTTGACCAATATCCAATTCTTCTTTAATTCTATAATTAACCCACTCTGCCAAAGCCTCTGCTGTCTCCACTGCCAGCCCATGTAAATAGAATGCGTCGGTGTATCTATCTTTCTTATTCCACATATCAATAGTGTCTTGTACCTTTGAACCTACTGTAACTGCTTGGAATGCCACCAAGTCATCTTTTCCAAAATAATCCGTCAAACATAAGCGCTTTTCACGTGAAGAGCGTGGAAAGTCAAAGATGACTTGTCCACCGGATGAGGATAAATCAACTACAAGTTTATCATTGATATTGTGGCATTTAAAATAACCGTATACTGCTCGAAGTTCAAACAGTGACTGGCTTATCACCTTTTCTTTCCATTCCTCTAGCAGTTGTTCCGCTTCTTGCTGCATTCTGCTTGCAGATTTACCACGTATCCCCCACGATAGAACGAAAAGGGACTTTTTGTTTATGAATTTCCATACCTCGGCTAGTGGCAAATGGCGCGGCTCAAGTCTTATCTGCTTATTGATATTAGGAGGGATTGGAGGTATAACTGGAATTATTGAACTTCTCTTATCTGAAGATGGTTTTTTTATCGCCTTTGTTTCATTCCATTTGAGTAATTTTTCTCTCCAATCAGAAACATATTTTTCTCTCTCATTTGACATCAAATTATTCATTATCCGTAATCCATCAAAAGCTGTTTTGCAGTAAAATACTCCTGGTTGGTATATACCCCCTTCCTTCGCAATTCTATTAATATAGCTACTATTTATCGCTGCACCTCCACAAAGAACCGGTATGGAAATTTTATTTTGTCTCAATTGTTCCACTAGATACTGCATCTGTTTTGAGGTTGAAACCAAGAGGGCAGATAGTCCGATGGCGTCAGCATGAAACTCATTCATACTTTCAATAATTCTTTGAATTGGCACCTGCTTGCCAAGATCGAAAACAGTGTACCCGTTATTAGCAAGAATTGTCTTAACAAGGTTTTTTCCAATGTCATGGACGTCGCCATAAACTGTACACAAAACCAATTTGCCCTTGCTTACGCCTTCCTTTTTAATCAAATATTTTTCCAATTCGACGACAGCAGATTTCATACATTCAGCAGATTTCAATACAAAAGGGAGTATCAATTCGCCCGAGCCAAATTTGTCACCAACCTCTTTCATGGCCGGCAATAGTACCTCATTTAAAGTCTTAACGGCGGCATCATGAACTAATTGCTTTGAGCCTTCGATTCGTAAACTTTCTCCAGCGGCATCAGATTTGACATGACAAAGTTTGGCATCTCCGTTGGTGAAATCATATATTGCCATGACAACATCATTTTCAATTCCTTCGCTTAACCTGTTAACTATTCGGTAATAGCAACGTTCACTCGCTGCCCAGTTAGGATCCACTTCAGTCTTGTTCCTAACAACAGAAGATTTAGAGGCTGCTTTGCCTTCCTGAAAATAGGAGATTAATTCTGATAAGGCATTTTGATGCGAGTTAAATATCAAATTTTCTGCTAGATTTTTCTCCTCGAGAGATATGTCTGAGTATGGGATAATATCCTTAGCATTTATAATGACTGCATCTAAACCAGATTTTATAGCATGATACAAAAATACAGAATTCACAATCCGTCTTGCAGGAATTGGCAAGCCAAAGCTAACGTTACTCAAACCCAAGACTGTAAAGGAATCTTTAAGGTTTTCCTTGACAAGTTTTATGCCGTCCAAAGTTGCCTTGGCCGAGTCCTGAAATTCTGGTTCCCCTGTAGCAAGAGTAAAAGTTAATACGTCAAAAATGAATTGCCATGCCTTGAGATTATACTTCTTTCCAGTCTCCAATAAAAGTTGGGCAGTTTTCAACTTATCATGAGAAGTTTTTGCCATTCCATCTGGGCCAATACACATTGCGATAGCTGGGGCACCGTATTTGTGCATAAGAGGTGCGAGGCGATGGAATCTACTGCCATCGCCTTCGAGGTTAATTGAATTAATAATAGGTTTACCAGGAATAAGTTTCAAAACTGCTTCAATCACTGTCGGATCGGTTGAGTCTATAACCAAAGGAGCATCGATTTCAATACTAATTCGCTTCACTAGCTTTGACATGAATTCAAGTTCATCAGAACGTTCAGTCGTAGCTACACAGACATCTAGGCAATGTGCTCCGTCTTCGACTTGGGTGGCGGCTAAACGTACTAATCCGTCAAGATCGTCGCTCAAAACCATCTGCTTTGCCTTCCTGGAACCTTGAGTATTAAGACGCTCACCAATTATTAGGGGAGGGGGTTCTTGTCTCAAACTTAGCGCCTTTAGAGCAGAGCTTACACGAGGAACTCTAGTCATTTATTATAATATATACAACGAGTGTGGTACCTACATCTAAAACTTTAGATTAAGAAGCGAAACTGCCAATTTCTTGTTGATATTGATTTAAACAGATTCTTAGCTCATGAATATGATCTGGGCCTGTTCCACAGCATCCTCCAATTACTCTCACAAATTCATAGTTTCTTATAAAACCATTCATCACGTTTGCCATTTCTGCTGGATTCATCTTGTAAATTGCTTTGCCGTTAACATTTTCTGGCATTCCGGCGTTAGGAACAATTAGTATAGGTAAATCACTTTGTTCGTTCAACCATTCAATGCTTGGTTTCATTTCATTCGGCCCGGTCGAACAGTTTAGTCCAAATACGCTGATACCCATATCACATATGGTAGTATATGCCGCTTGGACATTTGTTCCTAGCAACATTTTACCGTATTGATCGAGAGTTACATTGCCAATTACTGGGACTGTTTTGCCTGTACGCAACATAGCAACAAAACTAGCCTCGATAGCCAGCTTTACTTCAAGGATATCCTGGCTTGTCTCAATTAGTAGTGCATCCACTCCACCTTTAAGCAGACCTTCGCACTGTGGCACGAATGCATCTTTAATTTCATCTGGGGACTTTTGGCCTAGATCTGAATCGTTTGAACTTGGCAGATAGCCTGTGGGACCCATTGATCCTATAACATATTTCTGGTTAGTGTGGTAATTGTTACAGACGATTCTTGCAAGTTCAGCTGCTCGTTTATTTATCTCGAGGGTCTGATCTCCGAACCCATATTCGGATAATTTTAGTCTATTGCCACCGAAGGTATTTGTCTCAATACAATCTGCTCCTGCTGTCAAATAACTATCGTGTATACCCTCGATTAACTCGGGCATTGTTAGAACCAGACCATCGTTAAAGCCTTCCATCTGATTTGGAAAGTCTTTCGCACCCAGGTTTGAGTTTTGTATCTGAGTTCCCATTGCCCCGTCAAATAAGAGCACTTGTTCCTGTAGAGCCTTTAGAAAGGACAATGTCAAATAGGCTTTTATTTATACTAAATGACTTTAATAAGATTATGAGGTGAGATGATCAGATCACCATTTACACAAGAGCTAATTAGTGTAACCTAAGCTGGTCATTAAAGCAGAATTTAAGTATAGTATCAAATAAAACCTAGTGACATTAATCTCTTAATTCAATGGGCTCATAGTTCAGTTTGGATAGAATGGCTGCCTGCGGAGCAGTTGGTCGAGGGTTCAAATCCCTCTGGGCCCGAATCATTTTTGTCCATTTATTTTGGCCCTTGTCTATTATCTTTTTAATTGACTGTATCCATGGAACAAGATCCTATGGCATCGTTTGTTTATGCATTGAAGGCAGTCGAAACATAAAGACAATATTCAAGAAGATTTAGAGCATTTTTAGATTTTTTGGGTTATAAATGCACCTTACAAGACCAAGCCATATGGTTCCTAACAAACGCAAGACAAAATGCTCAGTGGGCAGAAGTCGAGCTAATGAGGTTCATAACGTTTCAGAAGCAAAGAGTGGAATCACGGTAAATAGTGGGTTCGACTATTCGTAACTACGTCAAAGCGACCAAATTATTCTGTCAAATGAATGATCTCGCCTTGAATTGGGATAAAGTGAGGCGTGGTTTACCTAGCGCTAGGAAGTCGGCCAACGACAGAGCTCCTACAACGGAAGAAATAAAGAGATTAGTGGAGTATCCTGATAGAAGGATAAAGCCGATTATATATACAATGGTCTCTTCTGGAATACGGATAGGTTCTTGGGACTATTTACGTTGGAAACATGTGGCCCCACTATTTGAGAACGGAAAGTTAATCGCTGCGAAGTTGCTAGTATATGCGGGAGATCCCGAAGAATATCCTAGTTTCATTACCCCTGAAGCCTATAATTCCTTAAATGATTGGATGAAGTTTCGTTCAAGCTAAGGTGAAATCATAACCGGGGAATCATGGTTGTAATCCTAATCTATATCGCAAAACCATCACAATGGAAAGACATCATTTTGGATTAGGTGAGTATAAATATTTTAGATATCCTTTACCCGAATTGATTCAGACTATTAGAACAGGGATTTACCCGAAACTTGCACCTATTGCCAATGCATGGATGAATATGTTGAACATACACCGATACTTTGCAGACACATTTGATGACCTTCAGAGGCTTTGCCATGATCACAATCAAACAAAACCCACTGTTCTTATACAAAAATATGGTAAGGGTGGACCTAATACATTACACCAAGATCTATATGGTGAAATCTTTTTTCTTTTTCAACTGGTTTTCTTTTTAAATGAACCTGAATCCGACTATACGGGTAGAGAATTTGTATTAACAGAGCAAATCCCAAGAGCACAATCAAAAGCAATTGTCTTAAAAACACATAAAGGAGATATGTTGATTATCACAACAAATTTCAGACCAATAAAAGGTAGCAAAGAATATTTTCGAGCACAAATGAGACATGGCGTAAGCGAAGTGCATGATGGAGAACGACATACACTAGGAATTATTTTCCATGACGCTCTAACATAGTAAGTTAGTGATATCTTGTTATCAATTTATTTATTAAATCGCCAATGGAGGAATAATTGAATGAAAACTTCAGGCATATGTTAGCAGTAATCGCTATGACAATGTCCATTGTATTCGAGGAGAAGCGTAAGTTTCTATGACAGGAACAGTTGATAGATGGCAACTTGATGAGAGTAGCGCCAAAGCATACGAACGCTATCTCGTACCTCTCTTCTTTGGCCCTGGTGCTCAGCATTTAATTGAGCTGGCAGCTCTGAAAGGAGGAGAACGAGTACTTGATGTGGCCTGCGGAACTGGTATCGTTGCACGCACCGCCTCTGAGCACGTAGGAATCAGCGGAACAGTCATTGGCATTGACCTTAATGAAGATGTGCTAGAAGTGGCACGTACTGCTTCCTCAAATATCCATCATGATATAGAGTGGCGAAAGGGCGATGTTAAAGAGATCCCATTTGTGGATTCTTCATTCGATGTTGTATTTTGTCAACAAGGCCTCCAATTCTTCCCCGACAGATTGGCTGCACTACAAGATATACATCGTGTACTCAAGTCAAACGGACGCTTAGCATTGAGTACCATGCGACCTATTAAACATAATCCCTCATACGCTATCTTAGCAGAGGCTCTCGAACGGCATATCGGTACAGATGCAGGGTTAATGATGCGTTCACCTTTCTTGTTCCTTAACATAGATGAGCTACGTAATCTTTTCCTAACCGCTGGATTCCATGATCTACGAATACTTATTGGTATTGGGTCTGCACGTTACCCTTCAATCAAAGAATTTGTTCTCAGGGAAGCCGCCAGCTCGCCTCTGGCTAAGGAGATCAAATCCGTTAGTGACGACGTCTTCAACGCCCTGATTAAAGATCTTGACGTGTCTCTACTAGAATACACTGACGATGATGGAATTGTATTCCCTACTGAAGCCTATGTGGCAATTGCCTGGCACTAATTGATGTTGTAATAATCTGGCATTACATTTGTATTACCGCTGCTCTACTGTCATTATCACTCCACCCTTTCTGTGTCTGTGGTAATATTACGACATATCCTTATATGTTCTAACATTT
>JARBAU010000057.1 GCA_029237525.1 Nitrososphaerales archaeon | reverse complement strand
GTTGGTGATGGATTACCTGTTGGTGATGGATTACCTGTTGGTGATGGATTACCTGTTGGTGATGGATTACCTGTTGGTGATGGATTACCTGTTGGTGATGGATTACCTGTTGGTGATGGATTACTAGATCCAGCAGAGCCATAAACCGCAAGTTCGCTTATTCCAACGCCATCAGCTCTGTTGTCACCAGATACCAATATCCTAACATATCTTGCGTCGGTGTTATGAATCCGATAAATCTCAGGTAGAGTAGTTTCACCTTTACTTATCCCTCTATATACATATTGATAATTAATACCGTCTCTGGACGTGGCTAGTGCAAATGGATACTGTCTAGTGTCGCCTTTGAACCATGCAATACTTGCCCCACAAATAGTTTTGATTGCGCCTACATCTACCTGAATAAATGCTGCACTATCAGAGCTTGACCATTGTGTGCCGAGATTATTATCAATTGTTTTATCAGGCGTGTTAGACCCGTCACTAGAAGATGCTTTTAGATCAGTAATCCCTAATTTATAACACCCAGGTGATGAATTTGAAACAACGTTTAAATTTGATACAACGTTTGCAGGCCCTTCTCCACCTTTGATACTCAATTCCTTGATAGATGCAGATTTGTCATGACCATTATTGTTACTATCAAGAGTTACTCTTACATACTGGGCATGTATATTTCCCAGATCGTAGGATTGATAGTCGGGACCCTTTGTGGTAGAACCTTTCAGAATGTTCTTAAAATCTGAAGTATCATTTGAAGCTGATACAACAAAATCATAATTCTTGTGACTTCCCTTGTCCCAAGAAATCCCGACGTTGCATAATGATTTAGACGAACCAAGATCTGCTTGGATATATGAACCAGATCCTTTTGCAGACCATTTTGTATTTTCATCCTTATCTACGGCTCTAAATGCATTATTTCCATTACTAGCTCCACTTGAAGTAACAGACGCAATAGGTAAATCCGTACAGGAGTTTTTAGAGATCGTAGGATTGGTGATCTGATAAGTCTTTACGTCGTTACCTGTCCTGATCAATGGCCTGTCTGCGTAAAAACTGGCGAACTCTGTATCCGGATCGTATAATAATCGAGCAGCGGCAAACTGATTTATGTTCGATATAGAAAGTATAATTAGCGAAGTTGTACAAACAATATTACTAGTTCTTATTAGTAAATGATGATTGACGATAGTCAATTTTTCACATCCTCTGATGAATAACGAAGTTTCATAACTCTGGTTCCAGATCTTAACCATTAGGCGATATACAGAATTGTTAACTAATTTCGACTAGTTAATAAGTATAAATATGATTATTATTAAAAAATAGGATAGGTATTTAAATAAGTTAATAAGTATATTATTTGTTGACAATTGTCAGCGTATCTCTAAACGAAGAACTTCTTAATGATGTGAATAAATTACAAAAGAGGCTCGGCTTCACTGGCAGATCTGAAATAATTAGAGCCAGTGTTCGTACTATGATATCGGAAGAGAAAAAAAAGGAGGATTTGATCGGCGATATTCACGCTCTTTTTCTCGTCACTCATGATGAAAAATCAGATGACGAAATTAATGAAATGAGACATACATATGATAAGTTAATAACTACGCATTTACATAATAAGATAGACCGGGATAGATGCCTTGAGATATTCGTTCTAAAAGGCGACGCTAATCAGATAAGAAACATGACGAGGCTGTTTCAATCCAACAAGAAAATGGATAATGCTAAATTGATTGCAGTCTAAAAACTGAGATTGCAATTTTTTTCTTAATACTTATTAACGTGGTCATCGAGACAATGTTTTTTGCTAAACTTCCTTATTAGGTTTGATACATGAAGAAACTACTTTATTAACTCATTTAAATATTCACTAATTAATCTTATTAACAAAACTATATATTGTTATTAATTTATATTATACATTATGCAAAGACTTAGTAGTATACTAATTGGGCTGATAGTACTTGTTCTATTAGCATCAAATACAGAAACTGCCTTTTCAGCTAATGACGGGAACAGTACCAATGGAGTTTTGGAAACCAATACTTCTAAAGTAAAAGTAGTAGCGTCTTTTTTCCCAATCTATGAATTTGTAAAGAAGGTTGGAGGTGATAAGGTAGATGCATCCGTGCTTATACCTGTGGGTGCAGAACCTCATGATTTTGATCCCACTATTCAACAAATTCAGAATACTCAATCAGCTGCTGCAATAGTATATAATGGAGCAGGAATGGAAGCAACATGGATAAACAAAATAAATCCAAAATTTGCAATCGATACTAGTAAGGGTTTAAATCTATTTTCTACAAAGGATCCTGAAATTCATGCATCAACAGATCCTCATATTTGGTTAGATCCAATCCTTGCAATTCATCAAGTTGAGAATATCCGTGATGGATTGATGAAGGTGGATCCAAAGAATGCAATGTATTACAAAAACAATGCTCAAAACTTTATTGGACAACTCAAATCTTTGGATACAGCAATAAGAGGTAATCTTTCTAGCTCTAATTGTGCAAAGAGAGATTTTATAGCTTTTCATAATGCTTTTAGCTACTTTGCAAAAGAGTATGGACTAAAGCAGCACAGTATACAGGGTCTAACACCAGAAGGAGAAATACTCCCCCAACGTTTGGTAGAGGTAGTGCAGCTTGCAAAGAAAATTGGTATAAATATAATTTATTCTGAGGATTTGATTGATCCTCGCTCAGCTCAAGCAATAGCAGCCGAGATTCCTAATGGAAAAGTAATGGTGCTTAGTCCTATTGAGGGAATAAAACCAAGTGAACAGCAACATGGGATAGGCTACCTTCAGAAAATGTACCAGGATTTGTCGGATTTAAAGGAAGGACTACAATGCAAGATGTAATAGTATCATTCAAGAATCTATACTATAGATATCATGATCACCTATCATCTACTTCTCCGTCTTCTTTATCTTTGGATAACATTTCATTTAGTGTAAATAAGGGTGACATACTAGGTATAATTGGTCCTAATGGTGCTGGCAAAAGCACACTCTTTAGATGCATGCTTGGATTATTGGAAGATTATGACGGAGAGATTGCAATATTTGGCCATGATATCAGAAAGGATAGGCGAGTCCTTCGGGAAATTGGCTATATACCACAGCAAAGATCATTCGATCAGACTTTCCCTGCAACTGTACAAGAGATTGTTTCATTAGGTATAACAGATGAAAGTAAATCAAAACAAAGAGTAGATTCTGCGATAAGGACTGTAGAATTATATGCCCAAAAAGATAGACGTATAAGCGAACTTTCTGGTGGACAACAACAAAGGGTACTTGTTGCAAAAGCACTAGTAAATGACTCTCAATTATTGATTTTAGATGAACCGACTACGAGTATTGATGTAGAGACACAAAATAAATTTTATTCTCTTATAAAAACTCTTAATCAAAGGAAAAAAGTTACCATACTATGGTCATCGCACGATCTAGACTCTATAAATAAGCTTGCTAATAAGTTGATATGCATCAATAGAAATATAATCTTTCAAGGTAATACTCATGAGTTCTTCGCAAATTCGGAATTATTAAAGATGTATTCAGAATCAATTATGCAAGCACATATGCTTATGCACTTGGATCAGAAATGAACATCAATGGCCTTAACTATCTCAATTTATTAGGTTGTTAGTTTGAATCACTGGCAAGAACCACAACAACATGTTATTTGACATACTTCAGTATGGCTTTATGCAACGTGCACTGATTTCAGGTATTGCAGTTGCCATAAGCTGCTCTGTGATTGGATTGTTTCTAGTTTTAAGACGGCAAGCGTTATTCGGTGATGCTCTCTCACATGTGGCATTTGGAGGAATAGCAGTGGGTTTATATGCAAACATATATCCAATATGGACAGCCTTTATAGTATCTATTCTTGCATCTCTTGGTATTACTAAACTAAGACAGTCCACAAAGATTTCAGCAGATTCAGCAGTTGCTGTATTGCTGTCGTCAGGTCTTGCGATAGGTGTGGTATT
>JARBAU010000056.1 GCA_029237525.1 Nitrososphaerales archaeon | reverse complement strand
TTCATATTCAATTAATATTCAGCAAGCAAGTAATAACATTATTGTTCTTCCTTCAAATTTCAGAATTATGGAAGAATCACGCAAAGCACTAGTTTGTTTTAGATTGTCCCCGGATAGCGACAAAAATAAAATTTTTGTGAGATCTGAATTAAAGATAGGACGAGAAGATCTTATCGAGGTTTATTTGAGTCAGGATGATGTCCTTCTTAACCTTTCCAATCATCTGCCAGTAGAAATGACTTTGCATACAGCACAGTTCACATTGACGTAACAAAATTAGATTGAAAGGATAGATTATGCAAAATTACTCGGATATGTATAATACTAATATCGATCGACCTTTAGAGAAAACTATGGTAAAGATATTAGTAACCGGCGCGAGTGGTTTTATTGGTAGCCGGGTCGTATCAAAATTATTATCTATTTATTTCTCTCCTCATACAGCTAACAATAATTACAAAGTATTGTGTTTAACTAGAAACAAAGAATCTTTGAGAGGCCACTACGAAAAATATAATGGGGCCGTAGAAATAGTTGAGGCAAACGTACATGACTATTCTCAACTGGTCAAGGCGATGAATGGAGTAAATATTGCTTTTTATCTTATTCATTCGATGGAAGGTTCTTCAAAGGAATGGAAAAAATTTTCACAAAGAGATAGGCTTGCTGCACAAAATTTCGCGAAGGCTGCTACAGAGTGTGGTGTTGAGATGATCATATACTTGGGAGGATTGATTCACGAAGAAAACGACGGGCATATCAAGCCGTTATTGTCAGACCATATGCGCAGTAGAAAAGAAGTTGGCGATATATTAAGGACATCTACTGCTAGAGTAACGATTTTCCGTGCAGCAGTAATCTTAGGTCAGGGTGGAGGATCATTTCAAATGTTAGAATACCTTGTTAAAAGATTGCCGATGATGGTATGTCCAAAATGGGTCTTGACAAAATCGCAACCAATATCAGTAGACGATGTCATTGAATATCTTGTTAGGTCTATAGATGTAAAGGAGACTAAAGGCAGGGATTTTGATATTGGTGGCACAGAGGTTCTTTCATATGTTGAGATGATGAAGCGTTATGCAAAGATGCTCAACAAAGATATAAAAATAATAATCATTCCATTTCTTACTCCACGGTTATCCTCCTACTGGGTTGACCTCATTACTCCTGTAAAGGCTTCGTTAGCAAGACCATTAATAGATAGCCTAAAACACGAGGCTACCGTAAGAGATGAGACAATTAAAAAATTAATTCCTTTGAAGCTAAAAACATTTGAAGAAGCAATCAAGACCGCTGAGAAAGAAGAACAGCAAGTAAAAAGAAAAACATCAGGGCAACGACAGCGAACATTACATACTTTGAATAATAAACTTCTTATCGTTTCGTTATTCGCAATGGCTGCTATAGGTTCTACTTACTATATGTTAGATGCTAGACCCGAAGTTTTCCACTTTAATTGGCTAATTCTTAGCGGATTATGGTATCTTTTTATTGCATTTTCCCTATTTTTTTGCTTTAATGGAGCAAGACTTGGAGCATTTACCGCAGGTGTAATTGGTTGGATAACTCTTATTTTTTGGCTGATTGACAATATATATACTGTTTCAGGTAGGTCGTTGATCGCTACATCTCCTGATCTAATGATGACACTCCGAAATTTTATTGGTGCAGCCATAGCAGCATCAGTCGTAGTAGCTTCACATAATGTATATCATAAAATAAGAGTTAATGGTATTTGAGCCATTCTATTTTCCCATATTTAGTTAGGCACCATATCAGACTATAGGCACGTGTTTATATAGTTTGTTCGTAGGGAAAAGATATGGAAAGTTTGACAAAAACAAATGTTGCAGCAGCAAATTCACGTAGACAATTTATACTCTATTGTACAATTGCAGGTTTTATTAGTGCGTGGGCTATTTCTGGTCTTCTAGTTATAGTAGATGTTATATCTGGTACTCCTGCAGGAACATTTTTTGCTGTAATTGGAGCGTCGTTAGGAATTAATGATCCAGTATCAGCTCAATACATTGGCTTTACATTGCATATAATGACTGGAATGGCTGCAGGTAATATATTTGGACAAATTTCACTGTTCTGGTCAAAGATAGCACCTTACAACTCAAGAGAAGGTATTGTTAAAGGAATGGTTGTAGGTATGGCATTATGGACAGTGTTATTTGTTCCACTTGCAACGTTTGTAATACAACCACGACTTGATTCCTTTGCATATTCTGCGCCCAATCAATATATCAACGATATAGCTGGTCATTTCAAGGGGTTATATGCAGTTGTTATAGGTGGTTCGCTTGTATTTCATCTTATATATGGTGCTTTGCTCGGCTTTATCTCTGGAAGAATGATTGAGATAGGTGCATTTGTGAAGAAAGATAATAAGATAATGCAATAGTAGTAAAGTAATTTTATTTGTTTCTTTTTAAAGGAAGATTAGACCAGATGTTAGCACCAGGGATCTGTCGTACCACTAATTTGATATATGCGATGAGTAAATACTGAATGCCAATAGAGAATAACCATGATTTGCTATGGTGTATATTAGAAATAAGAAAGTAAAAGGAATTGACTATGCTTACCTAGTTCAAAGCGTTTGGGATCCTAAAAGGAATACGTCAAGACAGTCTACCATAAAATATCTAGGTAAAGCATCAGAGGTAACGATCGATGATATACCAAAAGAATACAGGGATGATACAAAAATTCTAGCCTTTGTATCGGCATTCAGCTCTTATCAAGAAGAAAGAAAGGAACTCATCTCTAGGATTCAAGAAGAAGTATTTAAACTGCTCAACGATTGTAATGTCAAAGGTCTTGTAGACATCTATGAAAAATATTCCAGACTGTTTGGTCTGACTGACTTTTATGATAAACTCTTAAAACCTGCAATGTATAGAATTGGTGACTTGTGGCAGAAAGGTCAACTAGATGTTGCAACTGAACATGCCAGTACCAATACAGCCCTTGGGCTTGTTAAAATAATAAATGAACGAATAACCGCAAGGACCAACGAATCATTTTCTCGCTACAAATCTGTAATTTGTACTCCTGATGGTGAGTTGCACGGTTTGGCCTGCAACATGATAGAATCACTTCTATTAAGCAAGGGCTTTAAGGTCTATAATATTTCAACTTCTATACCATCAGATTTTATTATAGACTATATACGGGATTTGCAGCCAGATATTGTGCTTGTATCTATAACCCTTGTAGAAAACATCAAATCAGCTGAGAGGCTCATTCACCAAATCCATGCAAAGTATAATAACAAGCTGCCTGTTGTAGTTGGTGGTTCAGCATTTAACAACATGAAGCAATATCAGAATAACACAATCAATGCTTTCATTATAAATGATGCCTCATTTGGCGATTTAATGAAATTGGTGAAGGTCTCGATGCAATAATGCAAAAAGCATTACCCTATAGAATATAAGAGTATTCTTCACTTATCTGCGTTCGGAGATTGCACAG
>JARBAU010000055.1 GCA_029237525.1 Nitrososphaerales archaeon | reverse complement strand
GAAAGGTTTAAGGAGGCTAGCTCTTCTTCTCCAAATCAGGTAGCACAAGTTATCTTAAGTGCAATCAAATCAGAGAAACCTAATACCAGATATCTAGTAGGTAACGATGCTATTGCCATTAAGGAAAGAAGAAAGAACAGTTCTGATTCTGAATTGGAAGTATGGATCAAAGAAAGTCTATTAGAACAAAAAGGTTTCTAAAGGTAACCATCTGGTGAAATAAACACTTAGCTTATGGACAAAAGTACTTATGCAACTGGAGATATCGCTAGAGATCAGAGATCATCATTTCACTTTGCGTCGAACTTTTTACCTAAAGCATAGATGGATGGTGGAACATGGTATCAGGAAGCATGTATATCAGTAGGACTAGAGCATAGGTTACATTCTCCATACGAAAAGAGTATAGTTGAAAGAACGATAGAATATCTCAAGGATAGAACTGAAGCATTTGATTAGAATATCTCAAGGATAGAACTGAAGCATTTGATGATTATTATCCATATATGAGAGCTGGATTATGCAATCTTAGACATGTTTACAAGTGGCTCATCTTCATATTTATGCACAATAGCGTTATAAAATCTGGTATTAAATTCGACGATCTAAGGAGGTGGAAGCATCCATAAGTTAACAGGGGCTATAATAACCCAGCAATAGGATTTGTAGGGACTCTACTTGGACTTGAAGCAGCTTGGCACTTTACAGCCTGTAGGATTCCTCGGGGATACAATAAAGCTTTGTATGTATAAGCAGGTAAAATTAGCATTAGTGAAAGCAAGGTAGTGAAAACTTTATAGGTGATAATGAGATGCCTAGAAGAATTCTTCTAGTTAGTAGACTTGGCTAGTTAATTATAGGCAAACTAAAACTAAAAGTAGCGCCTTTACCATCAGTATTATTTTCTGCCCAGATTTTGCCACCATGAGCTTCTATAATTCCCTTTGATATAAACAAACCTAGTCCTGAACCAGTTTCTGATTTGGTAACAAATATTGTAAATAACTTGTCCTGTATTTCAGGATCAATACCAATACCTCTATCTCTAATTCTAATGAGAACTTCCTCCATATTATCTTTGTTGTTATTCCTTACACTGGATCTAATAGTAGTAAATACAAATATTGTGTTACGGTCTTGCTCGTGTGTGATGGAGCCATCCTTCACACCATTTTTCGTCGATTCTACAGCATTAGTCAGAAGATTTGATATGACTTCATCAATTCTGATCTTATCTGCATTGACGATTATAGGATCGACGTTTGGCTCAGCAAATACTATTTCTACCTCATTTTTCTTTGACTTTATATCACTTATGATATCTCTTAAATTTTTATTAAAGTTAAATTTCTCCCTATCAAGTCTTAAAGTCCGATTTTCAATTTTTGAAATATCCAAAATCTTCTGTGAAAGACCTTGCAATCTTTTTGCATTTCTAATTATGATTTCAAGGAATTCTGCATCTTCTTTCGACTGCGAAGAAGCTGTGCTACGAGAACGAATAATTTCAGTTAGCCCAAGTATTGGTTGTATTGGAGTTCTCAATTCATGAGCAGCAATATTTATGTATTGATTTTTTAACTGATCTTTATATTTGAGTTGTTCATTTAACTTCTTTAATTCTGAAGTTAATTGATTTTGTTTATTATTATAATTTTTTATTGACTGCACCATAGAATTAAATGATTCGGCAAGAAGTGAAAGCTCATCACTTCCCTTGTGTTGAACTGAAACCTCTAGGTTCCCTTTCTTTACCTGGGATGTGGCATCTGTAAGTGTATCTATTGGTTTGAGTATCTTTTTCACAAAATAAAGAATTAGTAGAACCACAGCAATGTTTATTATTGCAAAGGAAACTTCTAAGAGTATTAAATTTCTTGAATCTATTGCCGCATCATTTCCCAATTGTGTTACTAGTCCATCAGATGAATGGATTACATTCGAAGCTAACGATCCCAGCTTAGGCTTTGTCTTTGTCAGGGACACAGTAGTGGCAGTAGTACTAGTAGTAGGAATACTGGTTACATTCTTAGATGTAGAAGTAGTTATATTGCCAGGTATTTTAGATTGCAATTGTGCTTTTTGTTGCAGGGATGGCTTGACAATTTCAAGAGTAATAAAGTTTCTAAATTTCTTCCAATCATTATTAATTATCTGCCACGAATTTAAAAGCTTTAACGGTAATGGCTTTAATTCTATGTTTGAAGTTTTTCCACCATCTCTTAAAACCAACAAATTTGCATTTAGATTATTTATGGAATCATTTAATTTCGCAGCGCTGAATGTAGATGAGATGGATGATGGAGTGTGAGCAGAAGGCGAAGAAAATGCAGAGAAAATTCCATTTATGTATTCATAAGTCTGAAACAAGACACTTATTGTTAGAAATCTGTTTTTTCCTGCAATGTTAATCGAATTTCCTAGAAAAGTTTGTTGTGATTGAAAATAGACAAGTATTATAAAACTACAAATAATCACAGCAATAAGAATTACGACTAAGAATCCTATCTTGTAAATAACTTTGGAAGTCAGTGAATTAGAAAGCAATTCAAACGAGCCTTGTTATAACTAAAGTTTCTCCTTTTGTTCTGGTAAAGGAATTTGGTCGACTAAAATCGCAACGGTTTACAACTGCTGTGTATTTGATGTCTATATGTATTGAGAAGTACTATTTTTGCTTTATAGACTATACATGTTTATCGCAAATGCAGTAATAAATACGCCAATATGTGATTGACTATGCATTAGAAACATCCACATTCTGAAGAGATTTCCAGCTCATAATGAATAATGACTATAATTAGTCATTATAAAGTTTTGAAGTAGTAGTTAGTAGTTAGTCCACGGTAGTTAGTCCACGGCCAATTCTTTTATAAACGGCATAAGCCTTGTAACAAACCATCTCAATCCATAGCTGAACTAGAATTTCTCAAATAATTTCTTCTGATTTGCTTGCTTTTCAACAAGTGACTACTATCAAGCGATTTTAGCAGCAAATATTCATTTTTACTTGAAGGGCTTCCTACTGCCGCGGTCGTGGCTGCGCGGTAGAGGCTAGATCTCTGTTCCGCTTTTTAATACGTAAGCAAAAACTTTAGTTATTATCTATTAACAAGAAAACAATGGCTCTTGAAGCTTCAATACAAAGTTTGTGATAGGATAATTGACTTCAATAAGGCTGGGTGAGAAAGTTGTTAATATTTACAAGGACTCACAAAAAATTACTAACAGGTGTCACATGAAAGCTCTTCGATCACATGTCATGCGAAGTGTGTTTGATCCATATGTGAAGTAAAACATCAGTCTCCGGGTAACAGAAAACAAACAAACAAGTATATCGAATTTTTATAATGGGGATAGGATCGTGGTCTGGTAGCATATGATGGGATTGTTTATAAATCTGCTTATCAATAATGAATCTTCATAACTACTAATCTAATTCTGTAGATAATCTTTCAATCAAATATTTTATTGTAACAGGTTTTTCTATATAACATCCTAAATTTACATTAGGATATAGTTCTCTTAACGCCTGAATATTTACTTCTAATGCAGACATAAAACATATTCTAATGTTAACATCCAATTCTAATATTTTTTCACATAACTGAAAACCATTCATCTTTGGCATGTAAATATCAGTTAGAAGAAGATCATAGAAATTTGGTTTGAATTCTTCCAGTACTGATAAAGGCTCGTTATATGTGTATGCTTCAAATCTTTTCTTCTTGTCTCCATCATCATAATAACGACCATCCAAAGCCGCTTTGAAAGTTAATGTAAGATCCGGATCATCATCTACGACAAGTATTCTTTTAATAAATGGTGGTCGTGGTTGTTCTTCTATTTCCGTCTCTGCGATGATATATAGATTTGATCCCTGATGTTGAGGGGAGTTAGGATCAGTAAGAGAATAAGAAGAAGGTTCGGAGAGATAATCTTGAGTAAGACAATCATCTTCGCTGTTACTATAAAAATAACGAAATAAACTAATCTGTTGATATTTAGAAAAAGATTTGTGTTCCACTATAATTTGAGTCATTGTCCAGTTTTGGGTATTATCAATTACAAGGACCTGCCGCCACCTATGATACTAATCCAATTTGTTTGTATAAACAGGGTTTTATTGATTTGTCTTTAATTTTGCATGCTGTGAAGTGCCATGCTGCTTCAAGTGCTAGGAAAGCAGTTGCAAATCCAACACTTACGTAGGCTATATTTTCTAACATACTCTGAATACATTATTGATAGATATAATATTATCTACTGCTTGAGTAATCATTTGCCAGCATATTCCCAACTTTTCATTAACAAATGATAATAGACAATTCTGGAAAGGATAAACTACGTTACAGTTGTAAGACACGAATTCTGCCCCAGTTCTGCTATAGCTAAGCTACATTTTACGATTGATTTTTCTATTAGTAGAGTACTATATACTGCCTTGATGTGAGCCACATATCTAGTTCTGCTAATAATCTAGTGGATATTATTTCAAAAAGTTCAATTGGCCCGTTAGAGTTCGGCATAACCTAACCTATCCCCTCGAAAAGTGGCCAAACCAGAGCATCTTTAGCTGCCCTACATTCACATCTAGAAAGTGAAGATTTGAATATCTTGGTCCTGATATTACCCACATAAAACAAATAGACAAAAATCTCAAAACATTATGGCCTTTCACTTATAGATTGTTAATGAATCTAAAGAAATAATTCAAGTTGTTAACAGAAATCCAGACAATCTAGTGATAAGATGGATACTTACTGCTTTGGTGTCGCGCGAAAAGATGGAATAATTCAGAAAGGGAAAAATTTTTACTACAAAATTAAGAATAACATGATTCTTATTACTAGTATAATCGAGATTCTTATATGTCATCTCAAGCGTCAATACATTATGATAATTCTATACGAAGTCGCTATAGCTTAGATGTTATTGGAAAAGTTCTGAAGACAGAAAGTGCTGCTAGTGCCAAAGTCAATGAGAATAACGGTAAGGTTGGCATCCCAGAAATCATAATCAATAATGAAATAAACTTTCTAATATGTAACATATGTTTTTGGTGTGCATCTATGTATTCAACTACAAATAGTATATCAGGAATAAACTGCTCAGTGTTTAATGATAAGAGTAATTTAGAGTCAATACCAATATCTAAAGATGAATCATTTAGAATCAATTACACTCCAAAAACAGGAATTGTATTCGAGTTTTCACGGTAGGCAATTACTTATTGCAAATCAAAGAAAAGATTCAAGATCTGCTTGTGCATACTTCACATTCCCGCGCCCAAAATAGCCTTAACCAATATGAAATATCGGAATAATATGATCGTGGTATAGAATATTCGACCTATATTCTTTTGAATCACTTCTGCTAGTTTATCAAAAACTGTTAGTCGATGATATTTTATGCTCTAACCAACCAATCATACACGTGATAATCAAGGAATATCTCAGTAATTCTCAATGTTGTAATAACTGTAAGAGCAAGATTGCAGAAATATTTCAATTCAGTTTGTGACTATTGTCTTGAATGTTGGCAGGATTATACCCATCTAACATTTCATAATAATATGGATGAAAATCAGAGAAGAACACGAGCTTACTTCTAATTAGTAACTTGGTTGATGGTGTGGCCCCAAAGCGATTTGCGGGGATGAACTCATGTCCAATAATTTTAACATTCCATAAGTAGAGATTACTATAGGCTGATGAACTGTAGGTAGAGTGACTCGGGGCTTACTATTATTTGGGAGGATGTTATCGCTGTTGCTTATCCTCGGGGTGAAAGGCAAATACTATTAGCATATTAGGTATTGCCACGGGCTGTTTATTACTGCTCATTTATCGTCTTATACAAATGGGTATTTTCCGTTTTCAGGTTTCGTAAACTTATTGGCAGATACCGCCTCTCTTTACTCTACTAACATTAGGTTTGATGTTGTTATTGGGATTGAAGTCCAAACGTTGTAAGGAATGCACTTGTATAGACAGTCCATTATTGTATTATTAACTTCATCGCCGGCGAGTCTTCTAATATTAATTAGACATGATACGAGAATACGCCATATCGCAAACTTCCTGTAATCATCTATTGGAGTTTGCAATAGCTTCTCAATCCACCAGATTGTCGCCGGGCGAATTGATCATTTCGGACCG
>JARBAU010000054.1 GCA_029237525.1 Nitrososphaerales archaeon | reverse complement strand
CCAGCTATTTTCTGTGCACGGTCTATTGCCTTTGTACTGATGTCATAACCATACACGTCAAATCCTCCTTGATCTTTAACATACTTTGCTACAGGTAACCCAAGTTGACCCAAGCCTATTACAAGAACCTTGTCTGATGAATGTTTATCTGATAAGTTAACTGCTCTCGCAGCGAGAAATTCTATACCTATTTCAGATGTTCTATAGATCCCTTGCACCTTTTGATATCTGATCATATCACCTTCCATCAAAGAAGTAATGTAGCTATAGAACTGATTATGAGTAAGAAACGCCTTGAACATAATTTCGGTTTTGGTCGCACCAGAAGTTGCTGCAGTTAAAATTTGTACCTTGATTTCATTATCTGTTCTCTTTCTCATTTATGACAAATAGTCTACATGAGAGCATGCATAAAAGCAAAATATAACTTTATTATAGTAAAAAAAGTACTATAATTGGATTACAGAAATAGTTCGGACAGTCCTGAATAGTTGTAGTATTTTATTTTTGCCAAATAAATTTGGAATATTTCTGGTAGATTTCTATAAATAAATGCAATTTTGATCAGGTGTTTGTTAATTTAGGCATAAATTTGCCCTCTTTTGTGTTTAAACAGACAATCTAGCTAATACAGATTGATTCGAATCAATATTATGACATCTGACTAGAAAAAAGTGATAATTCAAGATTATATTGCTTTACAATATGCCATGTTGAGACTCCGACTATGAATAAAAGAAATTTTAAAGTTTGATTCGGATAACTTATTAGTCCTTTTTCTTAAACTAGTTATACGGAACGAATCTTTTCTATTAATCCAACTCACCAAATCTAAAACAATCTTATTATAAGAATAAAAGCTGAAAGCAATTGAATGGCCGGGGTTAACCTTGAAGGTGTGGAATCAGTATTTCTAACCGCATCTGCTGAAGAAATTCATGAAAAATTAAAGCACGGTGAGCTTAAGATAGCTATCTATGGCTTGGGTCATGTTGGATCAAGCATAGCCTCTGTCTGGCTTAGGGCAGGAGCCCACGTTATTGGCTTTGACAAATCACAAGACATAGTCAAGGCCGCATCTAATGGTACAACTCATATCCCTGAGCCCGGTGTTAGTGAGGCTTTCACCAAAGGTATCAAAGAAAAAAGGTTTATGGCATTCGAAGATGAGTCACAGGCACCAGGCCGCTGCACGATAAAAATAATTTGTGTACCCGTGCTATCTAAAGGCCAAAAGGCCGACCTAACTGCAGTTAAGGAAGTAGCATCAGCAATAGCATCCCACTTGCATAGAGGTGACCTTGTTGTTTTAAACCCAAGTGTTCCACCAGGAACCACTGAGGAAGTTTTAATACCGATACTGGAGCAGAAAAATATCAGTTCACTTAAAGCAGAAAGTGACTTTTATGTCGTGTATAATCCAGAAAGGCTCTACGTTGGTCGTGCTATCGAAGATATTGAGCGAAATTACCCGGCCATAGTAGCTGGAGTTGGCAAAATTAGCTCCCTCATAGGAACCAAGTTTTACTCTATAGTCTTTAAACGAGGCGTTAGAACCATGAGTAATATTAGGACCGCTGAAGCTGAAAAGCTATTTGAGGGCGTATACCGAGATGTAAATATCGCTGTCGCCAACGAACTGGCAAAAATATGTGATGCGCTAGGTTTTGATTTTCGAGAAGTTCAGTCCGCTGCTAATTCGCAGCCATTTTGTCACATACATGATGCAGGAATCGGAGTTGGTGGCGCATGTATTCCGGTTTATCCTCAGTTTGTCTTGGAGGCCGCGAGGAAAGCTAATATTGATGGGACTCTCATCAAATTGGCAAGGTCACTCAATGATTCAATGCCACGATATGCTGTAGACCGAGCAATGACCCTTTTACGCTTGCACAGAACACGACAAAAGAAATCCCCAGTTATTACGCTACTAGGCTTAGCATTTAGGGGCAACGTTTCAGATACACGACTTTCTCCGACGTACTCCGTAATAGAAGAACTGAATAGGTATGAATATTCAGAAATTCGGGTTCACGATCCGCTAGTTAAGAAAGATCCTGTATTAGAGCAGAAAAAAAAAATAGTTCTCTATTCTGATATCAATAAAGCAATCGCAGGCTCTGACTTGGTCATAGTCGTTGCGAATCACAATGAATATAGAAATCTAAATCCAGGAGATATGAAAAATTCTGTAATTTATGACGGAAGAGGGATACTCAACAAGTCATTCGCAAACGACAAAGATACGATATACGAATCGTTAGGTATGGGCTCATGAACAGTTTTTAGGGCGACCAATGATTGAGATACTAAGACACTGGCTGACCGCATGCAATGTCATAAATGCGTTAAATTTAATATGTCTCTATTAGAGAACAAAATAATTATTGAAACTAAATAAGAATCATATCTATGATGGCCTAGTAACACTAACTTGGAAGGACGATGCGGTAGTTCTAATTGATCAGACAAAATTGCCAAATAAGCTGGTTTATCGTACTTTTAGAGACTACAACGATGTAGCAAGGGCAATAAAAAAATTAATGGTGAGAGGTGCTCCTGCTATAGGAGTAGCTGGAGCTATGGGACTTGCTCTTGCCTGTATTAGGAGCAGAGCTAACAGCAAGTCTGATCTCGTAATAGAATTACAACATGCATATGACGTGCTAAGATTGACTCGCCCAACAGCGATTAATCTGCTTTGGGCTTTGGAAAGAATTATGAAAATTTCAAGAAGAGGCAAAACTGTCATGGAAATCAAGCAAAAAGTTGTTCAGGAAGTTCAAAAAATGGCAGAAGAGGATATCGAGATAAATCGAAGAATGGGAAAGATCGGATCAGGATTATTTAGAGATGGTGAGACTGTAATGACTCATTGTAACGCCGGGTCTCTAGCAACTGTGGGCTATGGTACTGCTCTTGGCGTCATACGCGCAGTCAAAGAGTCAGGGAAGAGTATAAAGGTAATCGCTACTGAAACGCGTCCAGTATTGCAGGGCTCCAGATTAACTGCTTTTGAGCTTCAACATGATGGAATAGATGTAAGTTTGGTACCTGACACTGGAGTTGGGATCTTAATGGCAAGAGGTGTTATTAAGCGAATCATTGTTGGAGCTGACAGAATATTACGAACTGGCCATGTATTCAATAAAATAGGTACGTATCAAATAGCCACACTCGCAAGGGCGCATAATATTCCATTCTACGTTGCTGCGCCACTTTCAACATTTGATTTCAAAAGCAATGTTGAAGACGTGGTTATAGAAGAAAGAGATTCTAAGGAGGTATCCACGATGGCAGGGAAAAGAATAGTTCCAAGAGGGATACATATATTCAATCCAGCATTCGATATCACTCCACCAAATCTGATAACTGCCATCATCACTGAAAAAGGGTTGCTCAAGCAGCCGCTTTACAAAGCTATTCGTAACATTTTTAGGGTTTATGGTACACAACACGGAGACTAGATACGAATTTAATTACTATCTAATCATACTATGCATTTGATCTATGGATAAACATTTTGGAATGACTGGCGGTTTCTCTCCCTTTAATTTTAGGGCTTTGCAAATTAGACTATGATACTAACTTGCGGAAACTTCTTTCTAACATGTAAGTATATGATATATTGCGTATATTGCGGAAATGTACAACTATTTCCACATCTTATGCAGAATTTCAATGAAGATAATGTTGTTACAGGCGGGATTGGCATTGGATCTGGACAATTGCATTATAAATTAATTTGATGCTATAGGCATCACTTAACCTTTTGTGTTAAGATCACCTTGGCCTTCATTTCCCAATTCCCGTCCTTGAGGCTTTGCATTACGAAAAATCCTCAAATTCGTGATTCCAATTATTTCTCATTTGAATTGCTTCTGGTTATGTTGATTCTTTAAAAAATATTAGGAAATTCAGAGCGACATTACACGTCATTTTGTAAGTGATAAGATAACCTCCAATTTGAGACCTGAAATAGCTTAGTTGAAGTTATGATGAGCGAATTCTATCATGCATAGAGTGCTACCTTTGCGAACATTTTCATAACTATTTCTGGGTTTTTGTATACATTCAGCTACAATTAGGAATTCAGTTCTATTCTAACGAAATTGTGAACTTCATTTTGAAATATTTTGTTGTTCATTCATAGGGATTTATAGCCTTCTCTAAGACATTCTTAATTTCAGAGATTTTAATCCGTTCTTGTTCCATTGTATCCCTATTCCTAATCGTTACAGTCTCATCGACCATCGTAGTTTTGTCTATCGTTATAGCGAACGGCACTCCAATTTCTTCTAATCTTCTATATCTCCTACCAATCGATCCTGACTCGTCTGAATAAACATCAAAGTCCTTCCGTATCGCGGCATAAACTTCACGGCCTTTAATGCCGATTCCATCTTTATTCATCAGCGGAAGTACACCCACAGTAATTGGGGCCAAATAAGGTTTTAATCTTAAAACTATTCTGTCGTCATGCTTGTAGTCTTCATAATAGGAATGTTCCAAGATTGCATACAAGCTCCTATCTATCCCCATGGAGAGTTCGAACACATGGGGCAATACCTTAGCTTGAGTTGAAGGATCCACAACTTCTAGATTTTCTTTGCTTGTGGCCATGTGACCACTTAGGTCATAATCTGATCTATAGTTACATGCAACTAGCTCGAGCCAGCCCAGGCTAGTTTCTACTTCAAAGTCGAATGCGACTGTTGCATAGAAAGCTTTTTCAGTCTCAGAAAGCTTTCTAAATCGAGTTCTTTTCATGTCAATTCCGGTTTTAGAATAAAATTGACTCAATAAGGCAAGATAATACGCGATCAATTGGTTGGGCAAAAGCCCTTTACCAAGTGCTTCCTGAGCTGTAATTTCATGAGAACTGACGTCTTCGTGAATATTTAATTTGGTTGATTTCACTTCATCATACATTGGTACCTCGTCTAGTTTATCTGGATTGCAGAATATTTCTATCTCGGCTTGATAGAATTCTCTGAGTCTCAGTAGGCTTTGTCGTGGAGCAATTTCATTTCGAAAGCTTTTGCCTATCTGGGCAATCCCTATAGGTAATTTTCCACGCATTACTTTGAAAATTCGTGAGAAATCCACAAATATAGTTTGACAGGTCTCTGGTCTAAGATATGCTTCATCAGCGGATGGACCGACCTCGACTTTAAACATCATATTAAATCTAGTGGTACGTCCAAAATCGCCATCGCATTTTGGACAGGTTAAAGAATTCTTTCTAATAACCGCATCTATTTCATCGTTGGAAGCTCGTTCCGGAATATATTCACCAAGTTTCTCTGACACGTATCGATCAGCTCTAAAAGTGGAATTACATTTAGTACATTTTATGATAGGGTCAGTAAAATTACCTAGATGTCCAGAAGCAATAAACACCTTCTTGCTCATAACCTGAGAACCGTCTATCTCCCACATCCCATCCCTCCTTATAAGTTCCCGTCGCCAAAGATCAATGAATTTGTTCTTCATTCTCTGGCCTAAAGGTCCGTAATCCCAAAAGCCTGCCAAGGCGTCAGAATAAATTTCACAACTAGGGAAGTAAAAGCCTCTCTCTAAAGCGAGTTTCATGACCTGATCATATTCGCTCATGCTGTCATCAACCTAATCATAAGGGCTTTAAGTCTATTCTTTTCCATCATCTAATTATAAAAATTCAATTAACGTTCACAATAGCTATTGAATTAAGCATTTAGCCATTTTTAGGGTATCGTGAAACTAGGCCGACTTTCTCGAGGCAGAATTAGATTCCTTTAACAGTAAGACGTTTCAAAACTTCTGATTGAAGGGATAATACTTTTCAATTTATGGTCTCTTTAAGACGCGTTACATATTTATAATTCTCCATATTTCCACGCCTGTCATCTATAGGGGTTTCCATAATTATGGGTAATTTTCTCACCGCGTTGTGTGACAGAATCGCGCGGAATCCTTCTTCTCCTATCTTACCAAGTCCAATATGTTCATGCCTGTCTAATCCTGATCCTAAATCATTTGTCGAGTCATTGAGGTGGACGAGTTTTAGATATTTTATGCCTACCAAGTTATCGAATTCTCTGAATGTCTTGTCTACTTCCACTTTGTTTCTTACCCCATATCCTGCAGCTAAGGTGTGACATGTATCAAGGCAGACTCCAAATCTCTTTTTAGTATCAAGTGCTTTTAATATTTTGGCAAGTTCCTCAAAGTTAGCGCCCACTGAATTCAATTGTCCGGCGCTGTTCTCGAGTAAAATTGTTACTTCCTTCACCTTTTTAGTCTGAATTTCTGAATTTGATTTTTCTATGGCAAAGTTGCATGCTTTAACTAACTGATTAATTCCATTACTAGATCCCTTTCCAAGGTGGCTTCCAAGATGTATCACCAAATGTGGTATATTTAAGGCGCTACTTCGAACCAATTCTGAGCATAGAGTCTCTACCGATTTATCGTAACCTGTACCCTCTGGAGCCGAAAGGTTTGGAAGATAGGGCATGTGAACAGCAACGGAATCCGGATTAATTTTACTGTCCTTTAGCCTTTTGTGAAAATCTCTAACATCGTCTTCGTTGAGCACTTTGCCAATCCAACCTCGAGGGTTGCGAGTGAAAATTTGAAATGCAGTGCACCCAATTTTGATGGCATTATCGACAGAATTTGCAATGCCTCCCGCAATTGAAACATGAAATCCAAGACCTCCTGTCAATTTGACAATTGTTAGTCAACACCCATTCTAATAAGTTCTGAGGATGGACTTTTTATTTCGGTAAGTTGCTTTATAATAAATATTATTGTCATTAAAACTCGGAACTGTCGACTTTGCAAAATATCCGTTTCTAAACGAAGCTTCGAAATTTCTCGCGGAGAGTCATCTAGAATTAGATGAATTTAATAGGCCAGAAATGGAGTATATAATTGATCGGGCCGCAAGTAGAGTGGAGGTCGAAATGCAAGGAAAGCTGTATAAAAACCTTGAAAAACATGAGGTTGAAGTTTTAACTTTTCTAGCTGCCCTTCTTATCGTCAAGTTAACCCGCGTAGAGCAAATCCTCAAAAAGCATTGTCTATTTGAAGCCATGAGAGCAGAATCCTTTCTCATTCAAGATCTGCGAAACGAAAGGGATGAAAAAAAGAAGCAATTGCTACTCTTTGAGATTTTTAAAGAGTTATTCAAAGTTAATGTTGATCTCGATCCAGATAATCCTCAAATATTTAGAATGAAGTTAACGGATTACCTCGCAAGATCTTCTCATTTTCACGAAGATGGTTGGAAAATAGTTAATAGAACTTTACATGATGGATATGTTTATCTAGATGCTGACGAAATAGTGCGGCTAGTTAGGAACGAACTTAGTAACCTCATATACGATAAAATCAAAACAATGCCGTTATCAAATATTCCACAACCAATACTCGAAAAAGCAAACTATCTTGCATTCAAATTCAAACCGATTAGCGAGTATAAACAATATGCGAACATGGATAATCCACCCTGTATTGAACACGCACTTGAGTTAATGTCTAAAGGAGAAAATCTACCTCACACTGCTAGGCTTATGCTTGCTACATACATGTTATCCATAGGCAAGAATGTGGACTATATTGTCGCTCTATTTCGTACTGCACCTGATTTCAATGAAAAGATAACTAGGTATCAAATAGAGCATTTGGCAGGACACACAGGTGGTCTAACCAGATATAAGGTACCCTCGTGTAGTAAACTAGAAAGTGAAGATCTCTGTTTTCGCACTTCAGATTGTGGCGAAATATCAAATCCATTGAAATTTAGAAGAAAAAAAACCTAGTAACGAATTAAAATTAAAATATGAATAGTTTGAAGAGCTCTGATCTAATTCTTGTCAAGAATGCGTTTAGGGAGTACTATTTTAAATACAATAATTTAGTTGAAATTCCTCCAAGAATTAATGAAAGAGAATTCGGATTCAGGTCATTTCATAGCGGCATGATTAGGCATCTTTCGTTCGAAAATATTCGGCAGGTTCATGCAACACTTTTAAGAGATACGCCATTTGATTTTTACAGTTCTAATGCATTTTACAATTCCCCAGCTAGTCCCATGCAAGAAAAAGGCTGGAAAGGCGCCGATCTTATCTTTGATATTGATGCCAAGGATCTAGGACTGCCTTGTGAAGCATCACACCGATACGAAATGTGTGCTAATTGTGGTGAGATTATTAATTCTACAGTCTTACCATGTCAGGCATGCAAAAACTCTGCTATTAGAATAGAATCAATTCCCTGCAAAAACTGTTTTCTGAATTTGAGGAGGGAAGTAAACAAACTCATTGCAATACTGACTGACGAAATTGGAATCAAGGACGACAGCATTTCTACTTACTTTTCCGGCAATAGCGGGTTTCATTTGTATGTTAATGATTTTTCCTTTCATAGTCTTGACTCTAGGGCCAGATCTGATTTGGCAGGATATATTCTTGGTAACGGAATTGGCCCGCAGGTCATTGGGGTGCGAAATGGGCCAAACAACACCGTTAGTATCATGTTTCCCAGGACAGGTTTCAAATACGGTTGGAGTAAGCGTTTGGCAAAGAAATTCCGTATTGAACAAACCTCGTCTTTAAAGCTCATTAGATATGTCAATAAGTTAGGAGGATTCGATGCCTTTAGCAAATATCTCACAGATTATGCAAAGGAAGTAGGAATAAAAATAGATCCACACGTCACTATCGATATCCATCGGATATTCAGACATGCAGGAACCTTGAATGGTAAGAGTGGTCTATCCAAACTTCGTTGCGTGGATATTGAACATTTTGAGCCATTGGACGCTGCATGCTTATTAAATGACAGTGTTGTACAAGTTTATGTAAAGCCTTCCACTCTTAAATTTCAGCTTAAGGGGCATAAATTTAATATAAGCCATAATAAAGTGAGACTTCCAACATACGCTGCGGTATATCTCATCTGCAAAGGACTAGCGACGACAGTATTCCCGGGTAGTTGTTAATTCAGCAGGTTATTCAGATTCAACAAACTCTATGGTATACCTTATGTTTCCCCAAGTGATGAAAATTAAAGTTATCATGCTACAGTCCGCGATTTAGCTGATGTTAAGATATCCTGGCGAAGTGATCGGTTCAGTCTGTTAGCCCCGAATGATCTGGTCTATGTTAGATTATGCTTACCAAGGTCCAACGTTACTATTCGAATTCGAGCAGAGTCGGCACCAAATTTATCTAGATAAATACTCGAATAGCCGTTCGGAGGACCATCTTTCTTATCGATCAATCTGAAGCCCAAGCCGGAGAACGTTTCAATAAGCCAATTGACCTGCCTCGAATAAAGCTCATCTGAAACGGGTTCTAGTAGATCATCGATTATCTCAGTTACTATTTTAAGAATACCATAATTCTTTAATTTTGAATACACTAGTTGCCCATAAAACTCGCTCCATTTGTCGTAATGAATTGGATCGATATAATTCGGTTCCGGCAATACCATAATTATCAAATCTATAGACTTGTCATGAAAGAGAATCAAAGTCTTCTCAAACATCGAATTTATACCGATCGCGCTTTGTGAATTTAAACGCATTTTAGCGCGATTAACTAAGTTCTTGTCCTTTTCGATCCCTACGTATGCTACTGATCGATCGCCTTCGTACTCTTTAGCTAACTCCGCCAAAAGTCTTCCATCCCCCATACCAAGCTCGACGACGATTCTTTCTGCTTGCAAGAATTTTCGCAGATATTGCTTCAATCAGTTGTCACTTCTGAGCAAGTGACCCAAAGCCTATGGTTTTAGTAATTCTGATTCCAGAAGCTGTTGGAGTAGTTGTACAACTTCCTGTTCAACTTGCTGCCTAGGCATGCCCAATTTTGAAGCAAATTGGTCTGTTAGCTGATTTACCGTTTTCGTTCCATCACATGATTTCCAAAAGTCTACAATAGCCTGATTAACCATAAATCCTTGGTTCTTCTCATTTAAGAGAATTAATGATCCGTCTTGTTCTGAGTTAAAATTCCCTATTTTGAGTGGCATGTATGTCTCATAATCCACTTGGAAACGCAATTTCGGTTTGCCAAAACCCATCTTTTCTCGTACGTTCGGATCCATTTTGTTAATGTCCCATGGGGGATCCCATACGATTTCTACATCAACACTTTGTACTCCGCTAACTTTACCAACATATCTCTTTACATCACCGACCAGAGTATCATGTAATGGGCAACCTCTAGTAGTCATCGTCATTTTGATATCTACGGAATTTTCAGGCTTGACTTTAACATCATAGATAAGACCAAGATCGACCACATTCACCGGAATCTCTGGATCCATGCATTTCCTTAGCGCGGCATACACTTGATCCTTTGAGACCATCTGAGACGACATACCTAGACTAGGTCACCAAGTAGATGATAAATACTTATTGCCAACAACTACTTCGCCAAGATGCCATGGTTCCATTCCCTCCGATCTCCTCAAAAGTCCTTCAAATATTAGAATAAACTATCTAAATCATTGTCGGTATAGAGATACTGCAGTATAAGATTCAACGCTTATGTCGATATAGACTGTCAAATTAATCTCAAAACAACAATATTTATTTAGCATAACGAGACTTGAAAAGATATATATGGTGGTCGACAATACTGGAACGATTTCGTATATTCGAGTTCTTAAGGAAGACCTGACAATATTCAGAATTAACCCTAATGAAGGCTCTGTCCCAGATTTTAAAGCAGGCCAATTTGTAACCATTGGACTTCATATTCCAAAGGAAGGAAAGATAATCAGAAGGGCCTATTCCATAGCTTCTCCTCCTGAGCAGAAAAAGTACTTTGAATTGATAATCAGATGGGTCAGAAAACCTCTTCCTGGTCGCTTAACAACCGAGCTATTTAATATCACTGAAGGTGACGAGGTCTTATGGGTTAAGCCAACTGGCATATTTACTATAAATCATAAGATGCATGATGGAACTGATGATAATAGGAGGATGGTGCTTATCGGAGGAGGAACTGGACTTGCTCCATTCATTGCATATTCACTTCATCTCAAGGCAACCCGAAGTAAACGTGAGATCGTCGTTCTACATGGTGCAAGCTATGTCGATGAGCTTAGCTACCGGGAGCTCTTGTCCGAATTGGAAATAGAAAGTCTGGATGGCCAATCTAACGATTGGAATTTCAGATATAGAGCAAGCATTAGTAGGCCACAAGAATGGTTCAATAGAACGTGGAGCGGACAGAAAGGTAGAGTCGAATCGTTCCTTAGACCTAAAGCTGGTACGGACAGGTCTCCGCTTGAGGAATTGGTTGGTGAAAAGATTACACCAGAGAACACTTCATTTTATGTGTGTGGCTGGCAAGGAACCGTTGACGGTGCATTGGACTACTTGATACCTAAAGGATTTGTAACTGAACGCCAGAAAAGAAAGGATGGTAGTTATGATGTGAAATTCGAATCATATGGCTAGGTCATCTTAAGCCTTATATCAGAGAAGTAAGTGAAAACCTATATGAAATTTGAATTTGAGGAGTTCTCGAGTATAGAAGATGTGTTTCTATATCTCGTATCTGTTGCACCTTACATGAAACAGATAATGCCGGTTAGTTCCTACAAGGGATATGTGTTCTCTATTATTCCACTTAGCCCTTTGGCGGGAGACGTCTTTATGATGGTGTATACAAAAGGATCGCTAGAGCCTGGCATGATCGAATTCGATGTAGCTAGCAAAAAATACAAGGCAGTTAATTCGCTGGAAAGAGCCGACAAGAACTACTTCATTATTCTCAAGCCAAAGACTGCAACAGTAGCTGATGAAGCTATAGCATATTTAGAAGAAAATAAATAAATAATTACAAAAGATGCCTCTGAACTAGAACTATCTTTTATCTAGAGATCTTATCTAAAGTTTACGAGGTACAGCAGTGGTGACCGATCTCTTTCTTGCATATCTACTTATTATGTCATCAGGGAGTTGTCCGTGGAATAGATTTTTGCACAGTCCTCGGAGATATCTCATTATTGCCCATGTTCCTGCCTTGATCAACATAGCCATAAATAACTTCATCATGGGTCCATACGTCTTGTTCCTGATAATTATGGGGATAATATCATTGATGACCCATAAATTATGCTGCCAGCATTTCCAGAACAAAGTAAATTGGGCTTCATTCAAATTTCCAAAGTGCATTGAATTTCTCTCAGAAAAGTCCTGGTATAGCAGGGGTGCTAATAAGCCGCGCATATTTGTCTGTCGAAAGTCTTCAATCAAATCTATAGTATATTGAGTTTCGTCGGGAGTCTCGTCCGGCCAGCCAATAATCAGTGTTAATGCAGGGAACCAATGATTGTCGTTAAGAATTTTGGTACCCTCCCTCACGACCATGCCCCATTCTTCTGGCTGGTAAGGTTTGGTTTTCACCCCGAGGTGACGCTTCACCATCCTTGGGGCGACAGTTTCAACTCCCAAATTAGTGGCAAGCCATCGGCCACTATGCTGCATATCATTAACTTCAGATATTTTCCTGATAAGGTCAGGAGACGAAGCTACGGCGGATAACGTCATGTGGGTAGTACCAACAAAATTTGCTCCGATTGACTTGAGCCCTTTCCATAAATTCAAGATTGCATCTGCGTTTGGGATGAAATCTTTGTTGTCACAACCATATAGTAACATCTCGTCCGATTGAAGCCAGATCGAATCAAAACCGTAATCGAGATTTAATTTAGCCTCTCGTTGGAGTCTCTCAAGAGGAATATCTTTCTTAGATCGCTTGTTTACGTCGCAGAAATCACAACCCCTTCCACAACCGCGCATTGCTTCTACCAATGAGTTTATTGTGGGACCGGTTATCATGGGGATATTTTCGATATTCCTCACAAAGGTGTGAAGAAGCTCAGGTGCATCACCATTTTCTAAATCATGAAATAGATCTAAGGCCAACTCATCTGCCTCACCGATCACAACTGTGTCAATCCCATGAATCTTCATACGATCTGGACGAGCCAGCTCCCAAGCCCCATTTCCGCCCACTACGACTTTAAAGTTGTATTTCTTCTTGAGTTGGATAATTGAGGCACACATCTTCTTAAATTTCATCGCAACATAGGAAAGCTTTTCCGGCGACATAGTTGTAGTAACAGGCGCCATTCCCAGTGGATCCATCACATTTATCCCTAAAACTTTGGTATTGGGTCCAACCGATTTGGCTAACATTTCAGGGTGGGCTAGGAATATCTCATCCCTTTGATATTCCTTTAATAACGCACCCTCGACTCTTCTCAATCCGCATTGTGCAACTTTGACTTGCCCTGTATTTTTGTCTGTCTCTACGCTCGGGCAAAATAGCTTATCAAATACGAATTCAGGAACTAATTCGTAGGGTCCACAAGCAATAAATCCATAAAGAAAATTTCCCCTATAATTTGTCATTAAACTCCTATCTGCGGTCAAAACAATCCTTTTACCATCTGCCATTTCGCAATTGCTACCCCAGGGATATTCGTTTATTATTTGTTATAAATCTATTACGATAGTGTTACGAGTAGGTAAAGTGGGAAGCACAATGAATTTCTTAATATAAACCCTTTCTATGCCCTTTCAATAATATCGACCTGAGCTGCCTGTGATCTAGCATCCAGAGTGCGTCAGAGTACGAAACCCACCTATAACTGTCATGTTCAATAGAGATTCTCACAAGCTGGGTCGAGCTAGTTGCAAAGTAAAATGTGACTTCTTTTTCAGATTTCATACCGTCGGACTTGAAAAATGTGTACCGAATTTTACCGATATAGGACTGAATGTCTAAAGATGTTATTCCGGTTTCTTCAATGACTTCTCTTACCAGTGTTTGTATTTCGGTTTCTCCTTTTTCCTTATGTCCCTGGGGAAAACCCCAATACCCTCTCCTATTCTTGAGAAGGAGAAATTCCGGAGATACAGTATCCTCTCGAGAAGGTCGATATGTGACAATTGCACCTATAGACTGCTCTGGAGACACCCTATACCAATGGGTTTCAAGTGTAGATATGATTATAATATTGTTACTTATTGTACAAGGTATTAATATCCACATCAAGGCATAGAGATACTGCGGGCCGGTCGTCTAGTCTGGTAGGATACGGCATTGGCATTGCTGAGGCCGTGGGTTCAAATCCCACCCGGTCCATCACTTCAAAACAACTACGCCACTTAACTCATCGTCTGTGACAAGTATAACTTCTTTAACCTTAATTATCGGCCGTCGCTTGTTGTAAATTATGTAGGACCTGAACAGTTTGTCATTCCGAGGATCATAACCAAGTGTCAGAATTTCCTTATGGATTTCCATATGAGATTCCAACATGATTCTTCCTAGGCCCAGCTTTTTACATTTAATCTGGTCGATAATTTTAAGTGGAAGATAGCTAGCGCGGATATATGAATGAGCATAAACTAGTTTTTTATTTGAGTTGGTATCAACCAAGTAAATTTGCCGGGAAATTAGTTGGCCAGATTCTGTTTGCTTTATAACCTGCACAAACGGAACGGAATTCAAGATAATATGCAATTTGTCTTCTAATATTCCTGTATCGGTTAGCAGGATCTTTGATAGTAGGGGTATTCTCTTACCCATTTTAGCCTCTAGGGATATCATACTCTCAACTATTCTTCGATTTTCAGTTACCCTGACTCGTGTAGATAACATCTAAGCATCACTTTGAGAAAATTCAATATTCAAAGGATCATAATAAAATCCAGCTCTAATGATTTTGAATACTATAAAGGTACGTAATAATAAAACACACAAATGTGATTAATATAGTTCCTAAACTTATAGACTTTAAGTAAGTCTCTAATTTATCCTGCTGAACCAAATTGCCTCCCGTCTTTTTAAGTTCTTTGTATTCTCGTGAAAGTCTAATCTCTATATAGCTTATAAACCCAGTTACAAATGAAAATAGAATAGACAACATTGTGATCGAATTTGTCTGCATAACAAATCCCGCGATGAATGGCAATGCCCCCCATGAAACGGAAAACCATGTATTATTGTGGAAAAAACCATCAAATAATTCAAAGTTATAGGCAAATAAGAAAAAACCTTCAGCTATGGCAATAATTGCGAGAAATGGCACATAGGTAGTAATATAAAAAGCTCCTATTGAATATGCGAGGACTAAACTAGATATTAACAACAGCTTAAATTCGTGCTCAGAAATATAATTTGCCCAAGGTTTGGTCTGTCTATTCCCAATCCCGTCTGCTGCGTGGGCTGAAATACCTAGTGCTAGAAAATAGATTACTGCCAAGGCTATCAGCCTGTCAATGTGAATAACCGGAGACAATAGACTGCCAAGTAATGTAAAGCATATACACATTGCAGTGTAAGGTAAGAACAAGAACCCTACAAAGACCCGAAATTT
>JARBAU010000053.1 GCA_029237525.1 Nitrososphaerales archaeon | reverse complement strand
TTCTATAATTACTTTATTAAGTCAACAGGCTCTTAATATGCAACACTTGGCATCCTACTGCAACGCTAGGTAAAAACACCCGAGATTGCAACAGGACTCGCGAGGAAAAAGATTATATCTGTCTCTAGTGATATTAGGAATGCACATGCTCTCCCATTGGTTTTCTCGGGTTGGTAGTTCTGTTCCAAGAGGCTTTTCTAGACACTATGTCTTGAATCTACTAAAAGAAAAACCAATGACTGGAAAGGAGATAATCGATAGAGCTATCAACGATAGCGAAGGAAAATGGAGACCATCTCCTGGTTTGATTTACCCAATGCTCGGAAGATTACTTGAAGATGGTCTAATAGATGAAGTAGAAAACGGAAAATATAGGACAACAATTCATGGTGTGGATACAGCTGCCGATCTAAAATCGCTACATAACATAGTACAAAAGCAGTTAGAAGTCATGCTCAGAGTGGGAAATGTGGGCAAATTTATGGCTTTAGATTTGATCGATAGGGTTTCCGCAATTGGGTCTTCACTTAGTTCAAATCTAGACAGAATGACCGAACAAGAGAAGGAAAAATATAAGGAATTTCTTATGGCAGAGTTAGCTAAACTTGACAAACAGGAAAACATCAATCAGAATGCTCTTTAAAAAAAGAAATAAATTTTCAGGTCTTAGTTTCTTAGATTTGATAGTAAAGAGAGAGCATATGGCATTTGGCCCTTTTCGACGATTATTTTATACAATTGCTCCCTTGTCTTGGAAGTAACTATCCAACCTGCGACTTGTTGTTGGTAGATTATTGATATCTTGATCTAGTGATAGGATATTTATCTTAGAATCTATCTTAAACCTCACATTCTGCTTCTAGATGTCCAGATTACCAATCCTTTTAAGAATGTTCATAATCTAACACTCTGTTAGATTGTCTATCGATGATGTCTCTCTCATATCTGGTCCATCCTCATCAGACCTTGCAAATAAAATTGCGACTCACTTAGGAGTAAAGCCTATTTCTGCCGAAGTTTGCATATTCACAGACGGAGAAAGCAAGATTAGATTACCACATTTCGAAAACAAGACATGTGTAATTGTACAATCGACATATCCACCTACGGATCGTCATCTTTTACAAGCTATGATGATGATTAGAAAATGCTCTGAAACAGACTGTACCAACATTATTGCAGTAATCCCATATTTGGCCTATGCCAGACAAGATAGGGAATTTTTACCAGGAGAAGTGGTTACTATGTCTGTGATAGCAAGACTGCTGGAGAGCGTAGGAGTTAAGCATCTAATCACAGTAGATGCTCATAGCACAGCGTCACTTTCACACTTTAGGATCAGTGTACACAACGTCTCATCAATTCCTTTGTTTGCAAAGTATGCTGAAGAAATGTTGGACTTGGAAAAGCCTGTCGTCGTCTCACCTGATCTTGGAGGTGCTTCTAGAGCTGCTACTCTAGCGTCAATATTAAAAACAGACTTCATTGCTCTCAATAAGAATCGTGATAGGTCCACCGGCGAAGTGAAAATTGATACTGACGAACCACGTTATCAGTTCGGAAATAAGGATGTAATAATTCTAGACGACATCATCAGTACTGGAGACAGTATAGTTAAGGCTTACGAGGCAATCCGACGATTCGGCTCAACAGGAAAAATAATTGTGATGTGTACGCATGCTCTGCTTATCAATAATGCAACGCAAAAGATCATAAATGCTGGTGTAGATAAAATAGTTGCTACTAACTCTATACCCAATAATTTTTCGACTATAGATCTTAGCCCAATCATCTGTTCACCTCTGCAAAGTGCTATGAGTATGCACTAAATTGTTTTGTGAATTTCCTAGTCAAATGATCTCGCATTAGTCTGATGCATAAGGAAAAGTCCATAAACATCAGAAACGTTCCCAGATCGTATATGGACACTGGCATCCGGATTATAACTTTGAAACAACATGCAAGAGTGAGAAGGTAAAATTAGACTAGCAGGTTGATTCAATGGTAAACATGCGAGTCATATTCCTTGGCACTTCTGCAGCAACCCCTACAACTACCAGGGGACTCTCTTCGCTTGCCATAGTACGAGGGGGTGAAGTCTTGTTATTTGACGCTGGAGAAGGAATGCAGCTCAACTTCATAAAATCTAAAATGGGAATGAACAAGAAAATGAAGATTTTCATTACGCATATGCATGCGGATCACTGCCTTGGATTACTGGGGCTTTTGCAGACCTTGTCGCTGCAGGGTAGAGAAAATAAGATTGACATTTATGGTGAACCCAGGTTGTCTGAGTTCATTAAAGAGAATATACGAATTATTAATTTTGGTCTGGCCTACGAAATCCATCTTCACATAATAGAATCTGAAGGACTAGTCGTAAAAGAAAGGGATTATGAAGTTACCTGTTGCAGTGCAACACATTCAACATCAGCTTTTTCATATTGTCTTACCGAGATCGATAGACCTGGAATTTTCAATATTCTTGAGGCCAAGCGACTGGGTATTCCAGAGGGAGAACTGTACGGAAGGCTACAAAATGGAGAGGATATTATATACAACGGAAAAGCCATACTATCAAGTCAGATTGTAGGTCCTCGAAGACCTGGCCGTAAAGTAGGAATTTCCGGAGATACTCGGCCTTCTGAGAAACTTCAAAAATTCTTTATGAACTGTGATGTCCTCGTGTTTGAAGCAACATATAGCCAAAAGTTGGAAAGAAAAGCTCTTCTCAATTTTCACTCAACTGCAAAGGAAGCTGCAGAAATTGCAGCAGGGTCTAGAGTTAAAAAACTGCTTCTTACTCATTTTAGCGCTAGATATAATGATATGCAGGAAATGCTTATCGAGGCCAAATCCATACACAAAAACGTGAACATAGCTGAAGACTTAATGGTAGTTCCAGTACCACATCGAGAATAGTCATCTATACTACAATTAATTTTAAGCATTATAACCGACTTGCATATAATATAAAAAAGAATGGTGAAGAGCAATAGCTCTGTTAACTTGAGCGTTTATCACCTTATTATGCATACCCAGAAAAAGGGTCAACCTATTTTTATACATGTTTTAGTTTACAATTTTTTTACTACAGGGGAAATAGTCACAAAACTCTCGGTTCTATCCTTAATATACTGCATAGTTCTTTCGATGATACTTTTTCATATGAAGAATGAATATGATGATGATCTAGTTTTAAGAACTTACAGGCTTTTGGATACCAAGTACCGCCATCTGTTGATATTGAATGCTTACCATCACCACCATTTCCTCTTATCAATGAAGAAATAAAGTGCTCTGCAATGAGCATATTCCTATGTCTTGAGACGTATACTCCAAGAACTTGCTTATGTACAGGATAAATGGCTACCCGTAATCATACATAGTCTGAACCAATCTGCAGCATGGATTCATCTATAATAAAGGTAGTAACCCTGGTTCGTTTCAGGTAGAATTTGTTTGGATGAAATAACTACTGTACCCAATTCCATACAGCAACATGACTTCTCTTTTCTACAAATGGATCCAATGCCTTTGCAGTACCTCTGAAACTCAGTCCTAGAAAGTACAAGTACAATTCGTAGCCAACATACTTTGAAGGTGTTCTATTTCATTTAACAACAATATTAAAGGATAGGATGTCTTCATCTATAGGATTTTCATTAAGTTAACACAGCAAGCGCAATTATATTGAGCTTTAAATAATGGAATGTGCGTAAATGGGATTATCTGCTAACTCGAACATATGTAGGAGCAGAAGACAATTCATTAGAGTCCGCGACTATTGAGTAAGCAGCTGTCTTGTAGGTTTGTAATTTCTCTGAGACTGCCAAGCCGAATGCTGCACTGGCCCCAGCAGTAATATTTATTGGTTCAGTTAAACCTCTCCCAATTGCAATAACGTTCCCATTCTTATCGTATAGCGTAGCAATAATTAGAGTGCTTGTAGAATTATGGTTTGCAATATCGTTTACTATTCCGTTAATGTAGTAAAAGCCGAACAAGTCCAGTCTTGAGTTAGATGGTATAATTTTCAGACCGACCGGCTTCAACTTGCTTTCCGATGGTTCCATATTTGCTACTGAAGATAGCTTAAAATTTTTAATCTCATTGACAGTCTTACCATCTAAATAGAGTATCTCAAATGGTGAAACCCCTCCAGGACTTATTGTGCTCAATTCTGCCGACCGGTTGAATTCATTTAATAAGTTTCCTTTGTTACCATAAAAAGAACCCTTAATCACCACATTTGCCAGTGGCTTATTTGATACGTTCTTCACCTCACCATATAGATGCATAATTCCATCTTCATCAACGAAAGACGATGTTTTTCCGATCTCGATTCCTAATGGAGCGGCTTTGGCAGAAAGCCCACCCATTAGCAAAGTCGTCAAACTTAGAAATAGAATAATATTAGCATACTCTTCTGATACCGTATTAAGAAGAAGCGATCCTTGCCTATAATTTGATTTCCATTTTCAATTAACTCTGTCCTTCCTATCAAACAATCGTGAATCAATTCTGACTAAGAAGATGATATACTATTATATGGAAGGGGTTCTATTAATATGAGTAGTAGAAGTTCTTCTTAATGCATACCCCATTAATATGTTCTGGATGTAGTAAAGGTCATTTAATCGCTGACATCGATACTGGAGAGATAATTTGTAACAACTGCGGATTGGTTCATGTCACTGATTCTCAAGATCATGCTAGGCCAACGATCCCTATTACTTATCCGACGAGAAGTAACGCGGGTGTGTCAAATTTTGCATTAATATACAAAGATCTTGAATATTCGACAGTAATTGATAGAGCGAATACTGATGCAAGAGGTCATAAACTAGATCCTAGCACATTGTCTAGAATGCAAAGATTGCGTACTTGGGATTTTAGACTGCGTACTGATTCCAATGCCGCAAGAAACATAAAGCAAGCATTAAACGAGCTAGACGCTCTCAAGGACAAGCTTGGTTTACCAGATAGCGTACTTGAGAAAGCGTCATATATATATAGAAAAGCACAGGTCAAGGGCTTGGTTCATGGAAGATCAGTTTCAGCAATATTGTCTACAGCGGTATATATCGCGTGCAGAGAAATGGGCACACCTAGAACATTGAAGGAAATTTCTGTAATTGCTAACCTTGAACGAAAGGATATTGCAAGAGACTACAGATTGCTCGTAAATGAACTTGATCTGCAAATTCCATTGCTAGATCCTATGAAATGTATTGTAGGAGTTGCAAACAGGATCAACATTAGCGAAAAAACCAAAAGGCTTGCTCTTAACTCTATGACTGAGATAATAAGAAACGAGATCTCTGCGGGAAAGAATCCTATGGGATTGGCCGCCACAGTTTTGTACGTCTCATGTTTAAAGAATAGGGAGAATAAAACTCAGGCAGATATTGCTCGTGCTGCAGGAATAACTGAGGTCACAATAAGAAATAGGTATAGCGACTTGAAACGTACTATGATTTAGAGGTTCTTTCTACGACGTTTGTTTGTTGAATGTTATACTTACCTAGATAGGTTACATTTCTGATTACCGACATGGGTTACACATTGCTGCTTAGTGCCTATAGGTACGATGGATGCAATTAACCTTCTTAGAAACATCTCTGAAGGAATAAGACCATTAATCCCTCCATATTCTCTTGCTTCATTGTATGATTTTACAAACATATCATATCATAGTTTACCATCATCTATGTTTGGTATTTTCATTGATTAGATTATATCTTCTTTCTATTTCTATATGGATACACTTCCCCAAAGAAGTATAACCCATTTGTGTAAGCTATTTTGTCACCTATGTCTGTAAGTACAACAGTTAAATAACTATTACCAAATAACTGCTTTAAGGTGTCCAAACAATTCTAGCTATATTCACAGTTTAGTTAATAAGCAGAAATAAAGGATTACATCTGCTGATGTCCAAAACTTATGATGTAATTATTGCAGGTGGTAGTATTTCTGGTCTTTTAGCTGCTCGGGAATTGTCACGTCACAATGGGATTTCAGTCTTAGTTCTTGAAGAGGATTACGAAATAGGAACGCCGGAGCATTGTGGCGGGCTTGTGAGTATGAGCGCATTAGAAAAGCTACAAATTCTTCCATCTTCTGCCTCTATACAAAATAAAATCAGCAAGGCAGAAATCCTCTCTCCATCCTATGGGTTTGATATCAACGCAGATAATCAGAAGGTCATTGTCTTGGATAGACGTGAGTTTGACAAACAAATTGCTTTTGAGGCCCAAGACATTGGATCTGAAATAAGAGTTAGATGCTCTGTTAGATCCGTATCTGAACACACTCATAATTTGGCCACTAACAACGATGTTAGTAAAGGAAATTTTTATACAGTTTCGACTTCAGAAGGAGAGATGAGATGTAAGTACTTTATAGATGCTAAGGGGGTAGGTTCAATAATCAGCAAAAATCGAACAGGAGCTCTACAAACTGCCCAATATGAAGTTTATGCGCCATGGATTGACAGTGATTCTATAGAGGTGAAATTCGACAATATTTGGTTCCCTGGGTTTTTTGCCTGGATTATACCTACTGGCCAAGGAAAAGGTAAGGTAGGTGTGGGTGGAAGAGCAATAAATGTGGTAGATGCACTGAACTCCTATCTGAACAGCAAAGGATCGAGGTACAATATCGTTAGGAAGGTGTATTCACCTATTTGGGTAATGGGGCCACTTCAGTCTTTTTTGTGTGGATCTAGATATTTGATAGTGGGAGATGCAGCCGGTCAAACGAAACCAACAACAGCTGGTGGAATTTTCACATGCGGTATGGGCGGTATACTTGCCGGCAGATCTATTGCGACAGCAATTAATTCAGGTCAGCAGGAAGCTCTAAAGGAATACGAGATGGATTGGTTTTCAATGTTTAATTCCGAATTCAATAAAATGCTATTAGCAAGGAAGCTCTTTGAGAGACTGGATAACAAGGGCTTAGATGAAGTATTTACATCTATCTCCAGGTCAGAAATCGATTTCATCTCAAAGTCAGGAGACTTTGACTTTCACTCAACGGCATT
>JARBAU010000052.1 GCA_029237525.1 Nitrososphaerales archaeon | reverse complement strand
TTGATGATGCTAATGTTTGCTATGACAAAGAATTCCCTCATAGCGGTAGTAATAGCGATCGATAAGAGAATACATTAGCAATTAGCAATTGCAAAACGTAGCACTAGTTACTGATCACAACTGATGTCCTGTGATTACACGGAACAATATTGAAGAATGAGGAAGAGGACGCTACCGCGATGCTAGTAATAACATTGAAGCCCAGAATTGAATAATCTGTCAGTTTTGTTAAGTCGGATTCTTAATAGTACTTAATTTGAAATATGACGGTTGAATAGCATAATATTCATAAAATCTAGATTTTTGCTTTGATGACACATTAAATCTCATATGCGTGCAAGCTTCAATTAACATTGTGTCTCCTTCTAGGATCAAGTCTATACATGCTGGGAATTGGACAGATGATATCGCTTCTGTAATCAAGGATATTAGATTAAGTGGATCTCTGGAAGATTCAATTAAGTTAATAGTAGAATACGAGGTTTCTATATACTATATAAGAAAGAAGCGGATAATAAGTGGATCAACATCATTCAAACTGCGAAAAAGGGTATAAACCTTTGATAAATTTAAACCAGATCTATAATGAAGATTGTTGTGCATTCATGGATAGGTTGAGCGCACAGAAAATTTTGTTGGATGTCATCGTTACTTCTCCTCCATATAATATGAATAAAGAATATAGATCGTATCGAGATAACAGGAACGAAGAGGACTACTTGACTTGGTTAGAAAATGTATGTAGAAAAATCAAGGTAGGATTAAAAAAAGACGGGTCATTCTTTCTGAATATCGCTGGACGACCATCTGACTCGGCTCTACCGTTCAAGTTGGTCACAAGGCTCACTGATAATGTAGGCTTTAAATTACAAAATACTATTCACTGGATAAAATCTATTTCGTTCGATTCTGAAGACGTTGGTAAAAAGAATGGAATTCATAATAATGATAATGTATCAATAGGTCACTTTAAGCCTATCGTTAGTGCAAGATATTTAAGCGATCTTCACGAGTATATTTTTCATTTTACTAAAACAGGGAATGTAAAAATAGATAAACTACAAGCTGGCGTGACGTACCAAGATAAAAGTAATATTGGTAGATGGAAGACAGCGATTGAAGATAAGCGAGACAGAGGTAATGTATGGTTTATACCTTATCCAACAATTCAACAATCTAGGCCCCATCCTGCCGTCTTTCCGGTAAAGTTACCGGAGCGCTGTATAGAATTGCACGGAACTAGGGAAAATATGCTTGTTTATGACCCGTTTATGGGAGTAGGCAGTACTGCTCTAGCTTGCATACATCTTAAGGTTAACTACATAGGTACTGAAATAGATCCCCAATATATCGCAATAGCCAATCAAAGAATTACTGCCTACATTCAAACTAATCCCTCCTTGCGAGAATAAGTTAACCTCGAGAAGTTAGGTGGCATATTTAATTTAATTTACAAAGAAAATCTATTGAGATAGATGGTAAAAAATTAGAATCAGGTTTTAAGAATTGGTAGACAAAGGTTGATCCTGCCAGATGGATAAACAAGTAATGCGTTCTAGGCTACGGTTGCTTCGATACCATATCACTTTTAACAGGGATCTAAAAATTAGGAGACTCTATGATATACCATTCGACCATACTTTCAAAACTTGTATCAATAATGAAAGCTAATTGGTTACTCAGATCTCGAGACTGAGATATTTATATCTAATTAGTAGTGTTACTTACTATTTGAGCCAAGGTCCAATAGTGGCGAATTAGTGAAGGTAAAATAATGAACTAGTGAAGGTAAAATATCTTGCTACGAACAGTATTAGGAATCCCGGTTTGACATTCTTAATGTGAGGATTACACTCTAGACATCAGTAAGGTTATAGGAAAATTTTGTCTTCTATTACTTAGCAGGTACACAATTATCCAACTTTTGATGCTTCCCAGGAATGATTTTGTAGATTCGAATGAAACCAGCGGTCGTTCGATTAAGCTGAATCTCTATACAATTCACGTTAGCTAACATCAATGTTTTGAAGATCACTTTTGTGCGATGGCAAGATGATCATAAAAACCTACTTTTATGCCCGATCCGTTGCAAACACACAGACTACAATATCAGCAACCAGATAAGAGTAATTAAGACGGGCATTTTTGCTTATTGCGCTCAGTTGCTAATAGTGAATAGCAGTTAGTTAATGGCGATTTTTATAGGTAACTTTAGAATAGATATGAATTACCTTTTATAAGCAGGAAATTTGTGTTGTTGATCCAAAAAGAATTGTTTGGTAAGAAAGCCTCCAGTAGCCATAGTATATAAATGAACAATCTTGGGGAAAGACTGTATCACTTTTGTTTTAATGCCAGAAAGAAATTCAGTGTTCTATCGGATGAGTCATGATTCTTTGTGAGAATATATAATAGGATAATTCTGATCCAGGGCAAATTATATATGGTATTGAAAAATAGAAGGTATTAATACAATGAATACACTATTTATTCTACTTTTTTCATCATTCATATTGATTCTCTTTATGCCATTTGAACATACTCATTTGACCAATGTATATTCACAAGTAGCAAATAATAATACAACTTCAGGCGGTGGTATACTCGATCTTTTTAGAGGGGGGGTTAACGGTTTGAATAATCAACTTGGATATTCTGTTACATTAGATGGCAACCAAATATTTCCGAACAGCACCCTAAAAGATAAGGTAGTAAAAGATTACGAACAGTCTACATACAATATCTCCAGTTTAAAATATAATCTTCTTGGGTATCAAATTACAGCACACGATATAAAACTTCGAGTTAGTCCTTCAGCTATTGATTCAACAAAGACCAGAATTGATATACCAATAATGTTGGCAAATAATGTCACAGTAACCGATGGCGTCAATCTAAAGTATGATAAAGTAGATTTGGGATCCTTATGGGGAGTATATGATAGGACTAGTGACAAAATTGTAGTACATATTCCAATCGGCATAGCTTTAAAATATTTGCATTTATGATGGCATAGAACGTAAACTCATGGTAAGACTGCTAGGTATTCGTGTAGAGAGGCTACGTTAGTATTTGACACCATATGATCACCCAATGAGTTACTATATGATATTATATTACCCTAACAGAATTCAAGTATTTGATAGCAACAGGGATATGTAGATTTGATCATAATCTATATGCTATCGTCAAATCAAAACTCTATTTGTTCGAGACTATCGTGATTAACAATTTATATCAAGATAACTAATATTGTTATAGCGAATACCAAAACCTCTTCGAGGGAATTGATCGCATAGATGGTTCAGTTAGAAGCATGGGGTAAGGATAGATCACATTGTAATGCGATGGATGGAGGTTGTACTATCCTCAAAGTAAGTCGACCTGAACCAAACGCGAACTGGATTATTTAATATATTACAGATCTATTCAGAAGATAGATATTATTCTATTTAAAGGAACGAACTATATTAAACACAACCAATTAATATACATTGTAACATAATTGAAGTTTTAATTGGCCACACGAGATCCATATCCAATATACAAAAATGAAAAAGTTTAAAGAAGGAGACAGAATTTTATTGAATATAAATCTATTCTGATACAAATAATGTGAATTACTAATGGGAAATTAGATGTTGGAACACTAATGAAAACTCTGATTGCTAACAACAATACCAATCTCCATGATAGAATCCTTATGAGGATATCATAGTATAAAAAGGGCATTTTGGTAGATAGTCATGGATTGGTAGGGCAGAGACAAGCTATTGGGATACTAGGCATGATTTTTGCGGTACTAGGTGGTATAGCCTGGTTTTTTCGTCAAAATATAGTAGCAATAATGCTATGGGGGGTAGCTGGCTTAATAATACTCAAATTGAACAAGCGAGCGAGGTCGAATCGACGGTAATGTACCTTGTGAGACAGAAGTTGGCACATTGAAATAGTTTTGTGATACGATTTGCATTTGTTTTTCTAGTGCTGTAGATATTTTTAGCATAATGATTGCGAGAATAGTATTATAAATATTTTAGTTGAAGATTCATTCTATTTTCGTCAAGTCCACTGAGGATGATATTTCTAGGTGTTATACTTAGCCGCCTCATTAACATTTTGTATTTGGCCAAAAATATGTGGGGCCACAGAATTTAGATATTAATATAATACTGAAGTCTTACTGGGATCATCATCTAGCAAACCTGCAACATTAGATGAGATCAAGTACAGCTCGTATAATTTTCACATGATCTGCACGTATTTCTGTAGTAACCAATAGCAAATGTTCTCCTTTCAGAGGTATAGTTATCCGTTTAATCTTCTCGTATTCAGTCATCGAATATCTACCATACCCGATCTTTGGAGCTAATGTATTGCGTAACCCCCATCTAGCCAATGCTTGCAAATTTGATCTTTTAGTCTCATCCGCTGAGAGTAGGTTCTGTATTCCGTTAGCATGACCTCCATGTTTTATTTCTCCAGTATGATCGCAAACTCCAGCGAAACGTACTAGAGGATCGATATCGAGTATACTTTTGCATAGCATGTCAAAATCCATATTTCTAATGTGTAACTATAATTATGATTCTAATAAGTATTCTTACTTCAAGAATAAACACACCGACCTTGTCAGACATCGATAATTTAGTTTGCTGGTGTCGAGCTGAAGCACGTACCTTGCAGGGCGTCAAAAAGACAAGAGCTGCAATCATATGTGTTCGGAATACGTTTGATTTAACTTTTGTAACACACTATCAATTTCGTCCATGGTAATCCAGACCATTATTGATAGGAAGTAGTTCATAATCATGATGCACTCGGTCAAGTCATGGAATTGGCCAAAGATTCAAATACTATAGTCGATTGGATCGAAATTCCAGATTCCTACGAGAATATGCTCTTAATCTCATCGTGAGATAAGCCCTGGTTTGACATTCTGATCAAAATCAACCATATCTATCAAACATTTAACTCGTATCAAGATAGAAGATAGTAAGATCATCTATCATTTAAGAAATAAGCAATCTGATTCAGACCTTTCAGACTCATTTAACAAATAATTTATACAAAAGACAGAAAAATTTGATTAAAAATGCTTCGTATACGGGTACTTTGAGTGTCTAACGAGCGTGTTCGACAATTATTGTGAGATAAAAATTCATCTCTGAATCATGCATCTGCGGGACATGCATGGATCAAATGCTAGATAAGGATCTCAGTTCACTGGACTTTTATAACGATGCTTTCCTCAAGAAGGCTAGATTTACGAGCCGTAATATCAAATTCTGGTCACTAAATGATCTGACTTTTAATAGGATTATGACTTCATTTAATTGGAGCATTGCAATTTTGGATTGTATTGCAGAAGTATGTATAGAATGCAGCAATAAATCGAATATTAATGATTTAAGGCCTCATACGTAATGATTATTCTTAAGTTCCGAAGATATACAAGGTATGTCATAGTGAGTTGACAGAACGTATTTTTCTTTGGAGCGGTGCTGAGTACGATATGTTCGAAGTTGCTTTCAAATTTGGAATGATAAGACAATCAAGTTACGGATTAGATAGCAAAATGAAAATATACCCTGACAACGCTCATTAGTGATTCTCGATGAACATTCAAAGATCGACCACAGTGCCTTGTTAATGATTGGAAATAATAAAATAGCATAGTAGTTAAATAGAACTTAGAACTCTTAATATACTATTGAGAAAAGTGGAAGGTGTGAGGCTTAATTAGGTTCAAAGAAACAACAAATAAACGAAGAAAATTGTGAAATTTCGAATATCTGGGAGGTTCTAGGTAGGAGGTGGGCGCTGGCGATTCTAAAGAATCTGAGTAGCAAAGAAGTGATAAGATTCAACGAGCTCAAGAAAATGTTAAAAGGGATTAGTAGCACGGTCCTAGCAGCTAGACTGTTGGAACTAGAACGTGAGGGATTAGTTTCAAAAAAAATCTATCCACAAATACCACCGAAGGTAGAATATCGCCTGACACTTCAAGCCAAAGAGTTGGAGGTAATTTTACTAGAACTAAACAAATGGGCTCATAATTGGAGAGCCCCTGAAATCACGGCTACGAAAGTAAAAGAACAAAAATAGAATAGACAGGTTTTTGCATAGATTAAGACTATAGGCATATCTGGTTCTCATAAAATGCATGATTTAATTCTTTATTTCTAGTGGTTCGTTTCGGCCAAATCGACATCTATGCTAGACTATCTAATGTTCAAGTTTCGGTGTTTACTAAATTGAGAGAAAACTATAATTGATTCTATCAGCTTTTGGAATTGTATTGATCTTTTTAGCTGTATTCTACTTACGTGCGAACTTAGTCATATCTACTAGTTGACAGATTAATCTCAAACTCTCCTTTTTGGACCCGCAGTATCGGGTTCAGTAACATCAAGTTCATTAAGTACTTTGACCACACCTGAGGTGTTCCATGTCGTCTGTCCTGCTAGAGATCTGTCATCATACGTTTTAACCACTCCAGAAAGAGTTACTGTTGCATCAAAAACTGATACATTGATATTGCTTCCTCGAAAGCCCAGATTTTTTCTAATATTAACAATAATGTCGTTCTTCAGCTCTTCATCACCCTTGCGACCTGGTAATTCATTGCTGGTATAAGGGTGACTGCCGAATACATATCCTGCATAATAGTCCTTGGCTGGTTCCTTTCTAGGTTCTTCTCTTTCCTTTTCCTGCATATTGGACGGATCTTCAAAGATATTTATATATGCTTACAATGATCTTTGATTTAATAGAATTCTTAGAGCCGTAACTTGCTCAAATCTAGTCGAAATCAGTAAACTTTTCATGTTTTTACTAGATAGAGTAGGATTCAAACTATGTTTAGATTAATTCATAACATTATTTCGACCCTATAGTTCAATTCCTTACCTGTTTGTCACCATCTAGTTCATAATTGTATCGGTTACTTATTTTGTATGGATGTTGACTGATATTCTGATTCATGAAGCGTATGATCACCTGAATTCAGATTTCTGTCAAACATTAGTGATAAATACTAATCGCTTTAGAAATAGGTTAGTAATTATCCTAACAATTAGAAACGGTCTTGAATAAGGTAACCTTTAGCTGTTTATGATATCTTTACTTTATTGATATATTTTTGAATTGTTGCAGCAAGTTTGCTTACGGATATTGGTTTTTGAATAAATTCATCGATTCTTATAGATGGCAATGCCCGAGAAAACTCGAGATCATTTATTTCGAATGCTGTCATTAAGAAAATCTTGATTTCAGGTTTTATTTCTTTTACCTTCTTTACAAATTCATACCCATTCATTGTGGGCATCCGTATATCCGACACAACTAGTGCATATCGTTCACGATTTATCTTAAAATGCTCCAATGCTAATAGCGGATCAGTAAAGCCAAACACATTCAGGTCATATTTTTCTAATCCCAATCTAAAAATATTAATAACGTCGAAATCGTCATCGACTGCCAGAACAAAAGGTCTAGAATCCACATCTGAATTCGCGCCTCTCATAATATTCTAATGAAGACTTGCATATACTTAAATTATATGTTAACGCTTTGTTAATCTAATCTCAATCCATAACCAAGAATGTCATAAATCTTGTTTATTCGTATCCATTTGAACATATAGGATAAAAAATTTTTAACAGTAATAGATATGCTGCCTATTACATTTTGGCATTCTACAAAGCAAATGGCTGTCTAAACATTTGGATCTAATCCTTGATTTATTAAATGAATAATTTCATCATGCTTTTCAATTCGATGCCATATATATAATGCTGAGGTAACCTTACCACTTACTGGCCGTATCATATTGTACCGATGGAACCATCCGTATAAACGGACTTCACCCCATAATTATGTCTTAATGTTTGAAGAACTATTAGCATTCAAAAATCATTATTTCCCTTGCTAGATGATGCATTATCGTCAAGCTGACATCCATATTAGACATTTAAGCCATCCAAGGCCAATATCTCAGAACAACTATTTTGTTTAGAGTTTCGTCAACAAATATCTGTCTGATTTTATGTATATGTATTCTGAATCTATCAGCCAAGAAAACAAATCTTAATCCATTTCAATACGATAACATTACTCCTCTCTATTATGAATGATAAGAACTTGACGGCTAACCTGTAGATTCTGGAACTATAATAAATGTAAGAATCATGCAAGAGCATTCTAAATGCTATACCCGAATTCTCTTCATTATAGTATTACATGTCAGATTTGCATTAGATGTAGGCCCAATCCTCATAAACAATTTCTTATACTAGCTGGAAACTTGACCTCGAATCTTCGTAGTGGAAAAAATAGATCTCATATAAAGTAGTAATATGTTAACCCACCCTTCAGTGTTAATGTCATTATGTTTTATCAAGAGTATTATATTCAACAGTTTTTACGCATAGCTTTTGATCAGCAATTTAGACATTTCTGTTGCCCCTTACAACATTTGAATTTTAGAATATGACTAACGTATTGATTCTAATAAAAGTGGAGGATCAAAAATTAGAAGACGATTACGATTGGTGATCAAGCATCTCCATGCATATGAAATAGCTCCCCCAATATCAGATCTTTCCAAAAGTGGAGTTGTGCGTCGTTTATAAGGGAGTACTCGTAAAGAAATCAAATGGAAGACAAGGATAAATACGAAATTAATCTTGTTTTAGATAAAGATAGATATCATGCCCTTTTAGATATTTGTACAAAATATAAAGAACAGCAGGGTGCTGAGCTCACTCCAAAGGAATACATATTGATGTTAATCGATTCCGCAATCAAAAAATGAAGTTCTGCTTTTAGATTGTTGAACTCTAATGGACGTATCCAGTTAACCGATCCAGTTAACCTAACTGGAATTCACAAATTCCCGATTTGTACTTTCTAATCTTCACAGGTACATTTTCTCTAACAATTGCATCATATAATCTATGCCAAAATAACAACGCATTTCATGATATCAATTTCTTATCCATGAAGTCGAGATAAGCATGCAGCGTATCTCTAAAACATGGTACAAAGAATCCGGGGCTAGCGCTAAAGAACTTGACCACTTTTTCGAGTGGCAGAAAATATACATTTAATACTTCTGCCGGATTCATAATTAGTTGGCTCATAACGTCCTTCTCTGAAATGAAGCATTCATAGACGGTTACGAAAGCATTCTTTCTCCACTCTGTTTCAGGTTCACACGCGTTAACGTGAATTTTGCAAATCTCCTTCAAGACTGGTCGAGAATAAACTCCTAACTCTTCGCCGAGTCTGCGAATAGCTGCTTCGAAATAGTTTTCGTCAGCGCGTACATGTGCACTTACTGATTCAGAAAAAAGACCCCCATGGGCCTTTCCAATCCCTCTTTTCTGAAGCAGGAGTCGGTATCCCCCTGAGTCAGCATCAATTATGAAAATTGAAGCAAATCGATGTAATAGCCCTTTACTATAAATTTGATATGAGCTTGCAGAACTTACTGGTTTATCAGATTCATCTACAACAGTCACCGAATATGTCATATGTGTATTTATGACTAAAGCAGAACAAATAATGCAATTAAACTTTAAAGATATATTCTCTAGACGATTGACGTGAAAAATGTATACTTTAGATTCATTCATAATATAGATACCGATCTCCAAAATATTATAAATCGATAGAATCGCAACAACGATCTACAGGATGGTTATTCTAGACGGTCATACTAACCTTGTTTTGTCAATTTCTCAATCTCATAGATAGTGAATTTATATGAAAAATATTAAAACATGTTGTTAATATTTAAATTAAAATCGTGGGTTACTGGTGATCTTAGACACCTGTTCCTAAAATCAACATTCATGATTCCCTTTGCATAGTTGTCATTTCAAATATCAAGAAATGAACTTATAGCAGAGAAGGATTTAAAAATAAAGACTAAGAGTCAAGAGGAAGCATAGCGTTAATCTGAATAGTATTATTGATTGACACACATCAAGCGTATCAACTGGATACTGATATGTGGCATAGAATTAATAGGGTATAATTATTTTAAAAAATCATGCAGCTCCGAAATTAATAATTTTAGGGTTCTATTCTGGTCAGAAATATGCAATTTCTTATCGTGCTTGCCTCAAAAGCATAGATAGATCGGATGAATTGTGTTATTATAAATATATTATTGTTCGCCTGAGCACTAGTAAGGGTATACCATTGCTAATCTCGTATCAATAAATTCTTGCAGTTACCATTAAGAACTAGATGCTCTTGCAATTGGAATCTGCATCTAAACATACACATAAATACTTGTCATTACTTTTAGGTAATCTTATTGTTGCTATTTTTATATTATCGACAATTTCTACTGATTGGAATTGTAGTTTTGCACTGTCATTCGAAGTGGAACACAGACTTCTCTTTCTAATCGCAGGCGCCAGGTAATTCAAGTAAAACAGATAGCTTTTAGGATAACGTGTGATTGAATCGATTTGTTTGGTTGGAACATCTCGGCTCTTGGCAACAATAAGCTTGCCTTCTACATCAAGTACAGCTGCGAAGTTTACGAATTTACTAGCAGATATTGCTGCCATGCAAATCTTGCATAGAAATGTTCTTTCCTCCATCTAATCCAGAAACAGCAATTTCAACATAATAATCAGTTCGATTGAGTTTTACTATACCATTCCCAATTAGAATTTCATTATACTATCGATAGAAGCTTTTTAACAGCCAATTGCTATAGATTGAAGTTTGGTAGACGTCATGTGATAGCTGGCCGGGATCCGACTGTAGTTTCTAGCTTTATAAAGTGCCCATTTCGGTAAATGGTGAAAGTCACTGGCTCTCCGGGAGATTTTGTCTTTTCTAAATAAGATATCAGATCCTCAGTTCGAGTAATATTTTTTCCATCAATTGCGGTTATTATATCACCGCCATGTTTTTTACCATACTGATCTGTAGTAGAAGCCTTGATTTCAGCTTTGTCTGCTGAACTACCTCGGACAAGTGAATCCACAGACACCCCTCTTAGATTTGGTGGCAGATTGCCCTCACTACTTGCCAAATCAGAGGTCAGGGTAGCGACTTTGAATCCTAGATACGGATGTGTATAGTTTCCTTTGCTGATCAATATAGGGACAATATGTTTGACGATATCAGAAGGTATCGCAAAATTTATTCCTCCAGGTATCCCTCCAAAGGTAACGCCAACTACTTGACCTCTGTTATTAAATAGAGGTCCTCCCGAATTACCAGGATTAAGGGCTGCATCTGTCTGAAGCACATCTGGAATCGAGTATGCACCAACTGGAGCTTGTACTGCTCTTCCAACTTGACTTACAATACCAGATGTCATAGTATTATCTAACCCATAAGGATTACCAATAGCTATCACCTGATCACCAACTTCTAGCTCAGAGGAATTACCCAATTCTAGAGGATCATATACGAATTGTAGTGACTTTTGATTAATGTTACCGTTAGGACTAACGATCTTTAATACTGCCAAATCGCCATATGGATCTCGTCCAATCACATTTGCAGTAAATCTATTTCCGTCTATAGACGTTACATCAACAGACTTTGCGTTAGCTACTACATGACTATTCGTGACTATGTGCCCTAGTCTATCATAGACAAACCCTGAGCCTAAGGCTGTTTGGTTTGCACCTCCTGGCTGCTGATTATCAGTCGGACTTGTCGGGGACACCTTGCTCGTAATTTGAACAACAGAACCCTCTACTCGTTTAAACAGTTCGTTAAGTGAAGATGGATGATTTAAAGCATTACCGTGTGCAATGTCAATTTGTTGGAAAAAGATACAGGTCAGTACGATTATTGACAGGAGCGGTACAGATCCTAGCCGTTTGTTATTACTATTCATTTTCTTGTTAATCCTGACCTGCCATGAAATATGCTATTTTGATGCCATATATTATTGTAAGGACTGAGTTCAGTTCTGAGACACCGATACCGACGTAATTATTAGTCTTTCTATCCAATAGTATTGATTATCCTGGATGAGTGATCTTCTCCTAGTACAAGTTTATTTCCAAATTGTTAGGCTTCCATACAAGATTGTCCCTTGATGACTCATGAAAAGTATCACCTGAAAGTAGTTCAGATTCTCCAGACTAGCTAATAAAAGAAATAACACTGTGGCCGAAATATATATCTACTTTAAAACAATGAAGTTTTAGATTGAATAGTCACAAAACCTGATTTTGTAATTTAAAGTTAGGCATCATAAATGTATCAACATTAGTATTGTATTTGACAGAGGGCCTTTCTTTATTA
>JARBAU010000051.1 GCA_029237525.1 Nitrososphaerales archaeon | reverse complement strand
GCAATACTCGTGGAAGTCACCATATGCCACTCATGCCTGTTAAGCTAAATTCAGCTGCAAGCTTGAATTATGCGATACCGATAGTCTCTTGCCTCGTGTTCAGCATGCATAACGGTAAGTTGACTGGCCCACACGACGGGTTTGGCACTGCAGATTGGGATCTTCAGAGAATGTGGGCTGCTGAAAGAGCAATGATCATCCGAAACCAAGGATTTATTCATCCTGCAACTCTGGTGCCCGAGGAATTGGAATATAATAAAGGATATGAAGCAAGAATGGCCAAACTAAATAAAAAATTCAAAGATATTGACTCCAGCAAGTCTTCTGGACGCTAGAAATAGAAAAAAATAGTTCTGAAGTCATTATTCACTTTGTAGCAACCGATTGACATGACGACTTGGATTTTCAATTGGGTATGAAACCTACAGATAAGATAATAAGTCAAAGGAAAAGAACAATGCTCTAATTCCTTTGAAGAATCAAAATAGAACAGTTGTTTCAAATTACTATTGATATGAGGATTATGTAGATGATATATATTGCACAAATAATATCCCAATTAGGTATTCGCTGATTTAGAATCAAAATATCGAAAGTGCGAGCATGTTCAATTTAATAAGTAAATTGGTAGAATATTCTGAAAAATGTTAAAAACAAGTATTCGTATCTATCGTTTATCCAAATGAGTGATATTTTCGATAGATCCTCAATCAATATCAACTCTGATCAATCCAAAAAATCCACTAGAAGTGTTTCATTTAGACTTGATTCTAAAGTTATTGATGAGATGCAGAAAGAGGCAAACCAGAATGAGATTTCATTAAATGTTCTGGTAAATCAAACACTAAAGAAGTATACTGAATGGGGAAGATATGAAAACAAGATCGGTATGATGCCAGTACCGAAACTAATGTTATCGTCTTTAATTGATCGAGCAATAGAAATAGCAACAAAGAACGGATTACTAACTGATACTACTACAGACTCATATAGAGATCAAATTATAAAAGAGGCTGCTAGTACCGCCTATAACTTGATGAAAGATGCGGTATTGTTTATGAAGAAAGATTATAACTTGTGGACAGTATTATCTGTACTACAAGAATATATGAAAGTATCAGGTATCAATTCGGATCATCAAATTGAAAGCGGAAGAAAACACGTATTTGTTATAAAACATGAGTTAGGACAAAATTGGTCTCTGTTTACAAAAGAATTATTAACGCAAATATTTGAGTCGCTTGCTCAGGTTAGAGCCGAATTTAGAATTACTCCAAATACTACTACTGCTGAAGTAATATTATGATACTGTATACTCATTAATAGAGCGTAGTTTTGGTACAAACGTCTGTTCTGTTACTAAATTCGATATTGTATAGGCAAGGCTTGATTGTTTAGACGATTTACGACGACCTTGTGCTTTTAATTTTAAGGCTCATAATTTTCAAGACCACACATTCACCAGCATTATTAATATTATTATGATTAGGAGTATAACCAATTAATAATTATAATTTCGTATGGCAAATATCTCTGATCCAAGAATTGGAAGTATATCTACCAAACAAGGAGTGTTGATCGACAAGTAGTGTAGGGTCGGCTAATAGACTCATAGCTAATGATTGATTTATCATAATTGCCCTTAGAATATCTTTATCTGTTATTATCCCAATCATTTTGCCAGTATTATCTACTACAGGCAGTCTACGAATGTTTTTTGCCTGCATTGTTGAGATTGCGTCATTAATAGAGGCGAATTTCCTTATTGTGATTAGCGGTTTACTCATTATTTCAGATATAGGTATATTCACATTGGTCATGTCAGAAAATCCTAGTAGATACAGATAATCCCGTTCCGTCACTATGCCCACTATTGTCCCAGTTTTCTTAGTACTAGAAGCTTTTGATTCTTTTGTATTTTTTAGAATAACAACACTACCAACTTTTCTATTACACATTAATTTACAGACATAACTTGCACTTTGATTTTCATTAGCAGTTAATACATTGGTAGTCATAAAGTCAGACACAGGGATAACTTCGCCAGGAGCGGCAGTGTTTTTATTCATAAGCAGATATATTATTGTGTATATCATATTTCTAATCTATGACCGCTTTGCATTGCACTGCAAATTTTAGCAATATATTATTATTACGCTAAACCTTTTTGACAGTAATTGTATTCAAATTCATTATCACAGAAGGTTGGCGAGTTAATTGATAGAGATTTTGCTACCCAATACGAAGACGCCAATATTGCCGATGCAACACGATTGATGAATAGCAAAAATACATCTTCTATAATTGTTAGACTTAGAAATTCTGAAGAACCAATCGGTATAGTTACTGATAGAGACATACTGTATCGAGTGGTAGCTGAGGGCAAGGATCCATCAAAGGTCATGCTAAAGGAAATAATGAGTTCACCACTGCACACGGTTGGTAAGGACGTACTAGTAAAAGATGCAGTCTCGATCATGAGAAACAAAGGAATAAGGAGACTTGTTATAATGAATAAAAATAAATCCGCTGAAACAGAATCCTCTTTGTCTGCCAAAGAAAATGACAAAACAAGTATACTCGGTGTTTTAACTCTAATGTCAATCGTTGGAGAATCATCTAATCAAAGTATAAGTTTGGCAGATATTGATATATCCGATTCTATTATTGTATCAAAAAATATTGCCATAGTTTGTCCATATTGTGGCTCGAAATTTGATAATAAAAATGACTTATCAAAACATATGGATAGAATTCATATCGGATCCGGTCTACTTGAAGGAGATGCACGACAATGGTAGCATTTGTGCTATCATAATATATGGGATCATCTGAAATATATGCAGTAATAGCAGTAGTAGCAATCTTCACTGCAATAATTGATTATGGATTCTCGTAATTATGATATATATGTACGAGAAGTGCACTCTGGCAGCAAATTATTTTCTAAGGAATTGAAAACGGTTACTTATTGATAATATTGATTAATTAATTAATTGATTGTACGCCTTGGTAAGGCGAGAGAAGGTGAGATGTCCTGCTAAGTCGTCTAATAGCAAATTATGTAACTCTATATAGGTAATTGTGCACTAAATGCACAATGTTTACCAACCCCACTGTGTGTTGAGAACTTGTGCGACAGTAGACTTGTAAAGTAGATACTAGGCCACTAGTAAGTCAGAATTATTCACTTTGCGATAACTACAGTACATTTAGCATTGTGAACAATCTTATATGTTGTACTCCCCAACAAAAATTCCTTTATCTCGTGAGGCCCCCTACTTCCAATTACTATCGTATCAACCCCTTTACTATCAGCTAGTCCCAAGATTTGGCCAGCAGCACTAATTCCGCGGAGCTGTATTGTAGATAAAGATTGTAAATTAGACTTTTCAGCCTTCTGACGGTACATTTCTAAAAGCTCCTTACTCTGTTGTTCCAACCCCTTAGAAATGGAATATCCAACATTACCATATTCCTCAAGGACGTTAACGATCAGCAAATTCGATTCGCATCTGGAAGCAAGAAAAATCGCATATTCGAAGGCTTTGTCGGAGTATTCTGACCCATCAATGCCAACTAGAATTTTTGACAACATTTGTAACTTATTTTAGAAATTGCATCATATATTAATTAAAGTCGTGTACAAAGCGCTGCTTTGCAAACGTACAGATTCTTGATCAAGATTGAAGGCGAGGGATATAGAACTAGACAATCTATAGAAGAATTAGCACCGCTTACTGACGCAGGTCTTACACCTTATAGAGCCATCAAAAAAATTAGACACAGACTAGGTCCTGGTAAGATTATAGCTGTAATGGGAATAGGAGGCCTCTGATACTATGCAGTACAATATGCGAAAATATTGGGACAGACATCAGATATTATAGCACTTGATAGACAGGTTGAAAAACTTGAGCTTGCCGAAACAGTTGGTGCAGATATTACTATTAATGCATCAAAATATGAAAAAACAGAAGTTAAAGGAACAGGTATTAAATGCAACTAATGGAAGAGGCGTAGACGCAGTCATAGATTGTGTTGGGACTGAAAGTACAGTCTATAATTCCATAAGATTACTTAACAAGGGCAGCATACTTGTGTTAGTTGGTCTGTTCGGAAATCAGATTACTTTTCCACTTGTTCCCTTAGTTATTAATGAATATTCAGTAATTGGTTCATTATGGGGTAACTATAATGAATTGCGCGAAGTAATAGATCTAGCCAAAAAGAAAATAATAAAGCACAGTATACAAAAATTCCCTTTGAATAGAATAAATGAAGTCATCTCATTACTAAAAGATGGAAAAATAATAGGAAGAGCAGTCATTATCCCATGATAATTTATAAGGAATCCTTAAATCATATTTTATGGTTGAGGATAATGAAATGACTTGTGAAATAGAATTGGAATCATTACAAGTACAGATCGATCTTTTCAAACAAATGAGACATCACTTATTATTTCTAATGAATAGATACCATGAACAAGGAGAGAAAGAGCCTGCAAAAATGATCAGAGATGTGATTTCGGATTCTTGATGTCACATTAACAATCTATTCCTGTGTCTCTGCAGCAATTATGTCTCCACAAAAAAGACTAATTATCCGATGCTAATCTCCTTACAATATCAGTCTTTGTTATTATACCTACAATAATATCATCTGAATCTACTACTGGAATACCACTTATTCTATTTCTCATCATTATATGGGCAGCTTCAGATAAATCTGAATCACTTGTGATAGTTATTGGATCATACTTCATTACATCCATTGCTAAAAATATTGCTTTAATGCCAGATGGGATAAGAATCTGTTCTCTTCTGCGTGCTTCTGCTTGCTCCGATATGTGCCAATGATGTCCGTTAATTCCTGTCCCAAATAATAAACTAATTGGTAGCAAATCGCGTCCTGTGATAATACCGACCGGCCTCCGATTTCTCGTCACAACTACTCGGGATACTTTATTATCAGTCATTAGCATAAGAGCCATATGTATAGGCTCATCGGGATCTACTGTCAATACTTTTTTTGTCATATATTTTTGTACTAAATCTTCTACTAATTTTCTATGTGCACAGTGCATTGCATAAGAATGTACTAAATCGCTCTTGGTTACTATTCCCTTGAGAAGACGATCTTTATCAAGTACGAGTAAAGAGCTAACATTGTGTTCCAACATTAACTTGGCACATGACTTCAATTCTTTTTCTTCATTAACTTCGATAAGATCTTTGTTCATTATTTCGTCTAATCTAATCTCCTTGAATTGCCTATGTTGTGGTTCAGTGTATAGAATCCGAGAAATATCCTTCTCTGTAATTATTCCCACTGCTCTATTATCCCTAGCAATTACAATCCTACTGATATTATATCTCAGTAAGGTATTGCGGGCATCAAGGAGCGTATTCTCCGGTTCAAGTGTTATGACTTTATTACTTACTTCTGATATCTTTAATCCAGTATGTTTCAATACGTTTTGATTCATTAGCTCTCCCATATATGTACATTTGATTAGCAGTTTTATATATATGAAGAATTTGTCTTCGCTGTAGTGCAGTGTACCAATGTTCAAACTATTACTTCATTTCTTAGGGATTTTGAAACATCGGTACACTACAAAATTGGTACATGTTTCAATAATTATATGCAAAATCTACTATTGGACAGTGGGTATTTAAATAAATACTGGTTGAGATATCAAGAGGACTATGAAAGTCGAAGATATTATGAGGAAAAAACTTGAAACTATTGAAGAACTGTCTTCAATTCAAAAAGCTGCTCAGAAGATGAAAGACAAAAATGTGAGTTCTTTAATAGTGGTTGATGCCACTGGTAAACCGCAAGGCTTAGTAACGGAGCGAGATTTGGTAAGGAAGGTGTGTATTAATGATGTTCGTACTAGTACTATTACAAATAAGGAAGTTATGTCCTCTCCCATCATAACTATTAAATCTAATTCATCACCATCAGAGGCTGCTGATATGATGTTGCAACATAATATAAGACATCTGTTTGTCGTTCATGGTACTAATGGTAATACGAATAATAATCCCATTGGCATACTTACACCACTCGACTTCACAAGGTATCAAGAATATGCAAATGATAACGAAAAAGATTCTATTGAAAAAATATTAGAATACTACAGATGATGATGATGTATATTCATTATTTATCACAAAACATGGATTACTAAGTTCATTGGATGTCCATAGTTAAGTGTGATCGCCTAGTAGGAGATCATGTCATCAATATTATTATTGACCCATAATTATCCAGTAATTCAATTCACCTAAGGCTTGCATGCGAAAAAGTGAAGTTTTTATCGTGTCTTGTGCAGGATATCATCAGACCAATATTGAGTGAATCTCTCATAAAATTCGCCTGAAAGTGGTACTAAATTGCTATTGATAAAAGTAGACACAGTATCTTGATTCTTAATAATTAGTTTGAATATGTCTCTGGAAGTAATTATACCGACTAACTTTCCGTCTGCTTCGAGTATCGGGAGCCTTCTTATATTCTTTGTCTGCATCGTTTCCATCGCATCCTTAAGAGAACAAGTTGGTGTTATGCTAATTATGGATTTGCTCATTAACTCCCGTACAGGGAAATGATACAAAGTTGGATCAAATGAGCCTACTATTCGAACAATATCTCTTTCAGTGATAATGTCTACAGCTTTATCTTGCTTAACACTATCTTGCGCTGCATCATTTCTTACTATTAATACATTACCGATATTATTTTCATACATAGTGTTAGAGATTGCCTGGATGTTTTGATTATCAGTTTGAACAATTACCTTTTTGGTCATAATACTGGATACTGGAATCGATTCTAAGCTCATTAATTGGGTAATACTACGAATAGTATATTACATTTTGGATTGTAATGCGTGGCAGTGTCTACATATCTTTAATATACTAAATTAACATGACAACAAATGCAGTAATGACAGATAACAATAGTAATTGTAGTATTCAAATAAGACGGATACTCGTTCCAATAGATGGTTCAAAATGTTCCCTAAATGCCGCTAAATATGCCGTAAAGCTGGCAAAGGATGAGAACGCTCAGCTATTTTGTATCCACGTTGGTGGAGGATTGCCATATGGATATGAAGGGGCTCCTCCACATGTAATAGACCAGTATTTTAATGATCTAGAAGAAAAAGCAGAAACATGGTTCAAGGAAATAAAAGATATGGCAAGGAATGAAAATGTTACAGAGCTGAAAACCGAGATTTTCACTGATGTGAAATCTGTCATAGAATCTATTATTGACTATGCTACTAGTAAAGGTATAGATCTAATAGTTATAGGAACAAGGGGAAGAACCGGACTGAAAAGATTCTTGACTGGAAGTGTTGCAAATGGTGTAGTCCAACACGCTCATTGTTCTGTCATGATTATCAGATAG
>JARBAU010000050.1 GCA_029237525.1 Nitrososphaerales archaeon | reverse complement strand
ATCAGATATCATTAAATCAATAATTCAGGCTATGAAACTATTATCAAAGTTATTGTCTGATAACAAGTAATGGAAGAGGGAAAATCGAGAGAGACTATAGGATATGCTGCTGATAATTTATCCAGACATAAACCAGCGTATAATGCAAGTGACATCAACTACGCAGTGAATAGAGCTAACAATGACCAACAGTTTCTAGAATCTACTATAAAATTACTGGATAATAAACAAATGCAGTTTCCAGCCTTTAAGGAAGATATTTTAAAATATATAACAAGTGTAAGTAATGATATTGACGTAATCTCATTATTTCAGAGCTTGGATGGATATATTAAATTCAAAAACATATATCAAGTGCGAAAAGCAATTGAAGGGAATGATTCTGCAAAGAAAATGAAGTACCAGATTACAGATAGTACGCGTAACAATCCCGATGTTAGAACACGCAATATAACAACTTACAGTAGTACGAAAGAGAAGAAGGCAGTAAATCTAAATGAAGAAAGAAATGACTATCCTGAAGTTACACCTACCGCAATGTCTGAATATATTTGCAATATGTGCGGCAAGTCATTTCAAACTAGAGATGATCTAATACATCATCAGGATTTTGAGAAAGGGAAATGAAAATGAGAATGGACCATGATTAGTAATGGTCTAACTCAAGATAGTACCAATTAACAATTATCAGAGATCACACGATCGAGATCACGATCCTCGTTGCCAATTTGAATTACTATACTGCTTTACTCATTACTCTTCTTTATCTTTTAGATCGCGGCTTAACTTGATGGATTCCCTTACGCTGTCTATTTGAATATCCTTGCTTCTTGTTATCAATCTTGATAGCGTAGGATGGGCACCTTTTCCTAGTGTTATTGCTTCTTTTCCTTTTCTTAGAAATGATAACGTCAAGCCATTATTGGTAAGTGTGTGTGAAAATTCTCGTGCAGTTTTCAATTTATCGAACAATCCTATCCTGTCTTCTGTTTCTGACTCTGCTAGCTGGAGAACATCAGGATGAATAAAATCTACATTAATCCTTTCTTGTACTTTATCAACCTCAAACCTAAGGGCGGCTTTTCCTTCCATGTTAATATCAATTGCACCGGCAGTAATTGTCTTAAGCGATTTAGCAAGTAAATCCAGTAACATAAATTCCATTTTGTTGTCATTATAATCATTACTATCAGCCATAATCGATCATATCTCTGAATCTATCTTTAAATCCATTCATATATGCAGGTCTGTATTTGACTGTATCATAATTTGTTATTCTTCTAGTTGTGACAAATTCCATGAATTCCCAAACTGGTCATATAAAGCATCTAATTTTTTTATTTGTTAGATACCGTGGTTGTCCACATTATTTTACCATTTATTACCCACTTTGCACTGCCAATATCTGAGCCATCTGGGCCCTTTGCATGAGGAACATCAATTTCAAGATCATCAAAGGTAATTGTGGTTGACATATTGGTACCTGTACCTACCAGTTTTTCTACGATTTCAGATGTTATTTGAGCCAGCTGGCTTGGAGCATTCTTAAGGCTTTGGCTGGAGGATTGATTGCTGGTATTGTTACTATTACTCATTTTACAACTAAATATGTACACGATAATATATTATTCTTACACCTAAATTGAACTGGAGAATTCACAGGAGGAGAACTTATCACAAGGAATACATAATCTTCAGCTAACCTCTAGAAACTATACAGGTAGCACAGAATATTGGGGTTAGTGCAACAACGGCTTACTATGACAAAGATAATTATGTTTGTACTGGAATGCAAATTTTGTCGCAGGCATATTCACTATAATTAGTTTCATAGTAATCGTTAATTATAATCTAAGAACCCATCCCAAAAATAGATAGAAATATAGCTTGAGAATTCATTGTTCATATTTGTGGCTTACGATAGAGTCAAATATCTTCCAACTATCAAAAGAATCCCAGATCAGTTATGGAATGAAATCAGCTTAGTACTTCCGTCAGAAAAGCCGAATAATACAATTGGAGGTCCTATAGTATCATTTAGGAGGGTAATGGATGGTATTTTGTATGTCTCAAGAACTGAATGTCAATGGAAGATGCTGCCTAAAGAATATGGCTCTGGATCAACCTGTCATAGACGATTTCAGCAGTGGTCTACATCTAAAGTATTTCAAAAATTATGGACTAGACTGCTAAAAGAGTATGACGATGTAGTAGGAATTCAATGGAACTGGCAATCTCTCGATAGTGTATCTGT
>JARBAU010000049.1 GCA_029237525.1 Nitrososphaerales archaeon | reverse complement strand
TTTAGTGCATTATTTTACGCTAGAAGCGTTATAGATCTGAAGAGAAGTATGAATCGCCTAACAAGTATTGATAGTAGTACAACCAACAAGAGCCGCTGATAGAGCTTTTTATTATGGCTGGCACCAATAAGAGACAAAGCTATTCAATAATCATACTTTAATCGAGTTTTATTCAATCATCCACTACGTTTTGATACAACACCTTCTAAGTTGTTCGGCTATAAAGAATCAAAATAATTCTCACAATTGTAAAAGTATATCCAAGGGCTCACCCAAATGCAATATGACCAGGCATAAAAAAAGTTTAAAGAGCAGAATGTGAAGATAAACATATTGTTCTTCAAGGTTTTGTTGTTTACTATTATCTTACTGTCAGTGCTTTTTGTCTCGACTGTTAGTGAAAGAGATCATCAAATCAACATAGTCGAGGGAAAAAAACATAGAACTATACAATCCTCAGATCGTACCACCAGCGACCAATCTAACAATGAACTCTCTATCCAAATTTGCTGCACATGGTCATCTGACAAGTTTAGTGGTGAAGGATTGACTTACAGGATAATTGGAGGCAGTTCTATTGCTGAACAAGCAGTGCACCGCGCTATTGACGACTGGTCTAAGAATATTGAAGGTCTAAGATTTACTGAACTGACCTCTTCTGACGATAGTGCTGACATAACCCTCAAGTTCAATTCTAAATTTTCTCAAGACGGCAATGTCAGACATATGAAATTGGCAGATAGTGGAATAACGCTCAAAGCTATTGCTCCTGGGGCAACTCGAATCAATTATAATCTTCAAAACGGTGAGATAACTAATGCCGTAACGACCGTTTCGAAATCTGTTTTTGGTGAGAAACTAGACTTTGATACAACCGAGCAGATTGCCAAACATGAGCTAGGGCATGCACTTGGTTTAGGCCACGCCAATTTCAGCGGTGACCTTATGTCTCCTACACTAAATGATGAATCGAAGACGATATCTAGGTGTGATGTTGACGCTGTGCTAAGTGCCAATGGTATGTTAAAGCACGATGACAACAATAATAACTCAGGTGATTTATTTAGATGTCTTTAAAATTTTGAGAACTAACCTATAAAAATATTTGATAAATATGATCGATACCTACTCAAAATTCTATAAGCATTTGATAAAGTAGAGGAATTGCAAAAAAGAAAAAAGGATTATGAAGAATCAGTTGGTGCAGTAATTTCCTACACTCCACTCCAATCAATGTATCTGAATTCTCGAAGTAGGAAACTTTACAATACTAGACAGTTTTTACTGTTAAAAAGTCCAAGAGGAGATTGGAACTTTGTTAAAGGTCACAGGGAGAATAATGAAACTGACTATCAAACACTTCGAAGAGAGATACAGGAAGAGACCGGTATTAGGAGATTCTCGGTACTTCAATATTTGGGGGATGTGAATTATACCTTTATAAAAAAGAGCATCGAAATTGAAAAAATAGTGAAATTCTATCATGTTAGTGCATTTAACTCTCAAATTATAATCTCCCAAGAACATGTAGACTACGCATGGCTCGGATATGAACAGGCTAAAAAGCTTCTGACTTTTTGGCAATCCAAGGATATTCTTGAAAGAGTTTCAACTTGATTACGAGGCTATTACATATCAATGATTCATTCTTGTTCGTGTCCACTGCGCATTGATAACTGGCTTTTAAGCATAATAGAATTTAAGCTACATTATTTGATTATCACATGTGACTATCAGTTCTGATTATCATTTCGACATTATTAATTTTAGTATAATACGCGATATTTATATGACAATTTCTTCATATTTTACGGTTTTATAAGTTTTTTATAATAAAAGTAATAATTCGATTGACATAAGATTTAAGTAGCACATAGACGACGTAGTTAATGAACTAACATGGCACAAATGCCAGCACTGATTCCCAAAGAAGTTGAAATACAGAGACTAAAAAAGATATACATAATGGTAATTATGCTCGGTTCTATCGCAGCCTCAGTGGAAGTAGATAATTTCGTTGATGGATCGCTACATCAAACAGCTATTAGAGATAGTGCATTCACACCAGCTCACTGGTGGTTGTACAGCCACTTTATTGCACTTCCGTTAGGATGGGGATTTGTGGCAATGTACGACCGAAGGGTGCCTATACTCAGAGGACCCAATAATTCAATGAATACTGGTTTGAAGATAACCATCATTGGCTATCTAGCAACAATGTTTACGATAGGGATTAACGAAATGTGGCACTTCTGGTTCGTCGAAGAAATATTCTCAGTACCCAACCATTGGATGTTTAACATGGGAGTAGTAGTAGCTTTCATGGGAGCTCTTGCTTATGTAGTAAGAGTTTATGCACGTCTAGTAGAGTTAGGGGCGGAAACTCCAGCAAGAAATCCATACGTAGCTGAAATGTACAAACTTGCTCTGGAAGGAAAGTTGTATAGTAGATCCATCCCGTAGAGAAATCTCAACCGAGTGTGATTCAATAGTACCCATTTTCTTTTTTTTAACGTAATTGAGATAAATTTATGGTCATTATTATTTGAAGTTGCAAAGATTTTTAGAGTCATCGTTTTGGCGAATTCTACAATCTATTTAAAGTGATGTTGACATTTCATAAAAGAGTTAGTTCCGGAATGTCGCGAACCAACTTTACGACAGCATCCTAACAATAGCAATCTGCCAAACTATTTATCAGCACATCTAATATTTTCTTGACTCAATATACTATTAAACTTATACTATTAAACTGCTGTTAATCAAATTCCATATCCAATATAATTTACTCATTTAGCAGTAGTACTACTCAGTTCATCAATGTTGTTATAGAGATCTAAATACTGTATTCCCTTGGACGTGGTTTTATAAACTTGATTAATTTCTTCATACTGTAGCAAATCGTTTTGTGAAAGAATTAAAAGATATTCCTTAAGCTGAGCGAAGGATAGGAAGGCTTTATACATTATTTTCGTCTTAGTTGATCCACCTTCCTTATTTGCACTTTCTAAAATCATTGCAATTATATCTGTTCTGCTTCTATATTTCAAGGGGTCAACTATTAATCAGAAAATAACTATTTATGATATGCTAACATAATTACCTAGCTTCATGTAACTCCCTATTTTCCCTATTCATGTTAGATAAAATTTCTATTAATCTAATGGTTTTCTATATTACCTCACAATTTCACTATCTCAATCTTAAAGAATGGATTATTGCATAATTTGCACTATGCATTTGATGGCCAAACAAATTGTTATATATGACACTTTGATTAGTTTGAAACCCTAATATGATGTACATTTCTATTATCTAGACGAGGAACTGCTATAGAAAAAAACTCCAGAACCCTAACACGAAAACATTATTTTATTATTCCAATTAATAGGAGTGATACTCTAGCTTATGCAGCCTAAGCTGCTTGAGAGTAGCAAATAATTTGTAACATTTTTCACATTTCCACTGATTTGCTCTTGCTTGCTCGTAGCTAGAGTAGGTAGCCTCTTTACTTTCGTACCTCTTCGTTTTGAAATTATATGTATAATGATTGTAATTAACCTTATATTTTAACTTAGTTAAGTCTACCATCCTTTGATAAGATACATATGCCCATCTTAAAAATCAATATGCTACATCTCTAGATAACATTATGCAGTAACAAACTATTCTTCTATTGTTACTAGGTCATCTTTCATTCACTTGATCACCTTAGATTAGATAGTGCACTTTTGAATTGACTTCCCTTTTTGAAGCTTATTTAATAGCAAGATAGACTAAAGCAGAGATAAAAAGTAAAACTACTATCTTGTCTGTCTGTGTTCACATATCTCTCCTAGCAAATTTATTTGAATTCTATTTCCCGGATCTTTTAATTTTAAAACGTTGATCGTTCTCTCATTGAGTTGAAGATAATGAAGGATATATTTACAGCATGACATTATTGTAAATTAGACTTCCCCTAACTTGTCAAAAACTTCAGAATATGTGTTAGAAGCTGTAAAATTTGAATATCAATAGAAATAAGGTGTTGAAAATAAATGATGATTATATTATTATAATAAATCCATGAATAGAAGAAACTTCATATTATATGATAGAAAATCGCGTGATCGGTGGAAACTAAATGATAAGTCGTGCCAATATTATAATTCTTAAGCTAACTGCATTGTCAAATAACGCTCCATTAAATGATAGGAAACAAATTTTGCTACTCGGTATATGAATATTTTGCATCAATCTGTAGATTTTGCGCATATCTAAGCAGTAATATTCATCAAACAGATAGTTGAGGAAGTGCCATACGGAAAATATGCTGATCGAGAAATTAACACAAGTTCTCTAGAAAACGAAACAGACAACTTCATCGAACTAGGTAATGACAGAAAATACACTACAAATTCTAGATTGTGTTGCAAAACTTGGTGAGACAACAAATGGAATGGCAGTTCGGAAAAAGTAGTTGGCGAAAGGAACATAGAAGACTGGACTTGGATAATATTGCAAATGTCATACTCTTTATTGCTGCTTTTGTCGGTGTATGGCAGTTGGTGTTTTTGTTAAATGTATGGCCAAAGGTGGCTTTGCCATCTCCAGCAATGGTCTCAGTCTCATTTGAAGAACTAATAAAAGACATGACTCTTATCGGTGGTATCGCGGTAACTTTGTACCGGCTCATTACCGGGTTCTCGATATCAATCATCTTTGGAGTGGGTATTGGATTGGCCATGGTAAAATTCACGGGTTTTGGAAAAACAATGAGTTCGTTTGCTGTCGGGCTGCAATCATTTCCAAGCGTGGCATGGGTACCGTTCGCAATTTTATTAATTGGATTAAACGACTTCGGAATTTTGTTTGTAGTTATAATGAGTTCGATCTTTTCTGTCATGATGTCAACTTACAGCGGAGTTCGTAATGTACCACACATTTACGTGCGCGCGGCTAGAAACATGGGAGCAAAGGGTGTTTCACTTTTCTGGTATCTCATGATTCCAGCGGCCACGCCGTCCCTACTTATTGGATTAAAACAGGCATGGTCATTTGCATGGCATGCGTTAATAGGAGCTGAAATGCTCATAGCAGCATCTATTGGATTGGGTCACGTACTCTTAGTCGGCAGAGAATTCCAGTTAATGGATCAAATTATTGCTTCAATGATCACCATTTTCGTTATTGGATTGATATTTGACAGACTATTATTTTCCAAGTTGGAAGACAAAGTAAGAGAAAAGTGGGGGTTAAATCAGGCTATGGAACACTAAAAGTTGCAGCTGTTTGAAGTGCCTTTGATACAACAATCAAACTACTAGTATTAGGTGGCCGAAATTGAATTTTTCAGATGATTGGTATCAAGTGACCGCATCGAAGTAAATCTAAGGAAAGAGATTCTCCATTACATCAATCTCCTCTGAAAAAGCGTAGCATTAATAAGCTTTTATACAGACAAATAATTGATCATGCGTCTATTTAATCGTAAGCAAGACCAAGAGACAGAACTTAAAGATAAACCAGTAAAATGTAAGGACTGTGGTATGCAATTTGAAAATAAGGATAGATTGAAGATTCATACTAAGAAAGCTCATTCAGGCAGGGGCGAACGAAAGAAAAAAACTGGGGTATGATATAGCTCATAAATAAGTGATTCCGTAATTACGTTCTGAAAGCTTAATCTATTGTCAATCTAGGTAATTTCAGAATGTAGACCCTGTCAAATCGAACATGACATATTTATGAAAAAATGCAATCTGATACGATTATCTGAATCATCTTTGCATGTAGTAACAGTAGCATGAATCATTATCCTCTAGAAATCAAATCAGATCAATCATTCTCCAATATATAAATAAGCATATGCATTTCGGTTAAAAATCTGAGCTAGTAATTAGCTCTTAATATAAAAATAGGACATCAGTAACTATCTTCATGATACGAATTTTCGTTTAGAGTAAAACAAGTAAGAAGTACGGTACTTGTTACTAACATATTTCACATGTTACTTTCAAGTTGAATATATCAAAAATATGCTTGCCAATCGCGATAAATATTCTGGCATAATAGATTGAGATACGCTATATAAAAATACTGAACACCATAGTCTATCTCTAGAATGCCTTATATGATATTGATAATCTCCATTTATCCTTCCACTTCAAATTGCAGCGATGGCAAGCAACAAGTTGCGTCGCTTGACCATCGATAACGTGATCCCTTTCTAAACTCAAGTGTTCAGAATTACACCTTGGGCAGGAATATCGAGAATCATCTTGTTCAGTGTTCCAATCATAGATATAACCACATAGCTCTTTTTCGATCAACACGTCACTCTAATCTTAGCAAGCCAATATATTCACTATTTGAAGCAAAGTCTAATGCGTATCGATAATTAATCTTTTCTAGAAAATGCTTCGAAATGATTGTTGTATGTAATTGCATAGGTGATTTTATACTTATCGTAAAGATAACTGAAGAAAATATTCAATAATTTCCGGCTATTAACCTAAAGAAAGACATTATCTAGGCACCTATCGTAACTGTATTTGAACTTGATAATTTGGACTTTCTGATACCTTCAACTATCGTTATTATATACCATACCATATTTCGATAAATGAGTGTTCCTCACAATTTTAATTCTTGCATCATAAAGCTATCATAAATCAAAAATATCAGTCCTATCAGAAATTTACTAAAAATAAATCTAGAAAAGATGATTCTAATATATCTATATAGACCAATAATGGCGAGACCAAGTGATTATCTAAAATCTCCATCGATATTGATAAAATCAATGATTCATCTAATGAGCATCCTCACGTAATGTTTTTGTTGTCTGATCTATTTTTCTTGTCTAGCATATCGTTCAAAGTTGTATATATATCCAGAAAATGTAGCCCCTTTTCGGTAGTTCTATAAGTCTGTCCTTGTTTAGAAAACTGTATCAATCCTCTGTCTAGCAATAGAGAAAGATACTCTTTGAGTTGTTGATGGGAGAGAAATGCACCATACATTATCTTTGTCTTAAGGACCGTACCCTCGCTGGCAACCTCCAGTATTCTTGCTATAATTTCAGTCCTTGTTCGGTACCTCATATCGAGATTTTATATCAAGATATTACTCCCACTACGATAATAAATAGTAGCGTATTCATGTGTATTGCGTGTGCAGCAGCTAGTTGGAATCGCGCTGCAAAATCTAATTATCAAATCTTCAATGTTGTACTTTCATCTAGACAATTTCTAACGAATTTCCTTATACACAACGAATTCGTTATTAAGCTCGGGTAACTTGGATTCGTCGTACTACGCGTGCCCCTTAGGCTCGTTCACATGCAATTAAAGTGTGCAATAAATCGAACTAGTGTCTAAAACGATTTCGAGTTCAGTGCAATCAAAATAGGTAACAATGCTATAGATCCAATCCATACTTATTAATGAATTAGGATTATTCACAATGACGTACTATGACTTTATATGATCAGCATACCTATTACTCACTCTACTGTGTAAGAAAAATATCAATTAGTATAATCTCTGTACCTTCGTGAGGATGGTATAGAGGGCATATTGGAAAGGTTTTAAACGTGGCATCATTGTCGCGTTATTAGGATTTGAAATTTATTTCTCGGATAATATATCTATTGAATATGACAGTTGACAGAATGAGCCAACAACACCATACAGGATAATACGTCATAGTAGAAGATAGATTGATCCCAAATCTGAAGCTCAGAGGATCAATTACTAGTATAGATCTTTCTGCAATGCCCGGCATTAGTTGGATCAATTCAGGTACTAATTCGTATAACTTAGTTATGCCAGCCAACTATTGGCTAATATGCTCTAAACTGTTCCCCCAACACATGAGACGCTATTTTAAGCTCTAAAATCTCGTTTGTGCCTTCGTAAATAGTGATTGCCCTAGAATCCAAGAAATGTCTTGCCACCCGATTGGTTTTTTTATATGCGGTTGATCCGAAGATTTGAACAGCTCTGTTTGACGAGTCGAAGGCAGCATTACTCGCAACGTGCTTTACTATCGCTGAAAGGTTATCTGCGTCTGCCCTCAATGCGGAATATTTTTTATTGTTCCTAGTCATATTCAACTGCCATTCATTATTCCTTTTCAAGCCTTCGACATAGTTTTGGAGCTTTTGCCGAATAAATGCTGCCCGATGTACTAGCCATCGGGAACTTTCAATATTCAAAACCATTCTTGCAATATGATGCTGTATTAACTGCTTTTTCGCTAAAAGGGAACCATGTTGAATTCTGCTTTGTGCATAGGACGATGATTCACTCAGGCAGTCTTTCATTACGCCTATTGCACCGGCTGCTACACTAAGCCGCCCATCGATAAGTGCGCTGTAGGCAATAGTTAGACCATGACCTTTTTGACCTAGTAAATTCTTTTTTGGGACTACGCAGTTATGGAAAGAAATCTCGGCATTATTCACAGTTAACATCCCTATTTTATTCTTCATTTCCTTAATATGTAGGCCTCGAGAATCGGTTTCGATAATAAATGCTGAAATATTTCTACGGCTACTGACAGTGCTGCCAACTTCCTTTGCGTATGTAGTGAGTAAATTAGCAATACCGCCGTTTCCGATCCAGTGTTTCTTTCCGTTTATAACAAAATGATCTCCTTTATCTTCAAAATTCGTGGCAATTGAAGATGGATCGCTTCCAGCATTGGGCTCAGTAAGTGCAAATGCCATTATGTTCTTTCCGGTAGTGGTGTAAGGCAAGTATTTCCGCTTTTGTTCTGGATTTCCCCATGTCTGGAGTATCAATTCACCAATGGAAATATGAGCAGAGAAAAAAGTTCTTAATGAATTCCCTTCCTCCCCCAATCTTTCAATTGCAAGAAGATACGTAGGAATATCATACCCAAGGCCACCATACTTCCTAGATATAGGACATCCAAGCATGCCTACTTTATTGAATTCGGAAATTGTTGACCAGTTGAATCTTTCGTTCAAGTAGCTTTCTTCTTCAAGCGGACGAATTATTTTACAAATGTTATCAACTTTTTTTAAAAAAAGTTTTTGTTTCCTTGAGATTTCAAAATTCATGGTAGATAAGTTGGAATAATTCTTCATGCGTTTGCTTATCAAATATTCTTTATAAGTTTGTTATTTGGTGGGTCTTGCTCAGGTGATTGGAAGCATATGCGCCCTCATTAATAATACAATGCATAGTGGTCACAATTTGAGGTGAATTTGAACGCCCTCAATTTAGGAGATCATTAGTTTAACACATTAAAGCATTAGTTGTAATATATGTCAAATAATCCAGCGTTGTATTTTAATGAGATTGGTACGACGGTCGAATTGATTACTATTATATCGGTGTTATAAAAATGGCATAGGGTTTAAATAGTTTCGATATGAAACGACAATAAGTGAAAAAAGATGCCAGTCGCAATAATTCCAGATATTAGCGAACAACACTGTATAGGCTGCGCACTCTGCGTTGAGATTTGCACAGCTCTTGGTCCCGATGTTCTTAGGGTGAAACCTGTCGAAGGATGGAAGAGAGGAAAAGCCTTTGTATTTTATCCTGAGAGGTGCATCTCTGATGGTGCATGCATCGGGGTTTGTCCAACAAAGGCCATATTTTGGATGAGGCCGATGGATTATACACCAGGACAGCCAATTCCATTGAAGAAGAATGCAGTATTTGTCAAAGGCTGGGAAGAGGGCTAAGTAGTTTAGCCTTCTAAAGGCCTATTCCCTTTTTTTGATCAAAAATTTTTCATGCTAATTATAGGATATAATGTCAATTTGGTGAAAGATTTACATGTATGTTCTGACACGAGATTAAAGATTGCGTGACACTGCTTTTTTAGGAATGTGAAATCATTATTAACATAATAAATATCTCATAAAAACAAATGGCAATAATTAAGATGAAATCGAGGTAGGAGGCATATTAAATAATTAGGTTTTTATTTAACGACAAAATTTTTATAACATGCTTTAGATGTAACGATATCTGAGGAAATATTTTGTAGATCCTAATTTAAGATGAAGTCATCCGGATTTGTATGGAATTAGAATAGAAAATTATAAGCCAAATCGATAAAACTGATCATTGTAATTTTAAAGATTAAAAATATGTTCGCGATAGCTTAATTTAGAAAGGTCATGATAATTCTGTGATGCAGCTTATAAACAAGCTGGAAATAAAATCAAAGGAAAAAATCAAAGAATTTCTCAATACTCAACTTGTAGGTAGGATCGCTTCTATCGACAAAAATGGTTATCCTCAAATTATACCGATGAACTTTGTATATGTATCTCCAGATAGTACCGATGAAGAATTGCGTAAAGTAGCTGATAAGGATTGTGTGTATATGCACTCGCATCGTTTTGGGGAAAAGCTTGACAATATCCGATTAAACTCAAGAGTAGGGTTTGAAGTAGATCGACACATCTGTTTTTTGCCCTCATATTATTTTCATCCTCACGACGCCTCGCAGGCAGACACCCTCTATATCAGTGTAGTCATAAAGGGAAAAGCAGAGATTATTGAAGACGGCGAAGAGAAGGCATTTGCACTGAACAAATTAATGCAAAAATACCAAAATAGGGACAGATACCAAGAACTTGACCATTTGATGCCGTCAGTACGTGAAGTTGCAGTTATTAGGATATTGCCAAATGAAATTCGAGGCAAATATAAAATAGGCCAACAATGGAAACCAGCTTATAGGCTGAAGATTGCCAAATCCATCATTAGTAGAGAGAACAAACATAAGGCTGAAGAGATTTTGAATATTATGAGGATAGAGGTATTATCCGATGGTACATTCAAAATAATCGAAGAGCCACTAATGTAGAGGTTATAATCTTTTGATATATTCTAGCATTACTTTAGGGATTCGGTTTGTCCCTTCATTTATCCAAGCCCACAAATCTGAAATGCGAACATAATATAACCTGAGATTTTGCCAGATCGCCTATAGCGAAAGAAATTATTTGTATCTTTTGGCATTAGTTCATTTTTTAGCTGCAATGCATCAGTTTTGGATATCTGAATCATTGAAAGCTGGCTATCGAATAAATCTTTCCAGGGAATTTCATAAGATACGTCCTTAATACTTACATTCATTATGACTATTCTTGCAGGAAATTCTGTATCTACGATAAGAGAATACTCATAATCATCTGCTTCTCCGAATGGATCAGACACAGTATATGGATCAATTTGTACTAACCGCCTAATCTTAGCTCTAATAGAATACGATAATGCGGTCATTATTGCGATATCACTCATACTTAATTTCTTGACCTCTTCGATCGTAGGAGGCTTAAGCGGCGTAATTAACACATGATGTAATAACTAAGTTCATTATATAATTGGATCTCTTAAAATTATAAATTTTAGATTAGTATAATTTTTTACCTAAAGAATACCCACAGTTCCAATAGTACCTCTAACGTAATCCGCTTTGAAAAAGTCCTAATTACTATTCAATTTTACAGGATTAGATTGATATACTTGTGGCTTTGGTAGATCTAAGTATGGCCAGAAGGTACTGAGAAAGCCATTTTACTCAACAACAAATTAAATGGCGATACATTTAACATTGAGTACACAAGCGACACTCAACTTAACTTAAGTCTGAGCATAGATTATTCAATCGCAGTTGATTCTCTATGTAATGAATTCGCGAGCATAGTTAGTTTGTAAAGTGATGATTCGATCGATTTAGTAGTTAACTGGTTATCTTAAACAGAATTTTATTAGGCATGTATTGCATTTAATATATACTTCATGATCGAGATAACAGTAGGCCACACTCCAGATGCTGATGATGCTTTTATGTTCTATGGAATCGTGTCAGGAAAGGCAAGTAATTCAAACCTCAGAATAAAGCATGTAGTAGAGGATATAGAGACATTGAACAGAACGGCTTTCAAGCATGAATTGCATGTTACAGCAGTTTCCGCACACGCTTATCACTATCTAAATGATTATCAAATACTTCGACCTGGTGGAAGCTTCGGTTTGAATTATGGCCCCATTGTCTTGTCCAAAAAAAAAGCTCAAATTGATTTAAAGAAAAGCGTTATTGCAATACCAGGGAAATTGACTACAGCAGCATTACTCTTGAAACTAGTCCTTGGGAATTCGTTTGTAGAAAAAGAGATGCGCTTTGAATTTATACCAAAAGCTGTTCAAGATGGTATAGTAGATGCGGGGCTCGTGATACATGAAGCTCAGATTACATATGACAAATCAAAGTTTGACAAAGTTCTGGATCTAGGAGCCTGGTGGTACACTGAGACTAACGGATTACCTCTTCCTCTAGGAATTAATATAGCAAGCAGTAGGCTAATGAACCAACCACAAATAGATGCATTTCAAGAGCTGTTGAGGAATTCGATACTTTACGGTATAAACAATATAGATGAAGCTGTAAATTATGCAATGAGCTACAGCAGAGGACAATCAAAGGATATCATTACGAGATTTATCAAAATGTACGTAAATGATATAACTGTAGACTTGGGCATTAATGGTGAAAAGGCTCTTGCGACACTGTTTGAACTATCACGGAATAAAGGATTATTACCATCAGAGAGTCGACTAAAATTCGCATGATTCGACTGTGGTGGGGCATTTCTAAGTGTAAAATTGTTTTCATCTTCCAGTTATGATGAACGAATCGTACCGAGCTCTCGTAGCTAATTATCATATTATTATCGAGGGCACCATGAGTTGATCATAATCATTAGTGATAGAATATAGATCTACAAGTCTTGAAAACAAATTGCCATATACTAAAAATCAAATACTGATAATTTATCACTAGGAATCTTTAAATGAAGATGATGTCCATTGAAGGAATCAACTTTTGTCTTGGGAATCATGTACATATGTAACTTAACTACGCTACCATCGAGTACTATCAAGCTGTCTTTGTATTCCGCCATAACATTTCCACATAATGTTTGGTCGCTAGTTCTAACAGGTCTTTTCATCTGCACTATTTCCTCCCAATTCAAAGATGGCTTTACGATCTCCATTTCTAGAACAATAATAATATCATTTACTACTATTTCAACAAAAAAAAATTTTACTATATAAAAAACTAATAGAATCGAATACTATCTCATTAATACTAATGCATGTATCTTTTCGAAATAATTTTGAATCTAGAAAAAAAAGTTCTGAGACTTGATCGAGTTATCGCATGGAAATTTTATCTCTATATGCTATATCATTGCCCAAGGAAATCATTTGTTCTTCCTTTTCCGTTTTTAATACAGTCATCAATTCGGTTTCAAGTATATGCGGTAATTTTCTGACTTTGTTTTCAACTATGTCTCTCATCTGTTCCAAATCTTTTGCGCGAATTTTCAGGAGCAAATCGAATCTTCCATGCATTTCGTGAATTTCTAAGACTTCGTCAATTGTCGATAAATCAGAAATAATACTGTCAGCTGAACCCGGTTCAATATTAATTCCCATAAAGGCAAGGTGATCGTAACCCAATAAGCCATTGTCCACAGAAATAGTAAACTTATTTATTATGCCTGCAGATATCATTCGCCTGACTCTTATATGTATGGTGGCATCCGAAACCCCAATCTGTTTGGCTATATTCACAAAAGGCGTCGAAGAGTCCTTATTTAAAATGTCAATAATTTTGAGATTTACGTCATCGATTAGTCTACGATTTCCATCATCGCTATTGATGTCTGCAGCCTGCAAGATAATATCAATTGCAATGTTCAACGGTAATATAAAATGATTTGGTCTTGTTATTAGAAAATAACAGTCAATTTTGACAGTTAATGGGAATTGTAGATATATTTGTCACCTTAGATATTAAATATATTGATCTGCTATTTGTTTACCAATTACGAGTCATAGGTCCATTTTCATTAATTTTCAACAATTCTTATTCTATAATGAATATGATAACTCTTTAAATTTTTTAGAACCAAGTCTAGATGCCAATTGCATTATTACCGAATGTAATAGATCCCTCTTAGATAAGCTCGACAAAGTTCCTACGTCAAATAGAACTACAATCCAAGCGATTGGTGATAATACTTTAGACCAATAATTGAACTTTATATTAGATCAGCATGTATGACAGGACTTGATATTATTTAGCGATAGTGTATGGTATCGGCATCTTTTCATTCCAATTGAAGGTTTAATCGTGTTATAAATATTGATATTTCACGATTGCTAAGAGGTTAGGTAATTCAGTATCATATTCAAATTGGTAGTTGATAATCATGCATCCGGGTTAAGCATGCTTAATCAGAGTTTGAACCTGTTCGTAGAAATGAGAACAACTAACCAGGAGTTACGTAATAAGTGGTTAAATATTCCATTGGCCCTCCTGCAAAACTTATAGATAATTTGTCTCCAAAGAGCTGCCGCCAATCCGCTCTTCGAAACTATTTTGCAAGCTGATGTCTGATCTGTATTCGTTATAGTGAACGTAGTAAACGGATTTGGATCATCAGATATCGAAATTAAAACTGTAGAAAATCATTATCCCAGTAACTATTGGATGTACTCTATCTAATACACATTAAATAAAGCTAATGTTCAACTATTATAGTTAATTATTAATGGATTTTAGATTAAAATTAGGCATTTCTGCTGGGATAATATTTGCAGTCATATTAAGTTCTATTCTTTATAATGCAGGACCTTCATCTACAACTAGTGGTATCGATAACAAACCATCAAACCGCTTAAGAATTGGTTATTTTCCAAATTTGAACCACGCTCAGGCTCTAGTAGGACTTGAGACAGGAGGGTTCCAAAGGGCATTAGGCGATAATGTTACCATAGAGTCAAAGATGTTTAGTGCAGGACCTTCACTTATCGAAGCTCTGTTTGCAAATCAAATAGATGTAGCATTTATCGGTCCTAATCCTACAATAAATGGTTACATTGTGTCTGATGGTAATGGCTTGAAGGTAATATCGGGAGCTGCAAGCGGCGGAGCAGTATTCGTAGTTAGAAATGACTCAGGAATCAAGTCACATAAGGATCTTGGTAATAGAGTCTTTTCCTCACCACAATTGGGTAATACCCAAGATGTAGCGCTCAGAAAGTACATAATAGAAAGTGGGTTCAAAACCAAAGAAAACGGCGGAAATGTTACGGTGGTACAAGCTAGTCCATCAGACATTCTTACGTTGTTTCTGAAAAAGCAGATCGATGGTGCCTGGGTACCTGAACCTTGGGGAGCTCGGCTAGTAAAGGAAGCTGGCGGCAGGATTCTAGTGGATGAAAGAACTTTATGGCCAAATGGCAAGTTTGTAACTGCAAATATTATTGCGAGAAGTGACTATCTTAAGTCCAATCCTAATACTATCAGAAAATTTTTGTCGGCCAATATTGATGAGACAATCTGGCTAAACAAGAACAAAGATATGGGAATCAAATTATTTAATCAAGCCTTAAAGAATATTACGGGCAATACCATAAGGCAGGATGAATTAGCTGATGCTTGGTCAAGGCTAAAATTTACCTATGATCCAATCACATCATCCTTGCTTCAGTCAGCGAATAGTGCATATGATCTTGGTTTTCTGGCTAAAGGAAAGGAAAGACCGAATCTTTCCGGGTTATATGATTTGACCATCTTGAATGATATACTCAATCGAAGGTCACTACAAAAAATAGAATAGCACTGAAAAAGTGTGTTTATCATAATATGTACATGGCTTAAATTGGCGGTACTTTTGTGGACATAGATGTAAAGTACATGTAAATGTAAATGTACGGACTGGCCGATACTTTATCCAGTAGTAAAAACCTTGTTTGGCCATTTCTTGGCAATCGTTTTCGCCTGAATTTATCATTCTAGCTCTCAGGCAGGTATAAAAACCAAATAGGGCAACAGAAATTGCGATTGTTCATTGTTATTATGGATAATTTTAGCGATTTTGCTAGATTTAGCCGTCAATTCACCTTTAGATACTACTGCATTATCGGTAGCAGATTGAGACATTAGTGTCCAATCGTTCAGTTAATTATAATTAATTCTTGTTCAAAATTGCTAATTGTTCTCGTGTCCCTACGAGATGTTTTCATTCAAAATCAATGCCAACAAAGCAGCTCTCAAATCCTTGCCATAAGCTGCTTGTTTAAAATAAATCGCATTGGTAGTGTTGTCTACCGATTGTGAAATCTCATCCATTCTTGGCATCGGATGCATAATCGATACATCACTCTTAGCTTTTTTGAGAACTTCAATATCAATCACGTATGAGCCTTTGACATTTTCGTACTCTTGCAAATCTGGAAATCTTTCCCTTTGAATCCTGGTAACGTAGATAATATCAAGTTTAGGCAAGATGTCTTCCAGGGTAGTGTGTTCCTGTATTCTCAACTTATTTTTGACTTCATAAAGCGATTCCATTCTTATTTTTAGAGACACGGGAGAAATCAAATGAATTTTCACGTCATAATATGAAAGACCGTACAACAAAGAATATACGGTTCTACCGTACTTTAGATCGCCTATCATCCCGATATTGAGTCCATCTATTCGTCTTTTTTCTTTAATTATAGTATATAGATCTAGCATCGCCTGTGTAGGATGTTCTTCACTCCCACTACCTCCGTTGATCACTGGGTTTCTTGATAATTCACATGCAAATCTGCTCGATCCGTCTAAAGGATGACGTAACACAACAATGTCGGAATAAAGATCCATAATCCGGATTGTATCCGCAAGACTCTCCCCCTTCTCAATTGAGGATGACTTGGGGTCAGATATGCCAAGCGAGCTTCCACCCAACGATGCCATAGCTGCTTCGAAGCTCATTCTAGTTCTAGTACTCGGTTCATAAAAAACTGAACCAAGAACTCTACCTCTGCCTAGTTCGGTCTTTTCATTTGGAGTAAAGTTACGTAGCTTGTCAGTGTATGAAAATACACGTTCCAAATCTTGTTTGTCAATATCTTTTATTGATACTATATCTCGGTTGTAAAAGCTATTCCTCTGCATTATGCAACTTATTCCTGAGACTTGTATCGTTTAAGCATGTCGGAACCTGGCTATCAGCCTAATCCAATCAGTTGAATTAAAATCAAAATTAACATCCCCGAAGAGCCTCATATTTGATACTGCTTATCTCTGAGTCTAAATTACTGATATTATCGATATATTTTTAATTATTTATTATTACAGTTTAGGCAATCATAAGCAGACGATACAAATTGATATATATATATATAATAAAGAAATAAGACTCTGGATTGCCGGAATCAAGTGGATATATTGGTTTACATACTCCTTAGCCATCACACAACTGTACAAGAATTTTGGATAAAGTGGAATTAGATAGTCTCATTAGCCAATAAGTTCATATGAATAATATATTGAAAAATTTCCTTACTTGGGAATTTACAGATATGATATATACAAAAGCCCAAACATTGGGTTATTTGTGAAAACAAACGATCGGTTTATGATATTACCCTTTGGAGTCCCATCGACCAAGGCTGCAAAGTTCTTGGAATATTTACAAATCGATGAAGAGATCTTTGGATCGATCGCAGGTACTAGACTCATTGGTGCTATGATGGTCATGAATAACAACGGGATCTTGGTGCCGGCTACTGCTCTTGATGAAGAAATCTCGATTCTTAGACAGACTAGCGGGCTAGTTGTTGAACGTCTGAGGACCAAATATACTGCAATCGGTAATTTGATCTCTAGTAACGATAACGGAGCGATAATATCGCCATTATTTGAAAACGACGTATACAAACAAATTCAGGAAGTCTTAGGGGTACCTGCAAAAGCCATGACCATAGGTGAATATGGACAGGTTGGATCTGCAATCGTAGCAACTAATCAAGGTGCAGCGGTACATCCCAAGGCTACAGATGAGGAAATTAATAATATTTCGGAAATTCTTAAAGTCCCAGTCGAACCAGTAACTGTAAATGATGGTATTCCATTTCTATCTTACGGCATGCTTGTTAATTCAAAGTCTGTAATTGTAGGTAGCTCAACAAGCGGACCAGAACTGGTTATGATCAGTAGAATATTCAAAGTATGATATAGGTTTTTAATTCCTAGGAAAAGCCTATAACAACTATTCACTCATTCTCAAATGATTCAATCGTTAGGTATTTCGAATAGTTCTATAATTTCGAAATAATATTTTTGCCATTTGCTAAATCTAGTAGAATAACCACTTATCACCGTTTTGATTTAAAAAAGCAAACTAACAAATTATAAAGTTCACTTTCAAGAACAAGTCAATCACATCTATAAATCCATCTTGATCGGGAACTTGTTCTCGTTGACTATAAATAATAGACAGGCTAGGTCAGCTAATATTTTGAAGAGCCACTAACCAAATCTGGCCGATAACTAGCAAACAACAATATTTTAATCATCACAACTGGAGATGTCTACTTACACCCTCCAGATATTGAGGAAAAAAGCAAAAACTAATCGATCAAAGACAGAGAAAGCCCGCTGCCGCACCCGGCTACAAAGACCAAGATCTTGGCATGCGAGGTCTCCATCTTTTCTAAGTGTATGTTGTTGGTTGGCTTAATATGTCAATATACAATTAATAAACTTTTCTATTATATTGTATTCGATAAATACTTTTTTTAAAGTATATTTAAAATATTGTACTAATATCCTATATTTTTTATTATAATTATAAGACGTTAAAATTTCTGTCTTATCGCGATTTTGCAAAGACTATCATATCAGTTAGAATGAATAGGAAGTCAATTCTAGATGTGGTCAATAATCGTACGGGCGTCACACGATATGTGCATGTAAAAAATCATATTGTCGAGAACCAATTGTTAGTTCCCATCTGAATTAAAATGCAAGTCAAGCTTTACTACTCAAAAGTTGCTAATTGTAAATACAGCAATATCCTCAATCGTCAATAATTGTCAAGAATCTCGACTACACGACCTTGAACTGAATTATACAAGAGGGGATTTTAGCAATGAATTTGACACCGATCTCCCTCACACTCTCCAAATAATGGATCTGCTAATAGCTATCAATCACCGATATCATAGCAGTTTAATACCTCCATTACTGATTATATAATCATGCCAACCGCATATGTTCTTCTAAACTGTGAATTGGGACACGAGAATGAGATCATAAATGAACTAAAGAAATTACCTGGTGTCGTGGAGGTAGAGGGATCCTACGGCGTCTATGACATGATAGTTAAAATTAGTGCCGATACTATGGACAAGTTGAAAGAAACAATAACATGGCATGTTAGAAAAATTGAAAAGATTAAATCGACACTTACACTGATCGTCATCGAAGGACAGGGTTCGTAAACGAGAAAAGAGGAGTTTCATGGTTGAACCTACTCATGGTTTGATCCAACAGAAACGGCTCGATAAATCCCAAAAATTGCAATTAAGCCACTGCCAATAGCAGTAAGAATATTGCATATTTCAAAGCTAAGTCATGTTGTGTTGAAGAACTTGGGGTGAGGCGTCTAGATCATTCAAAGTCAAGATAGCTTATAAAACTCCTTAATTTATATGTCAAGAAAAAGTCTAGAAATACAATTCTGTACGTGGATTGCTTACAAATTCATTCACGTGGGATTACTAGCAGTTATATCTATACGTGGCTTCTTAGACATTAGATAGAATCCATGGGCAGAAATAAGAAACGCGGCAAGAGACATTTTTGTAGCGAATACTAGATTCCAAGGGGTTTTTGGATTGGGATATGGAACATTAATGCTATCCAATTTCATTACACCTTTCATTATATCGATTGTGATAAAGGAATTCCAAAGTATAAAATTATAAATAAATTCATAAAAGGCAATTATTGCAATTCCCAAGACCACCACCTGAAGAATGGATTTTGTCGAATTAGAGATTCCCTGTACTTTGCCAGCTCCAAGCTTGGTTACACAGTACCATCCTACCACTGATACTATCATTAAGTAGGTCACGAGTTTTGATAAGCCTTTTACAGGAAATTCTGTATCCACAAGTATCTCTCCGATGACCACTTTCCCTGTGTGAAAATACTCATTCACACTTACGCAGATTGCATAAAGAGTGATGGATGCCATTACAACAGCGCAAAAATAGAATATTCCAAGATATAGCTTTCTAGCTACTTTTGCGTCGCCCTCTAACCGCACAGGATGCATTTTCGTTGAGGTACAAAAGGCAACATGAGATATAAATAACTATTAGGATTGCGACAAGTATTAGTTAAGCCAGACGAGTAGATATTTTGAAAGAAAAGAACAATATTGAGGATGACAGACAATAATATGCCTTAAGATTCAATGATGCTTAAATAAAGTAAGTGGTGTATCCTGAATTAGCTTTATTCATGACAAGGCATCGAACTTCAGAATATATGGCACTGTCAAGTAAAAAGTTCTAATTTAAGGATGTCAAATTTTGTAAACTTGATTGTTTTAGGTTTCTAGGGAGGGCAAAGATCCGTCGTATTATCGACGATAATAGTTCGATCAGAATAATTTATTAAGCATAAACGTCGAATTGATTCTGATTACAGAAATAGATGAACGACTCTAACAATTATTCTAAGAATGATATCCAAAGGCTAAGAGGCAAAACAGCAATCGATTCTGTTCATAAAAACATATCTTTGGAGGAGGAGAGGAGAATTACGAAAAGAATATCAGATATATATAGTGTTGGCATAGAGGAAGCAAGTGACATACATATTAACTATCATCACGATAGGATAAGAAATCTGCTTCGCCAGAGAGCAAAGCGCCAAGGAATGACTGATATAGTATTCGAAGACTGCGTGCAAAATTTGGATATTATAAAATATGCTTTCAGCATCTCGCGTGGTGAGTTAATAGAAATTGCTGCTGGCGACATTCTCTTTAAACAACTTTCAGAGATGCAAAACGAGAGTGAAAATATATCCGAAGACAGATACTTTAATTTTTATCAATAGTTTGCATTCCTCCTACGTACAAAATAAATTGCTTGGCCGCTGGATCTCATTCTAATAGTACTAACCAAAAATATCCCTGAAATAGCAGCTTTTTGCTGAATTAGTTTACCAAAATAGTGATAAGGATTTTGAAAGCTACGTCAGGACTCGTCTTATGAACTATACCTATGTTTCTGCATAATCTTCCTTACGTCATTATCACTAATTTGAGAGAAATCCGTGTAGAACTGTCCAACAGCATGAAAAATCTCAGGTGAATGCAAGATTATCAGTTTATCTGCGGCTTGTTCAAGCTCTGTTGTTGTTTCCTTCGATCTGGGAGCAACGGGAACTGCAATTATCAAATGTTCATATTTTTGTTTTTCCCTCAGCCAGCGCGCTGCTGCAATCATAGTCGAGCCTGTGGCAATGCCATCATCGACCAAGACTACAACTTGATATTCATTCTGCTCAAGTGTACTGTCCATTTTCCCTCTAAACTCAAGTAATCTTCGATCGATTTCTTTTTTCTGCATTAAAATGCTGTCATCTATATATTGTTTAGAGATATCTTGAAAATTTGCCATTACCTTCTCATTGTAATAATATGTCCCGTCAGGCATCACTGCTCCAATTGCAAGCTCAGGATTCCAAGGTGCTCCAACTTTTCTTGAAACAATAATATCAAGTCCACATCCTAACTTCGAAGCTACGATGTCTCCAACTATTACACCTCCTCTAGGAATTGCCAAGACTAAAATTGATTTTCTGGAAATTTGTCCAAATTGACTCTGAAGCAAATCCTTTATTTTTAGCGCAAGATCTTCTGCGGCCTCTTCTCTATTTTGGAACATCTCCTACAATTATTAGACATTTCCTCTGCTTGCTTATATACAATAGCGATTTGTTAATGGCTTGCAAGGTTCCTTTACCCTCTTGGTTATCTTATGGTATTAACTTATGAACAGAGCATCTATCACATCCTGATTCCAGTCTTTAATTTAGTTGTTATTTTATTGAATTTACGGCATTACCTAACATGTTTTGCCACTTGTGATTGATGATTAGTGGGTAGTGATTAGTTATATAACATACGTCTCTTTTTACGCTTGCTTTCAAATCCTGATGATGAAGTTCTGCCCAATCAAAGGATTGTTCACACGTATCGTACAGGACTAGGGTCATTGAATTCATGACAAGCTGCTATACGATAAGATGAAGGTATCGCATTTGCAAGTAAGCTAGTCTACTTGCTAAACTTGAATAAAAGATTCATTAGAAATTATAGGCTACTAGTCATGGATTACAAGCTTTATGCAGGTAACAAGTAAAACATTATCTCATACTGTTCCTTTGTCAGAAACTCCTCTGATTACAAACTCATGCTCGCCTTTGGGTATAAAGAGATTCAATCGTATTGTTTTACCATCTCTAGTTATAGTTGCTTTCGAGTCATAAACTGATGGATATGGTTTTCCATCCATTGTTACAAATACAGTGTGATGGTCTGATAATTGTGCGAGTCTAAATGTGAGTGGTCCACCGGTGGGATTATAGTGTTCTATCCCGAATTTTATACTGTCAGTACTATTGTCATATCTAAAGTCAATGACTTTAGCGATTGCCTGTAAATCGTAGGCAATAAATTTGCCATTTCCTACGCTTAGAGTGTTAATAGGTTCGTTTAGATCAACTCCTGCGCAACTGTAGAAAAGTACCTTTGATCTTATCGCTGGATCTGGAGTAGCAATGAATTTGACTTCCTCACCTGGTCTTATAATTGGGATCGGAGTACTCTTTACAGAATCAATTTGTTTTCCGGTACTATCATGTGCAGATGCGTATATACTAACATCGCGAAGATCCAATTGGCCTATATTTTTCGCAGTCCCTGTAAGGAGTCCGTCTTGGTGGGATGCCATATTGGAGTAATTTAATCTAAGCATGGAATCATAGTTAGCAATAGGCTTCCACGATTGGCTAGCCAAAAATGCTGCACCATGTACATCATAGTGACTCGGATCAATCACAAACTTAAACGGAGCTCCACCTAGAGGATATATGACCTTTCCATAAAGTGACTGGATTAAAGTGAAAATTGCGTGATCGCTACTCTTTATTCCTGGTTCAGAAGCTTCTTTCTGTGTCACATTCAGGCCGACTCTTACTTCTGCAGGAGTGATTCCCACATTATCAACAACTCCGACAATATTTAGCATACCATGTGAATCTGTGTAAGAACCTTGCTTTGTGAATGTGAGATTTTTTGTAGGTGGGTTTGCAGAATAGTTAGAATTAGATAACATCGCATATGCGTTTTGTTCATGCAGTAAATAAGAACAATAGAGTAACATCGTGATACTTGTCAAAATTGTAATCAACAGAAATTTTGCTACATGAGTCAATGGTGTCAGTACCTCTAAAAGTGAATATAAATTAAACTGTCCATCTATCTATTCGGAGTCACCATTTGATAATGCTGCTCGATTCATTCATTTTGTATTATAACCAGAGTTGATAAAAAAATGATGCACTATTCTTAATCTATGACTAAATTCATGTAATCAAGAATAACAGGCAAACAGGCAAGGTTTTATAAATTAAAATATTAAATGATTTTATCAAGTCTGCTATCTCAATTTAAAAGTAGTTTCAATCTACACTTGGTAATATCACGTTGAATAAAATTTCATTTGAATTTCGTTAATTTCTCATAATCAGTTATGATGTAACTAAGTTGTAGTTCTAATAATAGATTGAAAATATTAAACTAACCAAGCTTAAAATGACCAAGTCCGAAGATTTGAACCGATTTGAATCGATCCGTGAGAGCCTATTAGATATCAAATAGTGTCCCAAGGGATCGTGTTCAAATCTAATTCTCTTGCCTGCGAGTGTATGCATCGTATTTTGTTAGCGTACTAGCAACTCCATATACCACATTTAAACAAGATATAATAATCATTGCAAATTTCCTATTTGATAGATTTGGTCTAATCTAGTTGGGTAATTCGTGATTCCAAAATTCACATCGAACAGCATTCTACAAAACAACGATAACAGAATCAGATAGCTGCATTATTAGGAAAAGAGCAGGAGGAAAAAAAGAGGTTGTTTAGGTTACACTTACCTTGCCAACCATTGAGGGATGTATAATGCAGTAATACTCGAAAGTGCCCGCTTTATCGAAGGTGTGACGGAATGTTTGCCCTGGCTGAATATCTCCAGAATTAAATTCAGATGAAGTTGAAGTTACTGTATGTCCTTCACGATGATCATTTGTCCAAGTGACAGTGTCTCCTACTCTAACATCAATAGGGTTAGGGCTGAATGAATTCGAGTGTTTTATTCCAACTATTTTAACTTCATTTCCTGTTTCGCTAGTCCCACCAGATGCTGCTGACTGGTCATTTGAACTCTGATCATTATCAGTTGAGCCCGAGCCAGAATCAGAACTGGAACTTTTATGATGTTTTGCAAACAATTGAGTCTCGGGGGCAGTCATGGCATAAGATATGCTCATTACTATTACAGCCAAGGTCACGGCTGCAATTATGTTAGCTATTTTGAAATTCGCATTTTTTGACATACTAATAGACAAGAAAAGGAGATTGGCGGATATTTGAAGTTTGGAGAATTAAGACAGAGTAGACAGATAGTAATGTGTATGGAAGAATTTATTGTATATAAATCACAATTTGATTTTAGTATATAAATGGTGTAAATTAGATAGGTTAAGGTTAATAGGTCGATACCTTGGTCAAATAATCGTTAATATTAAGTTGGCAGATGAGTCTTAGTCTAATTTTCCCAATTCTAAGCGTGTAAAGGCAAGCAGTCTCGATATTTTTACGTAGGAAATGATTTCAATGCTGATTTCCATTTTTCGATCTCACGATCGTAGTTTTTCATTCGCTCTTCGAATTGCAGATTGGTTAGATCTACCGTCTGATCTTACGAATACCAAGTGGTTATGGAGCTCTCTTTATTTGGATCTGTTCTTAGATACACGTCCTAGTCAGTCCACTACCTACAATTTGGTGATCTATTCCACTGTACTTAGAAGAGTTTACAAGCTTCATCTTTGTATTTTCTTCACTTGCATGATCAAGTGTCCACTAATCATCATAGGATTTTTGCAATGAACTTTTCTGTCCCCTACTTCCAAGTTTTTCATATATTCAAAGCTTTATATCTCATTTACATTTCTACTTACATTCAAGGATTTCACTATCGCATTTTCTTGCTCTTTACTACTTTATCCCACTTGTAACTATTATCCCTTATCACTTTATCTAGATGGTATGATTGATTGCGAAATACTTTGGATGGAAGAGATGATATTCTACGGATTTTGAAAAAAGAAATGAAATTGCAATTTGAATTGTCCTATCAGAACTTGGTCATTATTGACGCATAATAGATTAAAGGATTATGAATATTCTCCGGTTATGCTGTTTCAGATTATTTTTGATGGTAGGCCTTTTGTTATGAACCGAAATAGGCTAGTAAGATTATGAAATAATCATCGTGGTGCCATTCGGTGTTATAACTTTTTCAACACCTTGACTAGTTTGTCGATATCATCTTCATTATTGTAGAAATGTGGCGAGACTCTAATTCCATTTCCTCTTGCTGACAAAACTATCTTGTGCTTTCGTTCCAATTCTCCAACAAGATTTACAGGATTACGTATGGGTTTGAATAATACTATTTGGGATCTGTATTTTCTATTTTCCACTGGGGAAAGGATTTCTAAACCCAAACTACGTAGCTTCTCAATCAGATAATCTGTCAATTTCAAGAGTCGACGTTCAATATTGAGTATGCCAATTCGTGATAAGTATTTTAACGCTGCGTTCAATGCAAAAATACTCTGGAAATGGGGAGTGCCGACCTCGAACTTGGTTGCATCTTTTGACATATCCACTTTCATATTATTGCGATAAGATTCTTTCTTCCTTTGTCCAGACTGGCCAAAAAATAGTGGTTGGAAGGCCAAGTCTTCCAGATACTTTCTCCTAATATAGATAGCACCTATTCCAAATGATGATAGTAACCATTTATGTCCAGTCCCCACCACAAAATCAACTCCATAATCCTTTACGCTGAAATGAGACGCCCCTAATGATTGTGTGGCATTTACCACAAGAACCAATCGATTCTTTTTGGCTATTTCGCCAAGCGCAGTTAAATCTTGTTTAAACCCAGTGGAATACTGGATGTGACTTGTAACCAAAGTTTTCGCGTGGCCATTGTGCGAGATCATTTTCAGAATATCTTCTAACAATATTTTGTTGTTATTGCTTGCCTTGACAAATAAGACATTGTTCGGATTAACGTTAAGCCAGGGCAAATTTGAAGAGGGAAATTCTAACTCATTTGATATTACACTGCCTTGCTTTGATAACATATGCGCAACTATATTCATGCCCTCGCTGGTGGAGTGGGTGAACGCTATATCTTTTCCACTATCAGCACCAATAAATTTTGCATATTGATCTTTGGTGTCCTGAATCTTTACTACCCAATCACTCCATAAATGCTCTGAGTGGTACATTATGTCATGGTAGAATCTTACTGCCTCATTGTAAACAGTTACTGGAATAGGACCAATAGCAGCGTTAGCAAGATAGGAGTATTTTCGTGTAACGGGGAAGTCATCTCTGAGCTTATCCCAGTTTGGCATATGCGGCCAGTATTAGCTGTCATATATAAATATGAATATGATTAGATCCATTTTTCCATAGCTAAGAATAATTTTTTCCGCAGTCGAACATTTTCGATACAATAGATCTGGTAGATGAACCATGACAAACTGCAGATATGACTTCAAATATTAGAATCTATAATTCATGCCGATTTAGAGCTAGACCTATTTACGATGAACCTTCATTACTTTGGAGGTTGGGTCTATATATACATAACATTAATGTTCAACGCTCTTGTAAACCTGCACTCTAATCGAGTCTAGAAGCTATGAATACTTACATGCATTCTGTCATGAAATTTTGTATTCAATACGACTTCGTGGCCATCATCTTCATTTCCGTTCGTTATTCATTCGACGAAAGTGAATTTTTTGGAAATTCGGGTATGATAACAAATGACAAGAAAATATTTTGAAAAATGAGTTGCAATAGATTCTGCAGCTGGCCCAAGACTATTACTGTTTTGAGCTTGATATATATCCCAAAACCTATTTGTGCTTCTGACTAGATGCCGGGAGGCTTAATGAAACTAACTGTACACTTATCCATTTATCTATCAGATTATCTAATTAACTAACTAACTATCTAACGATTCACATTATTTAATGTGTCAAACCTTTGACTTATCAAACCAAAAAAACAGTTTAGATAAGATTTTATATTCGCTTTAATTAAATTTGTTGGAAAAAGGAATCCGATGGTGGCGGCGACGTACTTATATCATGCTTGTTAATGCTCGAATTAATCGAATAAATCTACTTATTGGGCTTGCTATTGCGATTATAATTTCAGACTCTATAATCTATTTTTCAGGTGCTAGTAGTAAGGAATTTTATTCAAATTGGATCATTACCATTAACGCTTCGATTGCTGCTGGACTTGCAATATTTACTTTATTTAAACACAGACATCATGAGGGAATATTTGACAAGGCACATACAGCCCTAGCCATAGGTTTGTGTCTGTGGCTTACTGCAGACGTTATCTGGGCAATGTATCAAATTGTATGGGAAATTGTTCCACCAGTGCCCTCAATTGCCGACTTTGTATGGTTTTGTGCATATGGGTTTTTTGCCTTCTATCTGTATTCAACATATTTTGAGTTTCGCAAACAATTCAGATTTAGCAAAAGACTTGTAGCCTTTAGTATCATTGGCAGCATAATATTTCTATCATATATACTCATTGTGACCACAAGCATTGCAGATTTTTCCACAAAAAGAGGAATTTCTATGTTTATTGTAGTCATTGCATATCCTATATTAGATTCCATATTAATCGTACCGGCAATTGTCATTTTGTTAAGCTTCAAAAAAGAACCCGTGTGGTTCACCCCATGGCTATTTGAATCAGCAGGTATATTTCTAATGGCTCTTTCCGACAGCTGGTTTGCGCTTATTGTTGTAACTTCACTAATGAACCAGTTCTGGTTATCTGCATTGTTTTTTGCCTCACA
>JARBAU010000048.1 GCA_029237525.1 Nitrososphaerales archaeon | reverse complement strand
CTCAATCCTACACTCTTTCCCTCAACGACGCTCTTCCGATCTTGAAGTGTCGATGGTGGAAGCTGCGTCTCAGGAAGTGGCGATGGTGGAAGCAGCAGCGGCTCAGGAAGTGATGACCCAATCATTGATCAAAACCCCGATTGTGTATCTGTAGGCGGTAACTCTCCAATTACAGATTCGTGTAATAGTAATGCTGTTGCTAATAACTCTAATTCAGGTGGTAATGTCGGATCCGGTTCGGGCAATGGCGCTCATGGAACTAGTGTTAGACAAGCCCCTGTGTGTATTTCTGTAGGGGGCAATTCTCCTATAACAGGTTCATGTGCTAATTATGCTGTTGCTAATAACTCTAATTCAGGTGGTAATGTCGGATCCGGTTCGGGCAATGGCGCTCATGGAACTAGTGTTAGACAAGCCCCTGTGTGTATGTCAGTAGGTGGCAATTCACCAATAACAGACTCTTGCACAAATGGGGGGACAGTTATGAACATCAAGACGGGAGGCACAGTTCATTCCAATAGCGGTACAGCTGCACCTTTCAGAGCTGGTGCAACTCATTCCATTAGCGGTACAGCTGCACCTTTCAGAGCTGGTGCAACTCATTCCAATAGCGGTACAGCTGCACCTTTCAACGGTGGTGCTGACATACCTATGCCCACTTTTTCTTAGTTTATCTTATGCAAACGACTCAAATTTATAGATTAGATTAATAAGATGAGGATAAGCGGCCGCATGTTGTAATTATTCCAAAAATGAAGTGAACCTACCTTGCTTTAAGGGGACGATCACGTTGGTTATGGGTTTATAAAACTAATCTAATTGAAATAAATTTAACCAAACAAATGACCGAATCGTTACAAATTTAATCCGATTGTCTGTGACCAGCTTCGCACGATTAGAGGTCCAAATCTAATTCTTATCAACCAACTTGTGATAAACATCAATCAATTTATACCCTCATGACTATTTGCTAGCCCGCATTCACAAATGTTGAACTAGATAGATGTTTAAAAAAAGAAAGAATTCGGATTATGTCTATCCTTTTGATATTTTCTTTCTACTTGGTGTTTAGTTCTGGGTCACCAGGATGTGAAACTGATTCTCTAACGACATCGTTACACGAATGAAGTATTGGAGTATTCTTAGCTTTATAATGACAGCTATGTGACTGAGCAGTCTTGACCACCGATGTGGTATTTTCTGCTGCAGCAGATTGAGCTATCAGAGCTGATATTATGCCTGCTACTGCTAGTATAGTGGCAAAGACTCCAAATGAAAGTAAAGCTTTATTTATTGTGCGATTTGTCATGTCACTAACTAATTACGATAATACAGATATTTCTACGTTTGAAACATTTAGTCAGCTATATTCGTATTAATCTATGATAGTAGATTCTTCTCATAATCCGGTTATAGCAAATAATACGATAATATTCATCGTGAATAAACACAGATATACTAGGTATTGATTATTTTTTGTATTGCATTTAGTGATAGGGATCAAATTATTTGTTGAATTAAACATATACTCATCGTATAATATCTCTTAGGATCAATGAATCACCAAATCGTGTTCCCAAATTTACATAAGTTGGCACCGGACATACTATCAAGATGAAAAAGACAGATCTCGACTATAATCATTTACACAGTAGATTACTTGAAGAGATGAACGCAAGACATATTAGAAATGAATTGAAAACTGACACAATCGCGCTGCTTGTGTTTGGTGCCTGTGAGAACCATGGGGATCATATGCCGTTTGGTTCAGATTTTATATTTCCCATGGAACTGGCAAAAAGAATAGCAACAAAATCCAAAAAAAAGAATATAATTATTCTGCCAGCGATTCCCTATGGTGTAAGCTTACACCATAATAAATTTCAAATGACGATGAGTTTAGAATCTCACACACTTGAAATAATTATTGAAGATCTTTTTAATAGTATAGTTAGAAATGGGATAAAGAGAATTCTTGTAATAAATGGACATGATGGAAATATCGCAGCAATTGAGTCTGCTGCAAGGGTTATAAAGGATAAGCATTCCGAAGTAGTGATTGCCTGCTTGGAGGCGTGGTGGGTTCTAGTAGGAGAAATTACTAATAATTTATTCGAAGTATGGAATGGACTTGGCCATGGAGGCGAGGCAGAGACTTCTGCGATGCTTGCTGTTAGACCAGATTTGGTCAACATGAATAATGCACCTATTCAGGTGATTCCTAAATTAAGTGACAATGTGAGGATTTACTGGAAATTTGATGAGCTAACTAATACTGGTGCTACTGGAGCTCCAAGAAAAGCAACAGTTCATAAAGGAATTCAAGCGCTAAAAGCTCTTGAAAATGTGTTGCTCAAGTTTATCGACGATATGGACAGAACAAATTGGAAATACGGCTTGTTATTGAAATAAAATTCTAACTACAGCATCAAATTAGCGATTGGGATAACTCTGTCCGAATTTTTTGACCTCTGCTAATTATTTGATACAATTATAGAGTTCCTGTATTTTTAATAATTCATTTTGACTATGAAATTTGCTTGATGAGAACCTATAAAGCAGCTCAATCAGTTAATCCCTTACGATGATATGGTTGTCTACTTCGCCCTCATTTTTGCTGATATTGATAGCTGCATCGTCGAACTGTGCTAAGACATGTTCGGCAGTTTTACGACCTGCTGATTATTATTAAAAGGTAATGGAAAGTTACTACAAATTTTTACATTATGCAATGTACGAAGTCTTCTTGTGCTCATCTCTTACTTTCTTCATCCTAGTTTCGATTAGTTGTGCCTCGACCATCAAAGATCCAATATCACATGAGAGATTTGGAACAATCTTGCTGACAGCCTCTGAAACTGCAGCAGCAGCTCGAAAGTCTGGTATGTCTGGTATTACGTTAACTAAAAATACGATAACATCAAGATTTGTCAAGGCTCCTTCATTCAATAAAATTGCTGGAATACCCGTTATGGTTCCGCTGCGTAAATGTGAAAAATAATTACCGTGTCCAGCAATTAATCGAGCCGCAGAATCAGTGCTAGTTACAGCGTAGCTATCTGCAGTAAGAGCGTAAGGTGCAGAAGATTCAGATAAGCCATTTTGATCACTTTTGATCTCGTCACATTCATTCTGTGATTCATTGCCTTTCAAATTGTCATCTTGAGAAGCAGCTAAAGAAGGAGTAAATTGAATACCTTGCGCACTTATGATTAATTTACAGTCATTTTCCATTGTCCATTCAAGAATTGCATTAGCTACATCTCGCTGTAGTATCTTGTCTATATTAATATCTGATACAAAGAATGCAACTTTCAGATTTTCATTTACATAAATTCGGATAGGATATTGTGGAACATAATTTGTTACAACTGATAAAGGTGGAAAATCTGGTGAATCCAGAAAAGCTACGAGCTCCGTTCCTGTAGACCGTATTAAACATTCTGATGCAATAGCATTAACTAAACCAGTGCTGCTTGGAAGACCATCTAACACAGTACCTCCGCTAAGATTTATTTTTTTGTTATCACCATTTTTTCTTTTTAGCTTTTTGATCTCAATAGATGATGTCAATTGTAATTACTTAACTTCGAAGACATATAATCGTTGTAATCGAATTTCTACGCTACTTATTACTACATTCACTGATGGATTAAGGTTCAATATATCAAATATATGTTAGGAGGAGTATGTTATGGGTTACTTAGCAGAACCGATTAAAAATTCGAAGTATTCTATTTCAAAATTTTTCTCTAAGGAAGAGCACGTACAGAAACTTCTTGTATTGTTATTGATTTTCACCCTGTAAGCGATAAGCTTGCTTTTTTCTTAAATTAATCATGCTCAAATTGGCTGGCATAGCATAGAAAAGTTAGCATTACCCTCTAGAATTCCAAGTGCAACTACCTTTTAATTTTCATGACTGCTATTACTAACGCCACTACTCCAACAATGATTATTACAATCCCAATAATCATAGTTGGACTGAGAAAAGTGCCCCCTACCTGAACAGGGATATTTATTGGAAATGATGCAAGTGCAACAGCAGATGTGTTTGATCTAACTGTTGCTATGACTTGGTATGTGCCGTAGTCAGGAAAAATATACTTCAATG
>JARBAU010000047.1 GCA_029237525.1 Nitrososphaerales archaeon | reverse complement strand
TCTATGTATAACATATAGTGAAAATAATATCCGTCCTTGCCGGCAATGATTTCTATATTACATCACCTACGTTATTGTTCCAATGCAGCTGATTGCAGGAACCAAAACAGTAAATACTTTAGAAAAATCCCTACAATTCATTTCTGCGGATCTTTGGTCATGTTACAGATTTCCACTACAGACTGAAAATATGCGATTTTCAATTTATGCATAATAACCAGCTGGATGTGGTTGACTCTATAAGATTTCCTATAGGTAGTCCCCCTGTAACGATTATTTATTTGTCGGTTATAGTGTGGATTACTCTGGTTGTCATAATATGACAATACAATGCTAAACTTCCAATATTTTAATATAGACTTTAAAGAATTAACTAGAATGTAGGTAATCTAGGTTATTTTTCATTTTAACCAATATTCATCATATTGAGAAATGGTTTGTCGTTAGAGTTTGAAAGATCTGCTTTACAATATTTTACAAACCGATCATACTTTTTCTGCCTATAATTGTATAAAAGTTCTATTACGCCATAAACATCGCGGCCATTCTTATTTTTAATATATGCAATGCAGGTATCATAATCATGGATCGTGCCAAGCATGTCTTGGATTTCTCCTAATTCGTCTATCATTTTAAAAACCTTGTCCTTATCTATATCATTATCTTTTTCATCAATTGGTAAAAGTTCTAACAAATAACGCAACTTTTTGCAATACTTCCGCATTTCATGTAATTCTCTAATTCTCTCTAGAGAACTAATTACAGTTGGATAATTTTTCTTTATTCTGCAAGCAAGTTTAGTAATAACTTTATCAAATCTGTTTTTCCACCTTTTTTTCTGATATGTCGGTCTTGTAATCGTCAAAACTAGGAACGGGTAACTTCCTCAAGTCCAAAGCTATAGTCTTTGCCTCGCTTAATTTCATATTTCTCAGAATAATTACTGACTTTAATAGCTTTACAACTGATTGTGAAGGTTGAGATTGTGACTGCTGTACACCTTTGGAGAATCGTTTAATGGATATGCATTTAGATATTATCTCTGAAATAATGTCACAGTCTCTTATTTTGCTGTTTACAGAAAAAAGCTCATTACTCTTCGATGCGAATTCTTTTATTTTATTCCTATTGCGTGCTGCAGTTGGAAGTGTTTGATAACATGCCTGTAGTCTTCTAATAGCAGTCCTAATATCGTGAATGTGTTCTTCATTGGGATCCCTAAGATAATCATCCAACTGATATCTTACTCTTTGAATATTTCTCTCTGATTTAGTTAGATATGTCGCAAAATCTATCATATGCAAAACATTATTTATGGAATGAATTTTTGACATAATATAAAAACATTCGTTACAGTATTAGGCTCTGTTAACTTAACCTCGCCCTATAACCAAGAATTTCATAAACCTTATTCTATCCATATTCATATGAACATACAGTAAATATAATTTCAGCCAATTCCAGATATGTTGTCTATCACAATCTAGTTTTCTGCATGGGAAATGGTCATCGAAGCATTCTGTCCTGTCCTTGATATGCTGAATGAATCTTTCCATCACGTTCTTCAATTCAGTACCATACATTTGATGAGGCAATCTTAACCATCTACATGCTATATTGTACCAGCGGGCACCATCTGTAAAAATAGGCTTCTTACCGTAGTCATGTCTTAACTGCTTGAAGAACTGATAACATACGAAAATTGTCCTTTCCCTCGATAGATGCATCATCAAACAGACATTCATGTTAGGCTCGTAAGCGACCCATAACCAATATTCCAGGCCATCTATTTTGACTAGAGTCTCGTCAACAAATATCTGTCTGATTTTATGTCTATCTATTCTGAATCTATCAGCCAAGAAGGCATATCTCTGAACCCATTTCCATATGGCTACATGACTCCTTTTTAATATAAACGAGGATGATAAACATTTGGCTGCTAACCTGAAGCTTCTGGAACTATAATAAAGGTACAAGCCATAACTAACTACAGCTGGGTGTGTTCTGGTTCTATTCACGGACTAGACTAGTACACACCTAGCTATACAGATTACCTTAAGTTAACAGAGCCTGTATTAATATTGGATCACTTATTATATATTGCCATTATCCGTGGACCGAATTTTGTCAAGATCTACATGATCTAATTAGTATAT
>JARBAU010000400.1 GCA_029237525.1 Nitrososphaerales archaeon | reverse complement strand
TGGTTGTTGTGCATTGTTTTCTGATGAGCTTGGTTGTTGTGCATTGTTTTCTGATGAGCTTGGTTGTTGTGCATTGTTTTCTGATGAGCTTGGTTGTTGTGCATTGTTTTCTGATGAGCTTGGTTGCTGGGGAACAAAGACTGGTGGTGTATTTGGATTCGAATTTTCTGATAAAGATGGTTGTTCTGGATTAGTAGTGTTCAATTCGGCTGTAGGGTTCTGTAGAGAGGACTGTTCCCCACTTAAGTCAGAACTGGAGGACTTCTGTAGACCACCATTATCAGAGGTAGGCTGCTGAAAAGAAGAATTTTCCTCGTTAGTAACATCTCTAGCTGAACTGCCGGGCTCGTTGGAATTGTCGCTCGATTTGTTCTTGCTTTTAGCAGCCACTAGATCATAACCACTTAAGGGAAGAATGCCAGAAATAACAATAATTGATATCAATATAACTGCGAACATGTGCTTCGAGTCTATGATAGTGTGTAACATAATCAAAAATCGTGATAGTGGTATAAATATAATTCGACTACCGGTACAAGAAATATATGTACAGCATACAATTCTAGAAATTTTTATCCTTCTACTCCATCATAAATATAGTAAAGTCACATTTAGTACAGCGAAAATCGAAAGAATTTTACTGTAATTTCGCTTTGGTGGTAGAATACATCTGCACGTAGATTCAATTTATAATAAAACTCGGATTCGGCCATGGTTGTGCAGATTATTACTTCCATAACTTTAGGATTCTACCGAGTAATTTGCTGCAATTTAGATCTACCTAGGTTGTTTATGTGCTGTTTTATTAGTCCGAACTACTTGATTGGTTATAGTATTTCCAGCATGGCATGTACCACGGTACAAGGTCTACAGATCAAGAGGTGATCGATTAGAAAGCATCATAAAACACTCATAGTATAAGATATCAATAATACATTATTAACAAGTAATAAATTCTCAAGCTCTCCCTGTAGTTTATCACATAAAGCTATTCGTTAACGATTCATTCTATCAAAACATAGATTGAACCATCCTCTATCTTCGTCTGATATGTTTTTAATGGTTCCTCTGCTGGTAAATTTAATGGAACACCATCTGAAAGTCTGAAGTTAGACATGTGCAGAGGGCAGGTGATTGTTCTCTCTTTTTCGTTCATGAACCCGTTAGTCAGATTAGCGTATGCATGAGTACATATTCTATCGGTTGCGAAAATATCTTTCTGTATTTTTATAAGCATTAGCTTTCTTTCATCATGATCATACTCATAAGGCTCTGATTCCTTCAAATCCTTAATTTGGCAGATCTTTAACCATTCAGCCATTAAGTTCAAACCCTACCGATACTTATAATGCTTTTCGAAAATATCTTGAGTTTCATGATATCGAGATTTTTCGACTTCTAATATCTGAGCCATTGCCTCATCAGTTTTAAGCATCAAAGACTTTCCTGTCCACTTATTTTCAATCAAGTAATTGATCCAAGCTCTTATTCCTGATCCCATTTTTCTAGACAAAGGCTCCAGAAATCCACTTACAATTTCTCGCTTCGCTGATTCCAAATTCAGTCCCCTCGACATTAGATAAAATATTTGAGATTCATCCATCTGAGCTACAGACGCTGAATGAGTTGCCTTAACTTCATTTGTTTCAATTTCTAATCCAGGAATAGCATCAGATTTAGCTCCCTTATCTAATAGAATAGAATGACCAGCTAGATATGATTCAGAGCCTTTTGCACCCTTTCCAATTTTTATCATACCCTTAAAAAGAGACTTTGAAGCGTCCTTCATGACTGATTTAACTAGTACTCGGCCCCTAGAATTATTCCCGTCATGTATTAAATTCGATGTTACGTCAAATGACTGGTCGCCTACGCCAAATATGATTTCTACATCTTCTGCGATAGAGCCCTGACCTTTCATTACACTATCAATTTTATACCTAGAAAGCTGGCTACCAAACATCCCAGAATACCAAGATATTCTTCCGTCTCTGCCGAGAAAGGCCTTTCTATTGGAGAAGTTCACAGACTTGCTATCCATTGCTTGTAAAGTTACCATTTCTAGAGACGCATTTTGACCAACATGACATTCTAATAACTCAAAGTATGCTTGTTGTGTCTTGTTACCATTGGTAGTAGCTGCAGGAGGTGAATAAATTTCCTGGACTACGGTAGCCTTTGAGCCGGACCCTGCAACGATAATATTTCTAGTTACTGAAGAAGTACCCGCGTTGTCCAGTGAGTTGACTAATTTAATGGGATGTTCAACTACTAGGTTTTTTGGAATATATATAAATAGTCCACCTCTAAACATAGCTCCCTCTAATGCCAAGAATTTATCTTCAGCGAATCTTAGTTTATTAGTTGTAAGTGTTGTTTTGATCAGGTCTTCGAATTTTTTTAGACCATTATTCAGATCTGTGATAATTATTCCACTCTGAGAGTGTGCATTGGAAAGTGAAATTTCGTTGATATTTGTTCCGATTCTCAGAACACTACTTCCTTCTTCTTTTTCCTTGAGCCTTTCATTTAGCTCTTCGAAGGGCTGATATAACACATTCTTGGCTGGAATCTGTATATTGTTTGGTTTTAATCGATTGGCATCGGAATATTTTGAATATAGAGGGGAAACTTCAGCGGGAAGAGATGAGTAATCACTAAAGGCATCTTTTCTCATCTGCGTCAGCCATTGAGGTTCACCATTTTCTTCACCTATTGCTTCGACATCATTTAAGCTAATTGAAGATAGAGTTGCCAAACCTTATCATCGTCCAATTCACACATTCTTCGCTGACAAGAACGTTATCATTATCCTACCGAGCCTTCCATCTCGAGTTTCACGAGTCTATTTAGCTCGACGGCGTACTCCATAGGTAGCTCTTTTGTGAAGGGCTCCATAAATCCGCCTACGATAAGTGAGAGCGCATCTGACTCAGAAAATCCTCTACTCATCAAATAAAAGATCTGATCTTCACCAATTTTTCCTACAGTCGCTTCGTGTGATACTGTAGCGTCATCCTCATTAACTTCTACATAAGGATATGTGTCTGTCCTAGAGTTATCATCAAGCAATAGTGCATCGCACCTGACGTTTGACTTTACCTCCGTTGCACCTTTTGCTACGTGCAGTAACCCACGGTACGTAGTCCTACCTGAATCCTTGCTCACAGATTTACTTGTTATTCTAGATGTTGTATGTGGAGCAAGATGAACTGCTTTAGCACCAGCGTCCTGATGCTGTCCAGATCCGGCAAAAGCAACAGATATGACTTCGGCATGAGCGTTCTTACCTAACATATAAACTCCGGGGTATTTCATTGTTAATTTGCTACCAAGATTACCATCTATCCACTCTACCTTGGCATTCTCATAAGCATATGCCCTCTTAGTCACTAAATTATAGACATCTTTACTCCAATTCTGGATTGTTGTGTATCTTATCTTTGCCCCACGTTTTGCTATGAGCTCCACAACCGCTGAATGCAATGATTCTGTGGTATAAACTGGTGCTGTGCAGCCTTCAATATAATGAACCTCAGAATTTTCATCAGCGATTATTAAAGTCCTTTCAAACTGTCCTATATTTTCTGCATTAATTCTGAAATAAGCTTGTAATGGCAATTCTACTTTCACATTAGGTGGCACGTAAATGAAAGAACCGCCAGACCAAACCGCACTATTTAAAGCCGCAAATTTATTGTCCTCTGGCGGAATGACTTTTCCAAAATATTTCTTCAACAATTCCGGCTGTTCTTTAACTGCGGTATCAGTATCAATAAATATAACCCCTTGTTTTTGCAAATCTTCTCGCAAGTTATGATATACAACTTCGGATTCGTACTGCGCACCTACTCCTGCCAGGAATTTCCTCTCTGCTTCAGGTATTCCCAGTTTTTCGAACGTATTTCTTACAGATTCTGGTACATCGTTCCAATCTTTGCCCTGCTTCTCTGCAGCTTTGGCATAGTAATAAATATTCTGAAAGTCGATCTTTGACAGGTCACCGCCCCATTCCGGCATTGGCTTGCTCATAAATGTGTCATACGCTCTGAGCCTAAATTCCTTCATCCAATCCGGCTCCCCTTTCAGCTTACTAATTTCCTCTACTGTACCTCTTGAGAGTCCCTTCTTGCTGAGGTAAACATATAACTCAGTAGAATCTTTAAAATCGTATTTACTATAATCCATATTGAGTTCTTCTGTGGTCATATCAATTATATAACGCCGTTATGTTTTATATATATTTTGGGTTTCCTTTATTTCAATTGAATTATCAGGTACTTTACGACAGGCTATTGCACCTAAATAATAGAAATGGAAAATCTATAAGTTGAAGTTAATCCCGCCTTGGTAAAGTTTTACTCTCTAAGACAGATTTCGCTAATTCAAAAGTACCTCTTATTGTATGTTCCGAGGCCTCAATACAATAAATACTCCTCTCCTTAAGCTTTTTTGTCGTTAGTGGACCTATTGATATAATTACTGTGGAAGTAAGCGGGAGATGATGAAGACTAAAAGTGAATTTGTTCAAAATTTCAAAAAATGAACATACTGATGAGCCACTTGTAAAAATTAGTGCATCGACCTCACCTTGATTGATTAGATTGACAAATTCATTCCATATTTGCCCTGGGACAGCAGTCTTAGTCGAGTACAAGAATAGTTCTGTCACACCTAGTCCCATACTCAACAATTCCTTGCCAAGATAGTCATTTGACTTACCGCTTCGTGGAATTATTACCTTTTTTCCCGATCCAAGTTCTAGTCTACGAAATAGAGATACCATCCCTTCAGAAGAGAATTTATCTGGAATTTGCTCGACAGAAATACCGTAATTTTGCAGGACATTTTTCGTCGCAGGCCCTTGAGCAATGACGGCTTTAGTATTTAAGATCGATTTCAGTTCTTCCATACCTTCAGCTTGGGTCGCATATGAGCAAAGCATACTTACGCCTTTTGGACTCATGAAAATGCAAATATCAAAATTATCAACAAGTATACGCCTAATTGCATTCTTGATTGCCCTATGATTAGGAACGAAATCAATGGTTGGTAAGGCAATGGCCCTTCCCCCGGCAGATGCTACTAGATTTAGAAATTCTTTGGCATCTTCGGGTTTTCTTGTAATTGCAATAGTTTTTTTATTCAAAGGTTTTCTGAAGATCAACTTATCGCTATTGGGAAAACCATGCGAGTTTTTTGCATAACCTCGTGACTTCACCTACTACGATTACTGCCGGTGAATGGATTTCTCCTTTTTTTACTTTTTTTAGAATATTATCTAGCTTTCCATGAACAAATTTTTGTTTTTTCGTAGTTCCTGCCTCAATTACGATTACATCTTTCTTCTTAGATAAGCCATTATTTTTCAATTGTTCGATTATGTGAGGTAAACGCTCCATACCCATCAAAATAACAACGGTATCCACGGTTTTGGATAGTTCCTTCCAATTTATCCGTTCTTCTACTTTCTCTGGATCTTCGTGTCCTGTAGTAATGACAACAGAAGAGGAGTATTTTCGGTGTGTTAGGGGTACTCCAGCATATGCGGGAGATGCCAACGCAGATGATATTCCTGGTATTATCTCGAATTTTATATTTTTACTCTGTAAAAATTCTGCCTCTTCGCCGCCCCTACCAAAAATGAACGGATCCCCGCCCTTTAATCTTAATACTCTTTTTCCCTGTCTTGCATACTCGACCATTATCTTGTTAATTTTATGTTGTAGTCCAGAGGATCCGATAGATTTTCCGACGTACACCTTTTCAGTACCAAGTGGTATTTGACTAATAATTTCATTACCAACTAATCGATCGTAAAGAACTATATCACACTTTCTCATAAGGTCCATACACCTAACCGTAATCAGATTTGGATCCCCTGGTCCTGCTCCACAGATATATACAATGCCCTCGTTACTTTGCACGTTTACAATCTCCTATTCCAATGTCTGATCGCGTTTCTCCATTCGGTTGCCAATTTCTCAACACCCATCTGATTAAGCCTATGTGCTAATTTATTCCCTATTTTGATCGCATCAGCTATCGATCCAGTTTCCTTCAACCGGATATTTTTAGATCCATCTGAGGAAAAAACACTTGCATGCAAGCTTAGCTCATTCGTATTGGGTTTGGTTGTGGCAATCGCTCCAACTGGAAATCTGCAGCCACCTTGTATGTTCTGAGTCAGGGAACGTTCTGCCATGGCCTGCTGTCTTGATTCGTGGTCTTCTATTCTTTTCAGTGTACTTATAAGCGACAAGTTGTCGCTTCTACAAGTAACCGCCATAATCCCCTGTCCTGGGGCTGGCACAAATGATCTTATTGGAAATCTTTCAGAAATGTTAGCTTGCATTGATAACCTATTCAAACCGGCCTCTGCTAGAATTATTGCATCATATTCGCCATTCAGAGTTTTCTTAATCCTTGTCTCCACATTTCCCCTGATGGGTCTAACGTCCAAATCACTTCTCAAACGTAATACTTGAATCGCTCTTCTCAAACTACTCGTACCGACAATTGAACCTGCAGGAAGATCTTTGAGCGGCAATTTATGACTGTTTACCAGAACGTCATTGGGTTTTGCTCGCTTAGGGATTGATGCAATAACTAGATCCTCAGGAAGTTCACTTGGGATATCCTTCAAACTGTGGACAGCAAAATCAATATCTCGATGTATCACTGCTTGATCGATTTCTTTTTCGAATATGCCCTTTTCATCCATTGCAAATAGTGGTCGATTTTCTACATCTCCTTTGGTTTTGATTTTCACAAGCCGAAGATCTATCGACGGTTCTATCTTCAATAGAGCAGCAACAACAAGTTCAGTCTGTTTTACTGCTAAATTGCTACCCCTGGTCCCGATTCTTAATTTAGCCACAATGGTTTTTAACCTCCTTTAAGGCCTGTCCATATGCTTCCAAGGTCCTATCGATATCATCATCTGTGTGTACATAAGACACAAAACATGTTTCAAATTGGGACGGCGGAATAAAAATATCTTTTCTCAATAGTTGATCGTACAGCCGTCTGAATATCACATGATCACTTTTCTTGGCAGTTGTCAGATTCCTCACTTTATCACTTGTAAAAAATAATTGAAACATTGATCCAATTGAATTGATTGTGAACTTGAATCCCAGATTCTTAATTATGTCTCGTATACCGGCTACCAACGTGTCACAGGTCCTTGTAATTCTTGGATAGAGATCGTTGCCTATTTCTTCAAGTATTTGGACAGTTCTTAAAGCAGCTGTGACTGAGACAGGGTTCCCCGCATAAGTACTTGCCTGATAGACATTACCTCTAGGTGACAACAACTCCATCAGGTTCTTTTTACCACATACAGCAGCAACCGGAAATCCGTTGCCCATGGCTTTTGCGTAAGTAATGATATCTGGCTTTATCCCAAAAAATTCACTAGCCCCACCTATGGAAAGTCTGAACCCAGTGACTACTTCATCAAAGATCAAAACAACTCCATTTTGCTGCGTAATGCGTCTTACCTCAGAAAGATACTGTTTTTCAGGTATAACAAGTCCCATGTTTGCTGCTACTGGTTCAATTATGACTCCAGCAATATCATCTCTATTCTGAATTAAATTCTCTAGACTTGACACATCATTGTATTCGGCTAATAACGTTAAGGAAGCTACTTCTTCGGTAGTTCCCTCTGAGGAGGGTACTCCTTCACAGTCTAAACCATTTCTCTGAACTAATCCATAATCATGTGCTCCATGATAACAACCATCTAATTTCACGATTTTTTTCTTTTTTGTATGTGCTCTTGCTAGCCTGATTGCAGTCATAGTTGCTTCTAATCCAGTATTTAAAATCCTGGTCATTTCAGCAGCCGGAATTATACTTGAAATCTTTTCAGCCAATATAACTTCCATTTCGGTCGGGACACAAAATAGCGTTCCTTCATAAAGCTGATCTTTGATGTGATCGATAAGAGATGGATATGCATGGCCCAGTAAGAGGGCACCGTAACCCATACAAAAATCAATATATGTCTTGTGATCAACTGTTACCATCTTACTTCCAAATCCAGAATTAACGAAGAAAGGATATGGTGGGTAATAACGAATAGGGCTATTAACCCCAGATGGGATAACTGAGGTAGCTCTTTTGAATAATAATTCTGATTTATCGGTCAAGGTAATATAGTCACATTCGCAAAGTAAATAATAGTATCGTAGCCATATCCAATGGCCCATCCTTTATTTACTAGAGTACATTTTGTCCAGGCACCTAACTACATATTATTCAGTAACGAAGCCATTTTTTTAGCGTGGTAGGTTATTATGATATCCGAACCTGCTCTCTTTATTGACGTAATAAATTCGACAATCAGATTGTTCTCGTCAATCCATCCCTCTGCTGCCGCAGCTTTTATTAATGAATATTCTCCTGACACACTATATGCACAGATTGGTAGATTTGTGATCTTTCGTGCCTGGTAGATAATATCAAGATAGGGAATAGCCGGTTTGATCATGACTATATCTGCGCCCTCTCTAATATCTAACTCTATTTCTCTAATGGCTTCCCTTCGGTTGTAAAACGGTAGTTGATATGAAGTTCTATCTCCGCTCCGAGGCGCCGATGAGGAAGCGCCTCTGAATGGCGCATAAAGTGAAGACGCATGCTTTGCAGAATAACCCATTATAGCAACTCCAGAGAACCCGTTCTCATCTAAAGCGGTTCTAATGTGTCCAACTTGGCCGTCCATCATTGCAGACGGCGCTACGATGTCTGCTCCTGCTTTTGCGTGACTCACGGCCACTTTTGCCAAAATTCCGATGCTTTTATCGTTGTCGACATTGTCATTTGAGACTATACCACATTGACCATGCATTGTGTACTGGCAAAGACAAACATCGCTAATGAGCGCAATTCTTTCCCCAAAGTTCTGTCGTACGAGTTTAATAGAACGTTGAACTATACCTCTACTCGAATAGGCTGAATTTCCATTGTCAGATTTATACGAGGGAATTCCGAATAGAATAACACCTCTAATACCTAGGTCGATTAATTCCTGAATTTCATCGGCCAACTTCGATATTGGAATTCTCTTGATATCAGGCATAGAATCAATGTTTAAAGGTGCATCTATTTCATCCTGAACAAATATCGGGCACACTAAATCTCTAACCGAAACACGCGTTTCTTGGAACAGGTCACGAATAGAAGAGCTCCTGCGAAGACGCCTCATCCTGGTAATTGGAAAGGCGGGCTCGCCGCTAGACTTAATTCTGCTCATATTTGAATAACTTGGCCAGTAATCTCAATAGTTCCTCTTGATCCTTTCCATCAATATCGATTTCTCTCCGTAAATTATTGATGGGAGCTGTTAGCATACCTTCTACAAGGGAATGTGAGAGCTGTTCTATCACCCTTCTTTCCATTGGGTTGATATCATTTCCTAGTATTGAAAGGGTTTTGGATAGCTCACGTTTCCTGATCGTACCTACACTTTTAAAAATAGAGACGACGAGTGGCTCTATTTTTTTTCTCTTGAGCATTATATCTACCGATTTCATTTCAGATTCTATAATTCTCTCTGCAGACATGATCTCCTTCCTTCTGAATCGTATATTTTTCTCCACTATCTCCGAAATCTGATCCAAGTTTACCAACTTGATTTTTCTAATGCCAGCTACGCTTTCCTCAACTGTCCTTGGATTGGACAAGTCCAGGATCATCATACCTTTTTCTCTGTCTCTCATTGCGCTTTCAATTCTTTCATTTGTGATAAGAAAGTATGGCGCAGTAGTAGATACGAAAATCAAATCTACGTCGCGTAAAGATTCAAGTGCATTGTCAAAGGTTACGGGATTGCCTGCCACTGTAGCTGCGAATGATTTGGCTCTATCAAACGTCCTGCTTGTGACTTGGAACTTTATCGACCTTTGTCTTAGGGCCTTAGCAACGAGACTTGCGCCTTCACCTGACCCAATCAACAAGATGTTTTTATCATTAAGAGTGTCCAAATTCTCCTCAGCCAAATTTACAGCCATTGACCCTATCGACACACTTCCTTTGTTAACACCTGTGTTAGTTCTGACCCTGCTTCCAACTTTGAATGCTTTGTCAAATACCATTGAGAGATCGGGGCCTGCAATGTGATTAACGCGAGAAAAGTCAAATGCCCTTTTCATTTGCCCCAATATCTGATCCTCACCTACTACTAATGAATCTAAACCTGCAGCTAGTCTAAGCAAATGTGAGACAACTTCCTTACCGGTACTGACTTCAGCGACCTTGACCAGCTCTTCGTTTGACATTCCTACCTCTGAAGCCCATGTTTTCAATATTTTTTGTTCGTTGATAGTTCCACCGGCGCCACCTGCACCAAAGACCTCTACTCTATTGCAGGTCTGAAGTATGACGCATTCGTCCAAATCAGCCTGCTGTCGAAATAATTCGCACGCTGCTTTTTGATTCTTAAATGCAAATTTCTCTAGAAGATGAACAGGTGCATTTCTAAAGGTAATTCTTACATTGAGAACTTGCAGGTATTTGCTTATCGAGGCTGTACTCAATGAATGTGTTCATTACTCCATTTGTTCAATAAATCGAGAGCAGCAATCCGGGCTTCTTCAATTTTGTTCTCCTTGAGCAAGATTTGTATATCATTATTACCTTCGACCGAATACAGAAATTGCTTCCTTTCTGTCACAGTATCAATCTTAGATTTCGCAGCGTTTCTAGCGAATTCTTGTAATTTGGCCATCTCGATATCCGTCTTCTTTATCAGTCTTCGCAAAACTCTCTCAGCGCGTATTCGAATCCTACGAGCCATAATCGGACTTCGACCTGATGTTGATACTGCTATTTGCATTACATCTTCAATATTTATAATCGAAGCATATGAAAAGTCACTTACCGTGGGATCGTCTACAGCATAAACAAAGGCGCCCATCGTTCGACCTTTCTTCACCAATCTTCTATTTAGTTCCTTGTCATCGGTTGCTGCTATGACAAGAAATACATCTTCATAGTTATCTAGAATATTAACGTCTCGCACCTTTGATACGATAGTCATAATTTCACCTCTTGATTCTAAATCTTTCAGATAACGATTCATCCTGGGACTCATAACTATAATCCTGCTGTTCTGTCCTACCAGACCTCGAACTTTTCTTGTGCCTTCAGTTCCTCCACCAATTACGATTACCTTTTTATTATATAGGTTCAGGTCTACTAACAACTATAGCACCAAAATTGAGGCAATAAAAGTTATTATTATCTTTATTTATTTGTTACATATCATACGGTTAAGATGGTGCAAGTATCACTATTTGCATTGATATCACTATTTACTTTAGACAAGACACCACATTTACTCGGGAATGGGAAGTAGTTTAGTTAGTGGATCGCTTATTGCTTCAATATAAAAAGGAGACTAGAATTAATTTAATAGTCTTGACACCCATATCTGATTGAAGGTCTTTGATTGGAGATAAGGGACGCGGACTCTTGGATTTGGATAGCATAGAAGGGATTGGGACAACTACAAGGGATCGCCTTGAATTAGCAGGATTCAAATCCATCAAAGACTTGGTCGTTAGAGGCCCAGTAGACGTTTCAGACGTCACGGGAATGGAGATAGAAAAAACGGTCAATATTTGTAACAAGGCAAGAATAATTCTCGAAGACCTTGGAATTCTTGACAAAAGCTTTGTTACAGCAACTATACTCTATGAAAAGCGCAAAAACGCAGAACGAATTTCTACTGGTTCCGAAAACCTTGATGAATTCTTTGGGGGAGGCATAGAAACCAACGCGATTACCGAGATTTATGGCGAGTATGGAACTGGTAAAACTCAAATTTGTCACGTATTGAGTACAATGGCATCTAGATCCAAATCTGAAGGAGGCTTAAATGCAAAAGTACTTTACATAGATACTGAAAATACTTTCCGACCAGAAAGAATAGTGTCAATAGCCGAGACACGGGGAATGGAACCAGAAGGCTGTCTTGACAGTATAATAGTCGCAAAGGCATACAATAGCGCTCATCAGGAGTTAATAATCGAGCAAACTGGACCTGTTATAGAAGACAATAATATAAAACTAGTTATAGTTGATTCTGCAGTCGCACATTATAGAGCCGAATTTTTGGGAAGGGCATCGCTTTCAGAGCGACAACAGCGACTAAATAAGTTTATGCATACCCTTATAAGAATTGCTGAGACATACAACGTCGCTCTTGTGGTGACTAATCAGATTCAGTCATCTCCAGACGCTATATTTGGGGATCCCTATAGGCCCACTGGGGGAAATGTTGTAGCCCACACAAGCACTTATCGGGTTTATCTTAAGCGTTCGGGAAAAAATAGAATCGCGAGGATGGTAGATAGTCCGTGCCATCCTGAAAGAGAGGCGCTGTTTACCTTATCTGAAAAAGGAGTAGAAGATCCTCAACCAAATAGCAGATAATGTTAAATTGAAGACATTTCGTAGTTAGTCTGTCATGCCTAAATCACACGGCCCCAAGAGGAAATCTCGCTCAATTTTAACCAAAAGTAAGGTATCACATGGAATTTCGTATCTCCTTATCAATTACAAAATAGGTGACAAGGTTATCATCGACGTTGATCCGAGAGAACATAATACCATGCCTCACAGAAGATTTCAGGGCAAGATCGGAGTTATAGCTGAAGTCGGTAAGAGAATACTGAAGATCATAGTCTATACTGGGTCAAAGAAAAAGACGCTGCAAACAAGACCTAATCACGTAAGACCATTACCGATTAGCGAGAATATTAGCAAATGACCGATATCATGAATAAGGAAGTTATCACACTCCCGGAAGTAAAGGCTTTATTACAAGCAGTAAAGCCAGAGGAGATGGATCAGATCCAGAGATGGACCTATGATTATGTTGTAAAGTTTTCAAAGTCAGGCGACAAACAATCCAACAAAATGAAGAAGGAGCTAATAGAACAATGCGATCTAAAAGAGGAAGAGGCAGCAGAAGTCATTAATATATTACCTCAGTCCCTTGAAGAATTGAGGGCATTTACGTTCGGGTGGAAGAAACTCATTCTTACAGAGAATCTAGAAAAAATTTTGAATATAATTAAGCAATCTTCTGAAAGTTAAATAAAAAGTTATTCATACTACTATTCGAGGAAAGAGATTGCCAGATACCCTGCCTACGAATCCCCAAGATAGTTTGGAAAAAGGTCCGCAATCGAACTCAGACGGCTATCAGCAATTACCACAGAGGAAGTATGAAGAATATGCCTACATTTTAGATTTTGTACCCAGGGGCAAATCTACTACGGTTAGGGGCAGGGAAGGGGTAATCGTGCAATCAATAGGCGAAGAACACCTGACATTGTTAGAATTACTAGGAGACCAAAATGCAAACTTTGAGATTGGAGAACGTGTGTATATTGGACGCGATGGTCGAAACAAGGTTATAAGCGTCCTAGGAAGATTAGATTATGTCAATATTACGCAGTCAGCCAAGTCTGAATTACCAACCATAGTTGAGAAAATAGTCACGACCAATGAAAAAAGATTTGTAGATTACATTAATATGGCACAGGCCCTTACTCCAAGAATTCATGCGTTAGAGCTCATTCCGGGCATAGGAAAAATATACATGATGACGATTATAAAGAAGCGAGAGGTCAAAAAGTTTGTATCGTTCGCTGACATACAAGAGAGAGTCGGTTTGCGAGATCCGGCAAAACTTATTGCGAAAAGAATAATCGATGAGATAACTGGCACATCAAGGATGAACCTATTTGTAAGGAAATGACAACATCTAGAAGGAAAAAATACGGTCAACATATTCTTAAACAAGATTCAGTGATTGAACGCATTATTGACTCAGCTAAATTGTTTGGAATAGAGTCGGTTTGCGAGATAGGTACTGGAACAGGCACGCTAACAAGAGAGATTTGCAAAAGGGCCAAGTGGGTAACTTCGTTTGAAATTGACAAACAATTTTTCGAAAACGCAAAAAAGTACCTTGGCCACATATCCAACTTGGCACTTGTAAATGAAGATCCGTTAAAGTCACCTAGATTGGATTTTGATGTTTTCATATCCAATATACCCTATTCTAGAAGCAAAGCCATAATGGAATGGTTAGCTATGCAATATTTTGATCGTGCTATTATAATGCTTCAAAAGGAATTTGCTGACAAGATTCAATCACAGATAGGGGAGAGAGGCTACCGTGCAATATCAGTAGTATGCCAGTATAGCTTCCATATTCGGAATTTGTTTGCTGTTTCTAAGAAGGCATTTTATCCAGTACCTTTGGTCGAATCTTCAGTATTGCAGTTAGTTCCGAAATATACAACTAGACTCACTGCGCCGATCATTAGGAATTTGAATGCGATCTTTTCTCAGAAACATCACAAAGCATCTGTGCTAAAAGAGAAATTTCTAGTAAATAACGAAGTTCGCAGCGTTAGAATAGATCACCTTGATTTCGACCAACTCGTACATATAGCACAGTCTGCGGTAAAATAGAATTCAATTCAGTATTTTGCATTAGCTTTTCCGTTTTCGGCGAAATTACATACGCTAAACAATGGGTAAAAGGTATTCTTAAAATAACCACGCTTTCTAGGTTTGGAGTCTTAGCTTTTATAACGCTATAAATTAAATAATTATTTAATATATATTGTATATCCCGGCTGAAGATTCATATCTTCTTGCGGAAATTGTGAAGCTGTACAATGGCGAATATGCTCTGGAGATAGGTGTGGGCACGGGTATCGTCTTAGATAAACTATGTGATAGTTTTAAAGTCGTGATTGGCACGGATATCCACTTTGATTCATTAATTTATTGTCATAACAATATATCTAAAGCCGTCTCATTAGTATGCTGCGATGCCGCATCGGCACTTATAGGAAAATTCGACTTGATAGTAAGCAATCCGCCATATTTGCCTCAAGACAGTATTGGAACAAGCGACTCGGCCATATACGGAGGGTTGTATGGCTACGAATTGGTCTTGCACTTTGTCAGATCTTCGTTACCCTTACTAAATATAAAAGGAAAGATCTTGATTGTTGTTTCAAATCTGTCAAACATGATACAAATAAATTCATTAGTTGAACCGATGAACCTAGATGTAAGAATTGTAGGAAGAAAGAAGCTTTTCTTTGAAACCCTTTTTGTGTTCGAGAT
>JARBAU010000399.1 GCA_029237525.1 Nitrososphaerales archaeon | reverse complement strand
GGACATCATGGTGGACAAAGCCAATCTGCTGCACAGGCCAATGTTTGTGGAAATGGCAAGGGAGCATCTGACATTAATTGTCAAAACTTGTCTAATCAAATACAGGGAGATGGTAATGCAGTGAATGTAATAGGAGTACAACCAGATAGTAGCATAGGTAATGACCAATATCCATCCCTTAATGATCAAGGTAACGCGGGATTTACCAGGACTGTTCACTCTGACACAAATAATGGCAATGACTTTGGTACTATCTATTCTGCAAATTCCAATCCATTTTCAGATGCATGCGATCAAGCAATTAACCGACATGTAGCGGTTGGTGGTCTGCATGGCGAAATGGCTAGTCAAATGAGAGGTCAATTATGTGGATAATCTATTAATTTTAGGGTAAAAAAGGAGTATTGGGATCTTATGTTTTGATTCCCATCATGTGACGAAGTACGCCGATTCTATATTAAATTAAATTTAGTTGGATCTTACTCAAATATCACATATTTGCGTATATCGTTAATACTATGGGCATTGTATGGATTGTGGTGATCCTCTAATGGCACTTGTATCATCGTAATGCCAGTTGAATTTCCTAAATTTAGGTCTCTTAAAAAAGTAGTTGATTATGATTTGCAGATAGACTTCAAAATGGTTTTGAAATAACCCCAGATTTACTTCAAGCTTTGAATTCACTATCGAACATGCTTGTTACGGTGCTTCTCTATGCGATGTATACTTGACAATATTGGAGAAACTATCCCAAATACACATTTAATTTTATTTTGCGCATTTAGATCTAATTATATTTCCCTTTATTGCTCTAATAGTAGATGATCTCGCATCTTGTAACACGAAAGCAATCACAGATCGCAGGCAACACATCTATCCACACACGTGCAAGTTCTGAAGCAACAATTGATTTGATAGGTCACGATGATGAGACTACTAGCGAGGTCTGCCACGTTCTACAATACTTTCTATTGTGCAGGTCATGTCTTTGGTGTGCTTCTTACATTCATAGTAAATCAACCAGAACCAACGTTGACTTGGCCGATAAGTTTGGATCATGCCCGCTGTGTCTCAGTGGAAGTCTAGATCTAATGCCACTAACACCTCATGAAGATTATATCTTTAACTATTCAAAGAAAGCTGGAGTAACTCTAGAGTTTAAAAGATAGATAACATATATCAGACTACTTTTTTTTGCTATTTCAACTATTCGGATAACAAATTCAAATGAATCATTTGTGAAAGTTCAAATATTGTTCAAAACTGAACGTCAAATTCAGACATGATTATATATCTCCACACAACGATATGGACTGTGCAATAATAGTAATGAACTGTGCCAAGCGATCACTCAATTCATGGTATATTAAAATCATAATCTATTCCACTAGGTACATCTCTTCGAGTCCAAATGCTTGACGATTTAGTTAAAGGCAGAGTCGATGATAAAAAGCCTAGGAAAGAGGGATTAACATATGTTATAGACAAGCTGCATGGAACATATTCTGATAATTTCGAAATTCTTTCTCCTATGATAGATGTCGTAAGGATGTATGGTATTCTCCCATTGCTAATGCCTGAAACTCTCTTACGAAAGAGAATAAAATTCTATCATGACTACGATGTTCGAGTTTCAACAGGGAGTACGATTGCAGAGTATGCCATTATCGAGAACTCTCTTGACAGATTTGCTACAGAGGCAGCCAAGAATGGTTTTGATATAATAGAAATTGGAGAAAATAATATCGATTTAGATCTGGAACATCGAGAAAAAATTATGGATGTGATTTTATCAAAGGGCCTTGAATACCATTGGATAATCGGCAGGAAAGATCCTCGACATCAACTAGGTGTGAATAGAACACTTGAAAAGGTAGATGAATTAATGAAGTTACCGAATGGAATAAAGAGTAATAATATTAGTTCCAATAATTATAAACCAACGCCTAAGGTAATACTTGAAGCAAATGAGGGTATCAATGTTGGCATTTATGATGAGAAAGGTCTTATTAAATGGAGTTTCATAGAGGCTTTAACTGCACGGTATCCTCCTAGCGATTTTATGTTTGAAACCCCACTTGAACATCAACAGTCGGCCATGATTGCAGAATTCGGTCAGCGCGTGAATTTGGCAGCCGTAAGTATTGATAATATTGCTGAGGTAGAGGCACAACGCAGAGGCTTCTTGTCAAAATCGTCATATGATATTTCCTACAATCGTAAAGAACCTGAAGGTGGACCTGCCCCCAAATTCATATATTATATAATAAAAACAAAACACCCTATTGAGCAGAGCGAACTTATTGCTTTAACTCATCTACCGAGAAGAACGATTCAGAATGCAATCGATGAGTTAAAGCAGCAGGGATTGGTTAAGGAAAGAAATAGCCTGGAAGACACAAGAAAGAAGATATACGATCCTGTTATGTCTGATTGGCTATAAATCTGATATATGGACGTTCAAATCACGACTAAATGACAAAACCACTACAACATGGATACTAATTGTGAGAAACGATTAGATGATGCAGCTATGGTGGGATAGAACTAGCTCATTTGGCAGACGTTATTGTTGCATTAAAACAATGAATCCTCAAAAGTATCAACATTAAAAATATGGCTATTCGGACTTGCCACTCCCCCCCACAACATCAACTTAATTCATGGTTATTATTGAAATAGTATTGCAAATGCTATGACTTAATCATTTAGGACCACAAGTTAAATCCGTTACTATAATTAAGTTCGCTAATATTGATAGACTATGTAATGGCCTAATATGTTGATGCTGGAGAGAAACAGGATAAGGCAATAATATTACTGGCAGTCAGGATGATACATGGTTAGATCTGCGCAAATATTTTCTAGAATTCGAATACTGTACCGACACTTGTTTGGATAAATTTCTCAGGCATTGAATTGATTATGCGATTTACAGCCTTCCAACCAGTGCAATGACAAGGAACTATCCATTTCGGATCTGTCTTTTGAATCTCAGATATTGTAGGATCTATTGCTTCTTCGTAGATTTTTCCGCCTGCAAGATGAAACCCGCCAATTATCGCATAAATTCTGCTTATGCCAGTGAGCTCCTTTGCATAATTTATTGTATTTATGATCCCTGCGTGACTACAGCCACTAATTATGACTAGACCTTTATTTCTTATGTTAACCACTATAGCCTGGTCGTCGTTAACAAATGGATCATGTGAAAGATTCGTCTCATCTGGATCTTCGATATATTGAAATGGAAATCCCATCTCGAATCTCGTCTCCCTTGGAATCTGACTAGTAACTAAGAGAGGAGATTCATCTATCTGATTTTTAGAACTCCGATCAGAATTCCTCAAAGGAAGGAAATTTGGAATTTTGTTTTTATGAATAGTTGCTCTTTTTTTAACTAATGCTTGTTCTTCCAATACCGGCATCTTGACTTTCCTACCATCGGGATAAATCAGCCATCTTTTAAGAAATGCATCTGGGTGTACAATTATATCAACTGGTTTTGAAATATGGTCTAAAACCTTCAGAATGCCAGTAAAGTGATCGAAGTGACCATGACTAAGTATAATTGCTTCAATCTCGTCCAGATTTACGCTGAAATTGCCAGCATTTGTGATAATTCCTTCTTCAGACACCCCAGCATCAAATAGGAATGTGTTACTGCAATTTTCATACTCTTCGATTTCATTTTTATTATCGTTGTTATCTTTTTTAATTTTATAATAAACCTTGAGAAGAACTGAAAATCCATGTTCAGCCAGAGGGGCGCGTAAAAATCTTTCTTTCTTTATCATGGGACTTCTCAATGCATGAGAAGTGTTTGGCAATAATATATCGGTGTAATTGTCTATCAATATAGTTATTGACACTTTATCGATTTCTTGTGATTGCATCAGAATAAATAGAATTGATTAATCTTTATTTAAAATATTTTTGTGTGTTAGTCTATTATAGTATGTTACTCTCATCAAAATTAGAAATATCAATAGATCATTTTAATCTTAGTAAATGCTTTACAATTCTTCTCGAGTAGAAAATAACCTCAGCCCGTAAATGTTACAAGTAGTAGTACTTAACGATCGTAGTTTCCGGCCGGGCAGATCTGATGTAGATCTAAAAATTATATCTCAAGCTAGGCACCAGTCCTGTTAAGTCTGATGATAACTTTGAGCAGTAGATGCCAAGTGCATAGGAATGGGGATATTATTATTTTGTATATCTGGTAATTCGCAGGAATTAGACTTGGAGAACTTGAACTATCATGTTACTATTTTTCTGACTTTTGAAATGGCTTTTTCAATTTGTCAAAAACAGATTTTGCACCTGCCTTTACCTCATGCCCTGCATATTCACTACCTGCCTTTACCTCATGCCCTGCATATTCACTACCTGCCTTTACCTCATGCCCTGCATATTCACTACCTGCCTTTACCTCATGCCCTGCATATTCACTACCTGCCTT
>JARBAU010000398.1 GCA_029237525.1 Nitrososphaerales archaeon | reverse complement strand
GGACAAGGAGGAGGGACAATCCCATTCTTCCAATTACCACAGTCCCAGTCGTCATCTTCTACTTCACCGCAACAACAACAAAATCAATCTAAATGAACTGAAAAAATCGATTGATGGATATTAATACAGTATATTATTACTGGGAATAAAGATTCTGAATCAATGTCGATTCATATTCGTTATGTAAATAATCATTCTATTTCACAAGATAATAAATATTAGAATAAAATTTCATAAAGCTATACGAAGTATTATCAACTCTTCATTTTGTTTTCTTCCTGGTGATATCGTATACACATTATATATTGACAATAAGCGATGTGTGCTAGTATAGTCCCTCCAATTATATGAGCAGATCATTGTTTAAGTATATCTGATAAGTAGTTAAAGAATTCAATATATCATAGAGAGTAATACATACCTTTGATCTACTACACCCACTAGGCCTTTTAATTCATAGTCGAATGAATAAGGTTTTATAATTTTAGAAGTTCTAATGCACTTATGTTTGTAACAAACAGCACAAGATTACTCGTTGCTATAGTGACGATTGTTGTTTTGGTACTTGCATGATTGTTCTAAACAGGTTGACGCTGCTGCGAAAATAATATATTATTTGGTTCTGCAGTTTTCATGGACTAAGGTGCTTGGCGAAAACAGTAACGAATTATTAACATCTATTATAGAGATCTTTAAATTAGATAATCTGGATAATTCAAAACCACACATATCAGACAATGCGCTAACACCTATTTTTCCTGCAGATATTTTGCCACATCGATCAAGGATGTAGCAAATCTAGTATGATCACAATCTGATGATGAATCAGGCGAGTTACAATACAACAGTTCATCTTTGTAGGTTATCTCTGCTATGACATTTCTTTGAATATCCCTTATGAAAAGACTTCCCGCGTGACTTCCTGCATAATTCAGATGGCTGAATGGTTTGTATTTGGCTAGAAATTCTTCTCTTCTAATGACGTCAAGAAGCAGATTATTAACAAAAGTAGTGAAGTCTGGTGCAGAACGCAAGCCTATTTGGTACTCCCTTTCCAACCCTTTGACTACTTCCTCCCGTAATTCGACGAGTTTGTTACCACGTTTAATAGGCATGCTTTCACTAAGTATTACATGGTGATTCCTAATAAAGTTAGCTTGAATAGGATGTATTCAAAATTATGAAAAGACTTATTAGTAATACTTAGTCATATTTAGTCTAGTAGGAAATAAAAGCCAAATAATCATTATATCAGCCATTGTTGCGATTCTAGCAATGGCAATACTAGTAAGAACCCAGAACATACAAACAGTCAAAGTGGCAAGGAATTTCGGAGAAGTTGCTTCAGGATAAGCAAGGGATGGTGTGGGGAATAACAACAACCCTGCGAATGGCAATGGCCTTGGAGCTACGACATCAGGACTAGCACGGCAGGGAGACTTTGGAAAAGCAGTTTCAGGATGTGCAACTACTCCTCCTCATTGTGGTTAGATCTGGATTTAATTAACTCAGTTACTGGAATGCTGACATAAAAGTGGGTTGCACTTGAACGACGATGAATTCATCTATTTCATCTTTTCTTTTTTCTAAGTCATAAATCCTATGATAAAGCACTCAAATAATATGGTAACACAATGCACTAAATAGAATTGCAGAATTGGCGAGATTTTGTTAGTGGCACGGCGGTGCAGTCCATAAAGGGTATTATCTGTAATGATTATTAAATTGATTCTTGTTTTGATTATGTACTGCACTAACAGTTAGTGCATTGCACTATCTGGCAAAGTAGATCAAATAGATTTGTAGTGATTCATTCCGATTGTAATGTGATAATAGGAAATGGAGACACTACAGTGAAGAGAAGACAATCATCAGGCAATTCTCATATTCTTGACAAGCTAGATTATCAGATAATCAATCTTATGACTTTATGCTTTGATAATAAAGATATCTCTGATGTGTTAAATAGATCGTTAACAACAATTCGAAGAAGAGTAAGATTCCTACTAATATCTGGGTGCGTTAGCAAATATCTCTATCACAAATGCAGGTGGAAAATAATATATAGAGTCTAAAAAGAAACTACTCTTAACTAATTCTTATATCTTTTAAAATGCCGTATTAGAAGTATCTGTGTGATGTTAATGTGATTACTAAGATAAAGCCTCAAGAAGCTAGAGTGGATTTTTCATTCAAGAGAGAAGTGTTCTTCATTATTGCTGGTGGTGTAATAGGGGCGTTGGTTATGGCAATTCCCTTTACTTTCTTTTCTCCTGAGGGGATATCTCGCGCATATGACCTTACGTGGGTAATATTTGGCCATATAGTTGGAGTTCACTCGCCTATCTCATCTGCCATTATTGCTGGAATGACTATTCATATAGTAGTAGGAATCTCAATTGGAATAGTATCTGGTGTATTTCTATACAAAACTAACCTTTTGAATATAAGCAAGCCGTCAAATGGTTTGAGATATGGATTATTCGTGGGTATACTTGTATATCTAATATTTTCTATCCCTGTATCGCGCTTTGTTCTAAATCCAGAATTTAGGCATGATTTGATTGGTAGTAATAACAAAATTAACAACAGCAATAATGACAATAATGACAATAATGATAATAGCTATAACAACAACACCAATAATAATAGTAATAATATAATATTATCGAATTTTCAAATCACTTCTATCCTATATCCTATATCGATCAATCTTTTGTTTGGAATTACATTGGGTCTGTTCTCTTCTTTCTTATCAATCAAGTTTGGCGCTAGATATCGATGTCCTAGCTGTGACATATCATTTTCAAGAATTGATGTTCTACAAACCCATTTATTATTTGTACACTCCACTAATGATGATCAGAACCAGCAGCAGATTACAAATATGAAAAGAATAGTTATTCTGGGAGGAGGTTTTGGAGGAGTGACTGTACTAAAAAAACTTCAAAATCATTTTCAAACTGATGTAGATATAGATATTACAATGGTTAGCAAAGATAACTATCTTCTTTTTACTCCAATGCTTCATGAGATAGCATCTGGAATGATAGAAACAAGACATATTGTAACACCGATTAGAGAGTTTTGCAATAGATCACGATTCTATTGTGCTGCTGTAAAGAATATCGATTTGGAGAAGAAAAAGATTTTAATTAGATCTTCCACTTCCTATGAGTCTACCATTGCTGAGATTATGGGGAGAAGTGGTGGCCATTTGTCAACAACGACAACAACAGCTACTAATCTTTTAGAATCAAAAACCCAATCATATCTATACTATGACTATCTTGTTATAGCACTTGGAAGCCAGACAAAATTTTTTGGTATGTCAGATATACAAGAAAATGCATTTACAATAAAGACTTTGAACGATGCAATAAATCTAAGAAATCATATAATATATTTACTTGAACAGTCTGATCAATTACTATTCCCAACAGTTGGTAATAATAATATTAGCAATATCTATGGTCATAAAGATAATAACACCGATACATTAGGTGAACTTCAAAGAAAGTTATTGACTTTTGTTATAGTGGGTGGAGGCTTTGCTGGAGTGGAAACTGCAGGAGAAATAAATGACTTCATTAGAGACTCTGTAAAAGAGTATTATCACAATATAGATAGCAAGAATATTCGGGTTATAATAGTTCATTCAGGTGATCGGCTCTTACCTGAAATGAGTAAAGAGTTGGCTGAGTTTGCATTAGAAAGGTTACATAAAAGTGAAATTGAAATAATTCTTAATCAACGCGTAATGGGAGCTACTTCAAATACTGTTAGCTTAAAGGACGGCACTATCATATTTACAAAGACAATAATATGGTCTGGCGGCGTAGCTCCACCTTCTTTACTTAATAACATTCTCTGTGAACGCGATCACAAAAGCGGCAGAATAATTGTAGATAACTATTTGGAATTACCCAATTATAAAGGAGTATTTGCTCTTGGCGACTGTGCATATATAATGGATCCTAATAGTAGTAAGCCCTATCCACCAACAGCACAACATGCGATAAGAGAAGGTACAATAGTGGCAAACAATATTATTGTATCAATAGAAGAAAGATTAGAAGATAGAAAAATATTTGCTTACAAAACAAAAGGGATGATGGCAAGTATAGGAAAGCGAACTGGTATAGGTAATTTATTAGGCATCGAAGTTCAAGGACTTTTAGCTTGGTTGATATGGCGCAGTTATTATTTGGTGCATCTTCCAACATTACAAAAGAGAATAAGAGTGTTAGCAGACTGGATATTAGATATGTTCTTTAAACGTGATGTAACAACGCTTAAAGCATTCGTGGAAGAGGAAGAAGAAATAAAAGAAGACAATAATGCCGATCATCATAAGCACAACTATAATACTTGAGTATGTCTATAAATAGGAGACGATCCAACCATATCAAACTGAGATGATATTAAAGACTTATGCTCCAATAACTTATCTGCCATATTAAGATATTGAGATGGAAGAACGACTCAAAATGAGTATCTTTAAAAGAAACGACTGACCTTTCCCTGGAATTGACATTTATCCATATTAATAGTTCAGTAAATCTCTGTTCATTTATAGCAAAATCATCAACAGACGGGACATTAATTGTGCACGTGTATACAATGATAGGATTATGTCATTAAATGAGTATTATACACTTTATTAATCCAAATCCAAATTAATTTCGCATTAATTGATGGGAAGCCCATGTTATGATCACCTTTTATCAAATTATTGATCAAATGGATTTGATGTCTCATCATACTCTTCTTAGTGAGGTTATCCAACTCCTATTGGAGGACGTTTGGATTCACTATGCTCCAATAATTTGTGGTAGTTGAGTATATACCAACTCTCAAATGTCTTATTACATACATCGCATTCAAACTTTTGTTCTCTTGCAGCAGATTTGATTTGTTCTTGTTCTGCGGCAGTCATATAGTTTATACGAAGAGGTAATAATTAAGGTTTGCAAAATGCTCGCAAAAATATATGTCATGAGTACTATATCTTTTGTATGAGATGAGTTACAATATCCACGTTTAGAATGCATCTTATTGAAGAGAAGCGCATTTTCTTTTTTTAGAGCATAAAGTCTTTGATTGATGTCTTGCCAAACGTGCTCGATATCTTACTAGTGCTTTAGGCACTTATAATGCTGGCATTAAGAAGCTATTTGATATTACACTTATAATTGCGATTGCACGTGATTGCAGAATAAACATTGTATTTATTTCTAAATGTTAACTAAAATAGTTTATATTTGGACCTAAGCAGGAATACTTTAGTAAACGAGCCCATTACGCACAGAGGTTGAAAGTTACTCAAAGTCAAAGTATTTTTAGATAGTGTCGGAAACAATAGCATTAGGACTAGACACAATTATGCAAGTGGGCTAGTTCACCTACAAAGGTTTCTTTACTTTTGATATAATGGGAAATCAGGATAGAAATAAACTCTGGAGTATCAAAACTCAATCGGAATCGGAATAAAATCGTACTTTGCATATTACGATATAGCTATTATCCCAGCAAAATTTAAGAGAAAAGTGAAGATTCCAAAAAGATTCCAAAAACTATTGTGGAAAAACAAGTGCCGATAGATGCCACAGATATTAGAAAAATACTGTTATCCTGCAATAATCGCAGACTTAAAGCGTACTGTTAATTCTGGCTTCGGGAGGTCTACGTCGGTCTAATGATGCGCTATCAGGATAAAAGATATCAATTTTAAGGTTTAACCTACAACGATTTACATACGTGCTGGATATGTAAAAACCAGGGTTGGACGTGATATATACATTTCAGATGAACCAACTGGATACCTCAAGCAATGGTTAGATTGGAAATATCGTAAAAGGATCTCGAGTCCAAATGATCTTATAATCAATACGTTTAGTGTCGATTTAAAGCCAGAGACATTATAGGATGATCACATTCCACTCATTGCGCCGCTTTGTTAAAACACTGCTCTCTGATCAAGTTGGAGGAGATTATTGCGAATGGTTCTTGGATCATAACGGTAGTGTTTAGTATACCAAAAAAGAGTTGGAGAGAAAAGAGATCTATCTTACAAAATGCATGAAATATCTCACTTTCCTAGATTATGTAGCATTGGATGTTCTACCGGTGCGTTTG
>JARBAU010000397.1 GCA_029237525.1 Nitrososphaerales archaeon | reverse complement strand
TTAACATTTTCAGTCATTGCCATATCTTTTACTTCCTTGAACCATGATTGTGCTTTTTCTTCGAGATCGTTAAAGTACTGGTCTATTACATGTGGAGGGGCCCCTTCATATCCATATGGTAATCCTCCACCAACATGAATACAAAACAGCTGAGCGTTCTCATCCTTTGCGAGCTTTACAGCATATTTAGCGGCATTCAAGGAACATATTGAACCATCTATTGGAACCAGTATAAGTCTTATTTGAGTACTGCAATTACTATTGCTATCGGTCATTATTGCATTTCTTGTTATATTGATTTGGTATATCAAGATATAATCACAAATCTATTGTTGCCGTCTGGAGAAGAGAATGTTTAGAATGTAGTGATATGTTATAAATTTTCTTCTGAAGCCAAATCGCAGCGATCAAGTTAAAGTCAAAATAACACACATATACATATGGTCGATAAGTCCACAGAGTATTTAAGGGATATCAGCAAGATACCTCTGAAAGATGAATGCTGAGGAAGCCAAGGAATTTCTGAAGGACAGAGGAATATCAACTATGAATTATCCTCACGGTTACCTATTAAAGGTATCCAGAAGGAAAGGCAGTCCATCGCGCCGTATAGAGATGGATGAACTGGATACGATCCTAGTATTAGGCAAAGTTAAACTTATTGCAATTGAGGACACTGTGGGAGACATCCTTATCGAAGTTGAAAGAAAGGACCGAATTCCAGACTAAGCGAAAATATCAACGATCCACCACTGTAGTGGATATATAAACGAGAGACTAATTAGATACGGTCGGTTTTGTTTTGTCGGTTCTCTAGCACTACAAAATTTGGTGCATTTAACATTGTCATTGAGATGAATGAAATTCGCAAATAGGATTGAAGTTGACAAGGAAAGAGAAAATATAGATTTTGATCTTATTCACCAGATAATTATGTAAATGGCAGGTTTACTTCGAAATTTGAACTGGCAGGATTATTAATCAAATATGGCTTTCTTAATGAAGATCTTTATTTTGATAGATTTGGAAGTTTATGTACTGAATGGGAAAGATCCAAGTATGTTATTATGGGAATGTGAAAAGAATGGGATGATCCACAATTTAGAGAAAACTTTGAACTACTATCCATTAGAGCCAGTAAATGGCTTGAGACTCATCCGAAAATAATTAAAAGAATTCTTGTTAAGTGAATGCAGGTTTAATATTCCTACCGTATAACAGATCTATTCCTTAAAAACAAGATAGCAAAAAAATAAAATGTACCAGCGCAGTATAAGAAGAATTAACTCCAGGTGATATTTTTCAATCTAAAGATAAGACTTCAAATCCTACTATAACACCGGTCAGCCCAATAGTCTTTAAATTTCTCTATGCAAGAGAATTACAAGCATGAGACACATATGGAATTAGAATTGACGCCAAAATAATTGCCTTATTTAGTTGGTTGTCTAAAGATGGCAAACTACTTTTAGCTGCAAGGACGCTAAGAATATTTGCATATGGTTTTCTGAGCGTAATTCTTGCAATCTATCTAAAGCCTTCAGAGTTTAAATACACTATTAATTACAAAAGACGTTGGAGGACAGGTACAAAGAATTTTAAGATATAGACAAGTGGAAATAATGAAAATCACATATAGAATCGTCAACTTATATATGTATTATTGAAACTTCTAAAATCATGAAAGGAAAAGCAACTGTGAGTATACACTACGTTTGCATTATTAAATTTCTAAAGTGTCTTTTTTCATGGGCTGTTCCCATGCTATGTAGAAACTTTGATTGTTCGCTCACAGAGTTTCGGATAGAGACACGTAAAGACGTATCTTGGGAAACTGTAACTGCTGCAGAATATAGGCCCATGTATATCATATAACATGATAATCCAATGAAAGAGACTGAGACAATTCCATACGGTGGAAATGCAGCCTGTGCGACACTAGTAGAACCAGCGATATAAAAAAGGACAAATCCAAATGCTGCAATTATCATATGCTTTCTAAGACTACTATCTTTTCGTAAAGTTCTAGCTACAGAGAAGAATGCTGCTCCAAATATGATTCCCGACAGAAGCGAACCCATAGAAACTATAAGAATATTAGTCATCGCATTTGCATCTCCTGATGGAGTAAAGTATCCCAAGACAAAAAGTGGAAATGAAATGAGATAGTAGATCATGGTCACTCCCATAACGAACCAGAACTTGATCTTACCCAACTTTTTGATGTACTGGTGTAACATCTTGGCTGTTCCAATCCAAGTAAGAACATAAGCAACAGATGAAGCTATCTGACTGACTATATTAATTTGGCTTCCAGTTGATTCGATACTAAATTCTGGGAAATTTGCTACATCAGCGGGCGTTACTATTTGCTTCTGTTGAGTCAACATATCAGAATATGATCCTAGACTAGCTATCCCATTGATTACATATGCAATCATAGATAAAGCCAGTATTAGCACCATAATATCCTTATTAGAATGTCTATACCAAGAGAAAAAAGCCTTAGCTAAGAGAGATAGTATTACTATCCAGAGTCCATAACTAATGGCATGAGTGACATACAGAGTTATGATGTTATATTCATGCATAACGACAATCTGGAAGCTAACAAGAATAATTATAGCCATTAGTGTATACTGACTTACAGAAACTGCCATTTGCAAGGTATGAAGATGAGAAGCTCTATCTTTTGTTTCTATATTGATCCTCTTTGTATAATCTAGAATAAAACACTGCGTTATAATGTATATTGCCGCAATAGTGACAAAGATGGCGATTCCAGTAATTGACGAAAGTTGCTTTGGAATGAAATCTGCAATATAGCCGATCTGTGAATCGATCGTAATAGTGATTATTATTATTAACATGAGAGTGAAAAGCCTCTTATCAGTACCGAATTTCAAATATGCAATAGCAAGATTAATTCGGCCCATCGTATCTCTAAGTTCACTTGCAGACTACAGTAGAAAACCTTTTATCAGAATTAAGAATATGTGTATTATTCATTAGGGATATACCATAACAGTAAAGCAATACCGATTTTGTTGAATAAAAATTACATCAGCGGCCTTTTTGAATATTTTACAAGACACATTTTCCTTCTTGCGTGTAGTTTGATTGCTAACTATTATTATGGTCTTTATTTAGAACTCGTATTATCATAAAAAGAAATCCTTACTCTTCCTATTATTGAAGCTTGCGAACTATCAATGGCAACCAAAAATAACAAAGAGAATTGCTTGTATTGATATGACTGTCCTCCCAAACAACTAAGTCACATGTCCAAATTTGTTTTATAAATACGATTAGGGGGTTGTTAAATCTTAAATATCGCCACTGATTACAACAAAAATTCAATCATGATTTCTGATTCTTAGAGTTAAATTCCACGTTGATACTCTATTTTCGTTATATTCTCCTCTTATAACCGGATGCTTTGCTATTTTATATGCGATTCTACATCATTTCAAAAAATCTGATAGACTAGTCTGTTTTATGTTACGAGATGTTCTCATCTCGGTATCAGGAATCTCAACGTTCTCCCATGTCACTTCTGACAAATCCAACATTTTTCTGAAAGTGTTGGCAGTTCCAGGACCAAATCCAGCATAATGATTGTTTGCTGCTACAATTGCTAGATTAATTTCCCTGTGCTCTTCTATGGCCTTCTTTACAAATCTAGCCCACCTTTTCATTTCCAAGATTCTGTCTTTTTGTATCTTACCAAAATCTTTTTCTTGTATTGTTCTATCTCCAATGAATCTTATATAGAGAAAGTCCGTCGTAACAATTGGAGGTGTTCTTATTCCAGCAAGTTGACTCCAGACCATGCACATATTGTTATTTGCAAAAAAACTATATGCCAAATCCTGAAACCATGAACTATCTCTAACTTCTACTGCATATCTGAATCTTTTATCTAATTCAGGTATAATAGCTCTCAAGCCATTCATACCCTCAACTATCCCCATAGAAGGTGGTAATTGTATGAGTAAAGCCAAGATTTTGTCCTCAAGATAGACTATAGAAGAAAAGAACAATTCCAGTTCTTTTTCTACATTCTTCAATCTTTTATCATGAGTTATAACTTTTGGAAATTTAGCGGTAAATCTAAAATGGTTGGGAGTCCTTTTACACCAGTTCTTTACCATAAATGCGTTAGGTGTCCCATAAAAAGAAGAATCAATTTCAACAAAATCAAACACTTGGGAATAGTAACTTAACCATCTGGAATTTTCTAAATTGAGAGGATAAAATGGTCCCTGCCAAGCCGAATAACTCCATCCAGAGCAGCCGATGTGGTATTGCAAGTATAATCACTATAAAAGAGCAGTTTTGGATAAAGATTATTGTGTATTGTGTCTTTTGCATTTATTGATATGTGCAGCTAATAAGAATAGTGTCTACAAATCAAACCTAGGAATATGAGGATGGAACGATGACAATCCACACTCGAGCTGTCTAAAGACTGTTCATGGCATATTACGAGTATACTGTAATTTATGATGTCAAGGAAGCAATGACTGAATGAGGTGAAATCTGCCCTTATCACAAGGCCATGATAACCATGGTATAACCGCATTCTACCTCGAATCCAACAAACAGTCGAAAAACCTGACTAAATTTCATTAGTCACTTTCCCTCTCAGAAAATTAAGTCAGTCTTTATGGATCACATAATATATTTTAAGAGGACTTTATGAAGAAGAAGGAAGAAAAATATGGCGTTAGTCATTGGAGTCGTGGTCGCTGCTGTAGCTTGGCAAAGAAGAAATGAAAGAAAAAAAGCAAGGGAAATGAAGAAGGAAATGAAGGAAATGAAGAAAAGGAGGAAGAAAAATCGGTAATACTGAATAAATCGCTAGATATATTCAATGCAGATAAACGAACTAGCAAGAAATTAGATATTCCGAAATAATAAATAATATCAAAAGAAACTGTCGAATATCTAAATTCAAACCGTGAACACAAGGCGCAAAACTTGCTTTGGAATTAGCAGGAATAACAAATACAATTAAAAATAAATTCCCTAGCTCAGAAGCAGAAACAAAAGAGATAAAGAAACTACTATTACGGCTTGTAAATTGACATAGTCAGGCCGGCCGCGAGGTAGCATATCGTGAAGAATTAGAAAAGCAGATGAAAGCAGATAATCCTAACTCATTCAAGGATTGTGAGGAACGGATAGTAAAGATTCGCAAACAAACATAAGATGCTAAAACTAACAGCGTAGTTCTACAATATTATATCGGAAGAAGTACCACATTATTGACTTACAGCATATATATGATAGTCCAGTAGCTAAACACTCGATTTTAGAATATCTAGATGAACAGAAAAAGTTTGTTACATATGAGTGCGAATACAATGAAGAGAAATTTTATAACTTAGAAAACTTGAGAGTAGCTACCATAATGGCAGAAAAGATCACGAACATGTAACATTAAAAAGAATTGAAAGTGAGGCATTTTATGGCATTACAAATGCAAACACAGAACTACGGTGATATATCGAGTTCGCCATAGAGTAAAAGAGAGACGCAGAACTTGGACAACATCTATGTACAAATTAGAAAACATAGTACTTCATATTGCCTCTATTTTACCATAAACATATGCCAAAAATAACTGTCCTATTTATCTAGTAATGTTTCTTGTCACTTTATTATTAGTACAGGACAATCTGCATATTTCACTACTTCTGAAGCAACACTTCCAAGCAACATTCTTTTCAATCCACTTCTACCTCTTGTTCCTACAATAATTAAATCTACACTATATTTATCAGCATAGTCTACTATTTCTGATGATACTGATTTTGTGGCAACTATTATGTCAGTTTGAATTGTTACATCTGATTTCTTAGCCTTTTCTATTATATTGTTAAACCATTTCATTTGCACTTCTTGTTTTGAAATCGCTACAACTCCTTTTATTGGAGTTGCTGGGATATTTGGTTTTATTGCATCTATATCGTCATATGCATATCTAATCTTCTGAGGCAAGACGTGCATCACAATCATAAGAGCATTAGAGAGCTTCGCTAGGTTGATTCCATAGTCTGCTGCATCAAATGACTCCTTAGAACCATCTATGCATATTAGGATTTTATTAAAGTTCTTGCTTGAAGACTCGAGCTTCTTTATGAATTCGTCACAACTATCTACCGTAATATCATCTTCTTTCAGGATATCCTTAACCTCTCTCAGATACTTGATTGCGAGGGGTCCTCGTGTATATAATTGATATATTTTCTCAAGCCTGTGTTTCTTATCCATGGAATTAATTATTTCATCTCTCAAGTCTTCAAATTCTATGACAGACAACGACTCATTTATTACTACATCATGCCTGCTATATTCGTATACGTATACGTATGTAACTAGTTCTTATTATAATTTTAACTTGTAGTAAAGATTCTGTTAGACATAGCCATCAAAATCAGAACATTACGACACAAATACGAAGTAATTAAATAAGACAAAAGGACCTGAACTGATATACTGCTGGGGCTAAAACTTTCTAATAAATTCACACAATTTCATATTTGTCAACAAATATGATATCGACTACATAATTTATAGAATATTTCCTGCACCGCAATGCATACTATTTTAATACCACATATTCTACATTGTTTTGTATCAATTAGTATGGGTAAATTAAGACTGGCAATTAATGGCTTTGGAAGAATTGGAAGATGTTTTTTGAGGGCTTCTTTAAGAGATCCTGAATTTATGAATTCTGTTAGTATTGTAGCTATAAATGATTTGGCTGATGCAACGACATTGGCTCATCTTCTAAAATATGACTCTGTATTTGGAAGATTTGATGGCAGCATTGTAACAAAAGTACAAAATGATAATCATAGTGGGAACAAAAATGTCTCAATAATAGTAAATGATACTATAGAAATTGAAATCCTGTCTGAGAGAGATCCAGCTTTATTACCATGGAAAGAAATGAGAATAGATATAGTATTGGAATCTTCAGGCAGATTTAATGATGCAAAAGAAGCAAGAAAACATCTGGATGCTGGTGCCAAGAAAGTAATAATCTCTGCTCCTGCAAAAAACCCTGATGCTACCATTGTAATGGGAGTCAATGATGATAAATATGATAGTGAAAATCATCAAATAGTATCAATGGCTTCATGTACCACAAATTGCCTAGCACCAGTAGTTAAGGTATTAAATGATAAGTTTGGAATTCAAAAAGGATACATAACTACGACTCATGCAATCACTAATGATCAGAATTTGTTAGATCTTCCACACAAAGACCTGAGAAGGGCAAGGGCTGCTACTATGTCTATAATTCCAACTACCACAGGTGCAGCAAAAGCAATAGGTGTGGTAATATCAGAACTCAATGGCAGGATTGATGGTACTGCATTACGTGTTCCTGTACCTAGCGGATCTATAACAGACATAGTATTGAATTTAAGAAAGGAAGTAACACGGGAGGAGGTAAATGAAGTTTTGAAAGAAGCATCCGAAAAGGATCTAAAGGGCATTCTTTCTTATACAGATGAGCCCATAGTTTCAAGCGATATTATTGGCGATCCCCACTCCTCAATTGTGGATGGACTTAGCACC
>JARBAU010000396.1 GCA_029237525.1 Nitrososphaerales archaeon | reverse complement strand
GAGGCAGTAGCGATTGTATTAATTCTTGATAATGTGGATACTGATGCCGGTGAGAATGATGATGATAAAATGGCAGAATCATTTACAAGATTTTTTGCAAGTTGAATGGCTATGGAACCAACTCCTCCAGCGCCACCTAAAATAAGAATAGATGGGTGATGCTGCCTGCGTTTTGTTATATTACCCGCAGCGTCAGCTGGTGTGATCGACTGCGAGATATCTAGGGCCAATCTTCTTGTAATATCTTGATATAAAGTTAGTCTATCATACAAGGCCTCCCATGCTGTTATAGTCGTTAGTGGCAAAGCAGCAGCTTCTGCAAAGCTTAGCGAGTCAGGTTTTCTTCCGACAATACGTTCGTCTACCAAATGAAATTCGCAGTTTGTTCCTAGTGGTCTAGAAATGCTACCGGCATAGTAAACTGCGTCTCCTTTCTTAAAAAGTGTACATTCCGAACCTGTCTCCAATACTTCGCCAGCGCCATCCCAACCCAATACACGTGGTGTACTTCTATTTTTTTCAGCATCAGGCGGCTGAGGAAACAATCCTTTTCTTACTTTAGTATCGACAGGATTTACGGATATTGCCTTTATAGCAACTAATAGATCATGTCCTGTAGTAGGCGGATTTGGTGCTGTAATATCTAAGTCAATTAACGATTGAGGATCTTCTATTGGTAAGTATTTGTATAAACCAACTGCTTTCATTTTGTTTATCGGGAAAAGTCGATATATAATGATATATATAAACGCTAAATTTGTTCATATTTCGATCAGTCTTAATGGAAATTTCTACTCATCAATTCATTCTTTCGATATTGAATTAAATCAAAAACCAACATAATACATCATTGCTTAATTGAATATAATTTCTGGATTTTTTTAAAGTCCCGTAATCATCATTTTAGGCGATCTACTTCATGAAAGGGGCGGGATTATATGCTTTGCGAATGACATCGATGAATGGAATACCGGACTGCTAGGACAGAGCATATCTTGCGTCGACATCCAGGTCGTATCGAGATGCTATATTCTAATAATGCAACCGCTTCAGTTATTTTCAGCTTTATGTGACTAGAATTATTTTTCTCCATTGCTAGAGCTATCTCGCCGACCTCTTTAGCCAAATGTATAAATGCAGAAGATCGATTTTCTCCGAATCATTTCTTATAATAATCTATTGCAACAAAGCTCTATCATTACTATGAGATAAAGATCTAAAACCCTTTCATCCACTCATACTCAGATTTCACTTTCAATCGTTGTTGGTATTCCGTTAGAATTCCTTTCATTGAGCAGGATTGTCGGAACTCTGGAATTAGATCTCCTTTATTGATCTGGGTAGTATTTAGTGATGAGTCCAAACTCATTTCAGCCTTAGTTTACTAGAAACAAAATAAAGACAAACCACGGCTCTGATTTTTCACACAAAATATCTGAGTTATGGAACTAAGCAAATTCATAATGAACTACAATATATAGACTGTGCTAAAATGATTAGCCTAGGCTAACATTTATTAGATAGGCTAACCAATTAGCAATTACTCGTATGTTAAGTTCACGACTAGTCTTAATATCTGCTGTAGCAATAGCTATCTTAGCTACAGTATTTGCTATTTCTTCTTCATTTAGTATTTATTCATCGAACATTACATACGATGATTCTAAGAAGTCGGTGAGCGGCAGTGGTAATAATGATAGAACAAAGATTGCTACTATTAATACTCCGCATGGTGTATATCAAACAACAGGCGATATTTTAGATCCAACAAGCCAGGTTATTGATGACAGAAATAAAATAGTTATTGATCCCATGAAATATTTACGTACTTTTAACTATGGTCGGGTATCTACTTTGCCGAATGGTACTATACTTAGAGAGTTTACACTAATAGCCTCAGACAATAAGGTAATGGAAATATCTCCAGGTATGTTCTACAATGTATGGACATTTAACGGAACTGTGCCTGGACCCACGATAAGAGCTACTGAAGGAGATTTAGTCAGAATTAATTTCATTAATAATGGATCAAAACCCCATTCCTTGCACACTCATGGCATTCATCCTGCAGATATGGATGGCTCTTTAGATATGGTTGGTCCACATGGTGGAAGGTTTGTTTATGAGTTCTATGCTAAACCATTTGGAGTATTTCCGTATCACTGTCATATGCAGCCTCTAGAAGAGCATATCTCCCATGGTCTATATGGTGTATATATTGTAGATCCAAAGAAACCAAGACCTATTGCGGATGAAATGGTAATGATGATGAATGGATATGATACCGATAATGATAAAGAAAACAACTTTTACACTGTAAATGGTATACCCTACTATTATATGCACCATCCTATCCAAATTCAAAAAGATAAATTAATACGCGTATATCTGGTCAACATGCTGGAATTTGATCCCATAAATAATTTTCATCTGCATGCCAATATGTACCAGCTCTACAGATCTGGGACCAGCTTGACGCCTAGTGAATATACCGACATGGTAACTATGAGCCAAGGTGAAAGAGGAATACTAGAATTTACTTATAACTATATTGGAAATTATATGTTCCATGCTCACAAAACAGAATTTGCAGAGAAAGGATGGATGGGCCTATTCTTAGTCAAAGGCAAAAGTGAATTGGATAAAATATTTGATGATGGCAGTAATAATAATTTCGCACAAAGAAATTTGGTAACAACAACAACACAAGAAACTCTACCAGGGGGAAAAGGAGATAGTGGTAGATATTAATAAAACAGATAAAGGGGGAGAAGAAACGATAGATAAACCGCAGCAGCATTACCATCTAATAATAGAGAAGATCAAAGAGCAGTTGTTGAACAAAAAAATGATACTTATTGCTTTAATTCCTATTATTGTCTTGGGTGGAATGATTGTATTTCTTTTTAATCCTGCTGGCCAATTATTGTTGCAAAACTCAGGAAATTCATTACCTGAGATCACTATCGAAAGAATAGAATTCCAGGACGCTAAAATAGTGGCATTTCTGCGCAATACTGGTTCTAAAGACATCGCTATAGCTCAGGCAGATATTAATGATAGAATACAGCCAGCAGCAATAGAACCAGGCAAAACACTATCCAGATTAGCGATAGCAAAAGTCATTATACCATTTTCTTGGAACCCCGGAGAACCATACGAAATAGGAATAACTACATCTGATGGGATAAGGTTTCATAAATCTATCGAAGCCGCTGTATTAACACCTACCCCGAATCTTGAACAGGTCTCATTTTTTGCAATTATAGGCACGTTAGTAGGAGTGGTACCTGTAATGATTGGACTTCTTTGGTTTCCTTTCATCAAAAGGCTAAGTACAAACAAATACATATTCTTTCTCTCCCTTACTGCCGGGTTGTTGCTCTTTTTAGGAATAGATGCGCTAGTGGAAGCTAGTAAAATTGCCGCTCAAGATGTTGCAGGAGTCTTTAATGGCCAGATGCTAATTGCAATGGTTACCATAGTTGCCTTCCTAGCTTTATTATACATATCTGAAAAACTTGTTGAACGCGCTGCTACCACTACCAGTTCAGTAAAGTCTTTAAAATTGTTAGAATCATCATCATCTTTAGCATCTGCTGCAGATTCTAGATTTGAAGAGGAGGAGAGAAAACAGCACGAGCTGCAGCATCGCAAGCGATTATCAAGTTCTCTCTTTACAATAGCATTTATGATAGCAATAGGTATCGGATTGCACAACCTAGGCGAAGGTCTAGCAATAGGCGCAGCAGTCTTACTGGGAAATGTCGCTTTTGGTACCTTTCTAATAGTCGGATTTACACTACATAACACAACAGAAGGGCTAGCAATAGTCGCACCAATAGCTAAAAGTAATAGTAAAGTTAGGCTACGAAGATTAATGATGATGGGAGTAATTGCTGGAGCTCCAGCAATAGCTGGAATGTGGATAGGAGGATTTCTATACTCTCCGATTGCCACAATAATATTTTTATCTGTTGGTGCTGGTGCAATATTCCAGGTAATATATTGCATAATGTCTTGGATATTAAATAATAGTAACGATAAAAATGACATTGTTAATGATGATAGTAATATAAAAAATAGAAAAGGAAGAAAAAATGTCTGGTTAAATCCACCCTTAATTGCAGGATTTATAGTCGGAATGATTATAATGTATATAACATCCTTGATGGTATCATCTTGATAATGCCCTACTTTTTGTTTATACACCTCTGACTTCGTGTATGACAAAAATAGAAGGTGAGAAACCAAGAGGAGGATTAAACTTGACTGTCGAGCCGATGAAAAAAGAATATTACACAAATATCAAGAATATAGATCAGTTAGAATCTAGTCGTCATGCCCACAATGTAAAAAGAGAAGAGCGTACTGATAGAATGGAAGACTACCTAGAAGTCATATTTGAATTGATTAAACAAAAAAGCTACGCTTCATCTATAGACATTTCAGAATCTCTTAATGTAAGTCCTCCAAGTTTGACTAAAATGATACGGCGGTTATATGAGCAAGGTTATCTAAAATACAAATAATATCGAGGTACAAGTCTTACCCAGCAAGGAATCATAGTTGCAATAAGTATTCATGTAAGACACAGCTTACTAACTGAGTTTTTGATAATAATAGCTGCACATCGTATTTAGAAGCACAATTTCCGAGATAACCAAAACAGTCTTAGTCAGATGTTATCGGATACATTATAAATTGCCTGATGGATCTAAGTACTTCAATTGCATTTATTAGTTGATACAACCTATAGATATAATGAATTTATAGGGTCGTCAGATTTTGTTTGTGATTTTATAAAGTCTGGCAGTTTTACCTATATGTAGAATAAGCTAGTTAACACTAAGTTTAGGTAACCTAATTAGTTCTAATTTATCTTGTATAACCTGTTAGGCACGAGTCTCAAGTAACTGGAACGATCATTGTAGGATTCAATCATGCAAGAGGGTTTCTAGCAGTACTCAATTCTGGCAATGACCTACCAATCGCCGATTGATGTTGTGGATTCGATTTTGTTAAGGTCCGAAGTTACTGGCTGCTGGCGTAGTAGGCGGTGGATAAACAAATCTCATGCTGCTAAGACATGCTACATGAGTGTTTGTTGGATGTATTTGTCCTTGAATCTCTCCATTTTCATGTGATGTCGTTCTGATAGTGACATATGTATTTTTACCATCAATCACTTTGTCCAGATCCGTAACGTTCTTTCCAAGTAACGGCCCTGTTAAACTTCCTGGAGCTGAACTAAATGGTGCCTCGGCATTTCCACGTGCTTTGATTTCCCCACTTCCCAAAATTCCATCGACTGGCCCTGTGGGATAAGAACCGATTGTCGCTACATCGGCATATGGATTAAGTAATTGTGCTAATTCAGTTCCATTTTTAAGACCGATATGAGCTCCAATAGCGCCTGTGATATTTTTGACATCTATATAATAACACAAAGTCCCATTCGAATTCATATGGAACCTAGCTGTACCTGATGCTTTTGTATTTACTGGAGGTACCATGTCTTTGCCAGTTAAAATGGCTACAAAATTCTTTGGCTGTGGTACCAGTCGTTGGGCATAAGATGAGCTTGGAATGATTAGTACTAAAGCTATTGTGGCAATAATTGAATATGGTAATAATCTATAGATATTCTTATTCATTATTTAGATAATAGGAGGACAATTATTTAAGGATTATCTGATTAGATGTCATTTTATGATATTATTGTAGTAAATATTTTATAATTAACCAAAATTGGAGTGGGATAAATTTTATTTCAACAATTTTTACTCTTCTCAGATATTTGCAGCAGCGATATTTGTGTTACTCGCTATAGATATCAGACGTGGCAAGACAACTACTAATCTTTCTTATACGTTCAAAACTGTGATATTATTAGTATGCATTTTTGGTATAGCAAGTCATATCACATATTTTTAAATGATATATCAGGATAATAATGGCTAAGTTAGTTGCTTGCAGCACATTCTATGAATGTGCTGATGTAGAGTAACGATGTCAGTTCACTTGGTTAAATTAATTTAATATTAGTCAATATCTAATACGTAGGTGATGAAAACTCAAGCCAATACAAATCATCATAGTAGTAGCAATGATAGCTGCACTATCTCTTGTTGCCACAGCGCCCATTCTAACTGACAACGCATTTAGTTACTGTTTAAGCTGGATATACAAATCTAAGTGCTTTTTGTTCCTAAACCTAACATATACTGAACTATATTCTTCCTTCTTTTACTATTCTCTTGTAATTACTCGCACTTGAAGGATCCAGTTACTCAAATTAGTTTGTTTGATCTCTTCTTTTTCAGCCATTCCTTCAGCATGTGAAATCAGCAGGGTTTTCAAAGTTTCGTCGGGCTACCCAGACACCATTCAACTTAATATTTGAAGCATATTCGTGACCAAAATCATATTATATTTCACATTGTTATTACGAGACGCTATTTCCGATATGATTGTAGGATTTCTAAGAATCCAGTGTTGCCCGACATTAACTAGATGCTAGCTTAACTTATCTATTATGTAGATGAATATGAACAACTGGCTAATACGAAATCAGGCTTAGATAATGGGGCCTTCACCAGTTGATTAGTCTGGTTGTGAATCATACTGATAAAGCTTCAATACTTCTTCTTTATATTTGACATCTCCATGCACTGGAGTTTGCTCTCTTTTATAGTAGTCACTTTCATGATCATGTTCACCATTCGGTTTAGTAGACCCATTAAGAAATCTACCGTAAATACTGTTATCCGAGAGAAGATCGCTGCGTCCAAAGATCGAGACAACAATCGCTCCTATTGTGAAAAAGAAATCATTTAATCTATTACCTAAAGTCACAGAATCACATATGAATTTATTTTTAATAGGTGGTTTGTAAGATAGTACAATTTGTTATACCATTTAAAATGTTTCTAAAATATTATATTGTGCAATTAAACTTAGAAGTCTTATACATTAATTGTTCATGAGTCTGACCTAGTAGATTGTGTGCATTTATTAAAAAGTACGGACGTCGCCTAAGTATTGTACGATTGAAAATCCTGCACTTGTCGTATGCCGGTCTGCCGGATTGGAGAATTGAAAAATCAGCAATCAGTGCATCCAATTGTGGCCATGAGGTCATATTTGCAGGAAGAGATTCGAAAAACTACCAAACTAAAACTTTCTCCAAAATATATGAGATTAAATGGACATTTAAAGCAAGAATTGGAATTCCTTTTTACTGGCATTCTGTCAAAAAGCAAGTTGAGAGAGTATTAATGGACGTAAGGCCGGATATTGTTCATGCACATGATCTATTCCCAGCAAAAATGATTTCTGAATTTGGATTGCCTTTTGTATATGACAACCATGAATATTGGTCCAAGCTTGCCCGACTGTTAACTGAGGTGGTTAGATCGTCAGCTAGTAGTTTACCGAAAAAAGTAAAACAAATGCTTTTAAGTTATTATGCCATACATTTATGGACAAAGTGGGAAAAAGAGCTCGTTTCATCATGTCCTACAATTACAGTATCTGACAATATTGCTGAAGAACTAAAATCAATAGGTGATACTAATAAAGTATTTACTGTTCCAAATTTCCCAATGAAGCATGAAGTAGAAAGTTTTGAACAACCACATTTTCATACCAAATTGTCATCGGTCTATGCGGGATCGGATGGGCATAACAAACAGAAATATCCAAGTAGAAATATAGATGGTCTAGCTGATAATTTCATTAAGAGAAATATTGGCGACCTTGTCATAGTTGGCTGGAATGAAGAATCATCATCACCAAAGATACAATATACAGGTATTCTCTCTAGACAGAATATGTTCGGAGAAATGTCTAAGCACTCTATTGGATTGATACCGTTTAAAAAGCATTGGGCTCACTCGTTTATGAGTCCTAACAAAGCTTATGAGTATGTGCATGCAGGTCTTTATGTTATGTGCTCATCCTCGATAAAGCCAGTGGCACAAACTCTAAAACATAACTGTATCACATTCGACGATTACAATGAGATGGCATCCCAATTAGAGTACTTTAGAGATAATCTAGAGGACCTCTATAAGAATAGGGTAAGGATATTTGATTTTGCAAGAAATAACCTAACCTGGGAAAAATATGAGAAAAACATATTTAATGCGTATCAGTTATGTTAGAATCATAATGCTTTCTAGGGAACCATTGAAATTTATATGAATTGCAAGAACACACGAACCCAAATTTTCAGTATCTTAAAATAAAATGGCCACTAAGATTATTCCCAAGAATAGGACTAGATAATGAACAGGGTTGATTGTACCGTTACTAAATTATGAAATATATTAGATCTTCTCCCTATAAATCTAATCAAAAGCAAAACCTTAGTATGGTTTCTGCTCTACCTCAGTTAAGTCCTGGCTATTAATTGGGTATATTTCGTTCAGAGCAGATTCTACTGGTATCATCGCTGAAAGAAAAACTATCACCTAAATTATGAGATAATATTTTATCGTCTGTCAGAATAAATACCCAAAACCGACCACTGCGCGCTCTCTTCATGATAAGACTCGAGCTAGACGTGCAATTTTATCATCTGATAGAAAAAATGTAGATTACTAAAGGATCTGAATTTATATCTTAAAAATATACCTGTTTTTATCAAGAATGAAGATTCTATGACAATCTCGCAGATATAATTTGCACAATACAAATAACCAGTTATAATTTGTAAGATATAGTGCCAAGTACCACTTTCGATAAAGGCATACTAGGAGAATTAAGTCCATTTAGAAAAGACAACAAGAGATCTAATCCAGAAAAACAGTTCAAACTTGACGAGGAAAAGAAAGGCAAAATTTTTGACACAATTACAACAGTCACTTGTATTAATTGTAATGTGACAGTTCCGGTCATTCATTGGGACAAGCACAAAACTGAAGTGCACATGAAGGGTATTTCTTTTTTCCGTCTGCTTAAAGAAATAGATACTGCAGACGATGGTCTAGATTTAAAAATGAGTATAAGGTATATGTTTAAGAAACTTTAATCTGCTCAAAAACCAATGAGATGCTTTGTTGCATGATTCAGAAAAATCATTATAAGATAACGACTTGAGCAAATCTCAAGAATAGACCATAATGAATCCCTCTCTTTTGACCGGTGGTTTCAAATTTAGTTGACTGATATTAGATTCATGAAACAAAGTACAACAACATTAAACTGTGCATAGTATTCATGCGTGAGTTAAGGTGCCGAATATGTATTACGACGTATCAGAATGTAAAAAGTTATGATTCCGAGTAATCGATTTTAGTTGTCATTTTATGACAAATATTGAAACACCTTCATGCTCATCCCCTTATTTCACTCCTGAACGATTTGTTCAGAAACATGTAAAGAGAGACTCTTCGTCAAGAATTAGATAAATTAAAGAAAATGACTATTCATTATCATGATGACATTATAAAAACAAAAATATGATAAAAATGCTCGATTTTTTGCATAACATCAATATTCCTTGCAGTCAATATTGGAGCGAGAAGCTCCCTTAAAACTAAGTATCCTAAAAGACAAAAATTGGCTGATACAGTTATTGTTTTCTATCATGATCTCTTACCTCCAGATAGACAGCACAATCATACAATAATATACAAACAGCTAAGCATACGTCGTCGGCTACTTAACTATAATGAATAATATCCTAACGATCAATGCCTAGGCACACTCTATATACATAACGAAGAACGAACACAAAAATTTCATTCCGTGACCGCTGCAGACAGTACATGTATATCTGGGAATCCCTATATT
>JARBAU010000395.1 GCA_029237525.1 Nitrososphaerales archaeon | reverse complement strand
ATAAAATAATCTTGTCAGAATACTACTATTAGTAATAACTATTTGGCTACTCATCCACAAATGAATGACACAAGGATGGATATCTATCAAGTACTATTATATAGGAACGCCAATAAATAAAATAAGGAAGTATATGACGGCCGTTAATAACAATAAAATATTATTACCATTACCAAAAGAACTCGACGATCTACTTGACACTTGGGTAACTGGTTTTGTAGGTTATATGAAGGTCTGCGAATTACCGCCAAAAATCATGGAAATAGCAAAGAAACACAATTTAGATAGCATGACAATTAGGAATACGATTATTACAAAGCTAACAAGAATAGGAATATCGAAGAGGACAATTGAAAGGTATATGCCAAAGGAGTTGCGTCTTCATAAATATCCAGAAGGTAGAGGGCTAACTGGATTCGCCAATATGGCGAATCAAGAAGATTCAAACAAACAACCTTCCAAAGAATTCGTTAGTGCGATGATGCGGCCGTTAAGAAATCTGTTGACTACTTTAAAGCATATCGAGCTCTCCTTATAAAGATTAGAGAACTAGGTATGAAGGAAGCAATTGCCCCAAAACAGTTAGGTCGCATGGAACTAAACAGGAATAAATTGCCATTTAATGGAGAACCATTTCAAAGTCTTGGTCTGTCAGAATTTTTCAATGAAAACGTAATGGGCATAATAGACGAAATATTCTTTGATGAGGAGGAAACCGACAGGTTTATTATTCGTATACAGAATGAGGACAAACAACTAAAGGATAAACTCGCCACATTAGAAGCACAATTAAGGACTAATTAATTTTGTTTGTTTCATTTAGCTCACATACTTCATCGTGCTGCCATAACATCATAGTTAGTGACAAGAACCTTCTAGTCATCTCAGCCACGATGACAGACTTTAGGTTAATAATATCTTCTTTTATACTTGGTTAGGACATTAGGATAGGACGTCTATAGGGTCTATAGCATCTAGTGTATTAATATACTATATGCAGACCATTAATCGACATAACAAACGTGACCTTCATAGTGTTAAAATACAGTATCGTAACAATACTACGACTTAACAGAAGAATCTGAAATGATGCAGGCTATACAATAAAACGATTGATGATTATGATCAGAAAGTGAGTTAATTCAATTTAATTACACTCGAATATTCTTTCAGAGTATTCAGCTAATTTTTTTAGAGCTCGAATTCTCTCGTCTCTTTCTATTTCTGCACCTTCAATCGCAGACTCCAGATAGCTGATTGATTTATCGTAAATCTTTCGTGCTATGGGGTAGGGCACTCCATCTTTACCACCATGAGCAAAGTTAAATTTTACGGGATCTTGCCATGATGCTTTAGTTCCGTAAATTAATTCTCCAATTAGTGAGAGAGATCTTATGGTAGCTGGACCAACTCCAGGAATAGATAGTAATTCTTCGTAATCTTGTGGTTGGATATCATAAATTCGTCTGAATAGATTCCAATCCAACTTGCGAGGCATCCCATAATGCTCAATTAAATTGTAGTTATCAATATGCTGACTATTCAAAACTAACTTCTCTGGCATTAACCAAGTATCTAATGTATTTCTTGAATCAGAAGTAAGTATATGAGTTACTTTATGAACTGATGATCTTAGATTATCAATATTGTCTGTTATAATATCGACACAAATGCTTTGATTATCTTTTGAATTAATTGATGTCATATTGAGAACATTAGCACTTTTATAATTGCTTATGATTCCAGAATGTGGTTCTAAAATGAAGCTCTTGACCTTATCTGAAATCCAGTGATATCTTCTCGCCATTCTATTAACTTGATTCATACCTTGCTGAATTATTGCCCAGTTCCCATTCTTATCAAAAAGGATCACATGATGATATAAGGAGTAACCATCCTGTACAGCTGTGTTGTCAATTTTTGCTGCCATTCTACTTGCATATAATAAATCATTAATCTTGGCAGATGACAGATTGTAGTGCATTTCAGCAAGCTTTGGAATATCATTTTTGGTTGTTGTAGATTTCTTACCTTTTCCTCCAACAATAGAAATTCCATGTACATCTTCCTTTAATGCCTGATTTAGAACTCCAGTTACCACAGTTGTAACTCCAGACGAATGCCAGTCAAACCCCAGCACACAACCAAAAGCCTGAAACCAAAGAGGATCAGATAATCTTCTCAAAAATTCCTGTTGTCCATATTCATCAATCATCACTTTTGCTATGGAATAAGAAAGTTTGATCATTCGTCTAATTAAGTACTGTGGAGCATGTCCTCCATGCAAAGGCAGATTAATAACAGAGGTTTTCAATGGTCATTCATATAATAACATAATCCATATAATTATAGATCTGTAGATTTGTAGGATAGTAATCTCAACTTTTTGTTATTAGCTCATTTATATAGGATGTCGATGTTCGCAGTTTTGTTATTATTGTCATTGATACATCATTATTCAAGTCACTCAAATAACTCTTCAATTCTATCT
>JARBAU010000394.1 GCA_029237525.1 Nitrososphaerales archaeon | reverse complement strand
ATTTCTGGCCTAGTTTGAACGCAGTCACTAATATTAGTAAGAATGGCAACACTGTAGAAAGGGAAGTTACGATTGGCTTCAGAAATTCAAAGAGCTGCCAGACTGTGATGCTTAACCCCCGGAAATCAATAGAAGTATCGATGATTAGTGGTCCTATAACAGGCGTCAGGAATATCTTATTGTATACATCCCCCATGGATGATAATAAAACGAGAATCAGTATTTTGTGGGACGTAGATCTTTCTAAGGTTCCTGTTTCTAATAGAACAACTACAATAAAGAATATCAAAAAGGAAACAGTTGAGGCATTAAACAGAATTTCCCAGTTAGTGGAATAAAAAATATCATATATCTTCGACTAATCAATCCGATCAGCAAGAAAAAGATAATGATTTCCAAGATAATTGCAGTTGGTGCAATTATGCTACCATTTGTAGATATTCTACACACATACATACATTTATCGCACAAGGTAGAGATAGGTATGAATTTTACCACTAATGATCTACAGAGTGGGATATTGTTTAGTATATCCTAAATAGTATTATTCTTTCTACAACTTGGGATTAGATTTAGAGAAAATTCGAAATTAACGACATCACTAGCCATATCAGACGGATTTCTTACTGCAGAATCGAAATTAGTAGAACCAAACACAACCATGCTTAACTGTAGAAGTAAGAGATGTCGTAGATTATGAAGATGAAAATGATGACTTTGAAGTGTTATAGCTAGCAACCTATTCCAACAACGTCTCAACGGTATTATCATAAGCTTATATTTGAAAACTCTGGATACAAGTAGAATAAAAAAGCAAAACAAAGAAGAATATCTAAATTGCCTAAATGTATTGCCTACATTATTGCAGGCTTATTCTGCTTCATTTCAAAAATTCTGAAAAGCAATTCGTTTTGTATTACAAGCTGCATTTTTTTCCAGTATTCAAAATCTCAACATCATCATTTCATGTCACTTCTGACAAATCCATTATTTTCCTAATGTGTATCTATACAAACCTTATAGACTCGATTTAGACCTTATATACGCTACTCACGCGTACACTAGAGTAGCATTTAGTATCGTATAGACGATAAAAGTATAATTTTGAATAGTACCACAAAACGTTACATCTTTTTATATCTCGGTCACGCTTCTATTACAGATTAATAGTGTCAAATTTTTCAACCGGAGAGATGGGTGTTCCTACTAATCTAGTTCTTGCTAGCTGGACAGACAGATTTCTTGCTTGGCTGATAGATTTTATTATTGTATCAATAGGCCTTGGGATACTTTTCGCTGCATTATCCTTACCATTTTGGTTTGATAATAACATGGTTAGAGCATACAAGAGTATAGAACCGTTACATTACATTATTTCCAGTGTTGTGTTTCTTGCATACTGGACTTACTTCGAATTCAAGACAGGACAATCAATTGGTAAAAAGCTATTGCATTTAAAGACAACTGATTTATCAGGCAAGCTCATAGAGCCGAAGATTGCTGCAATAGAAAGCTTTGGTAAGTCGTTTTTGCTTCCTTTTGATGTGATTTTGGGATGGATATTTACTAACAAGAGAAGACAGAGGATATTTAGTAGGATAAGCAATACCATTGTGATCAAACTTAAAGAGGAGGATGATTATGGTGTATTCAATAATGTCAAATATCTGAAGGATTAAATTTGAGTTAAGCTCGTAATCGTCGCCTATTAAGTTTTATTTCTTCATTAATTTTCTGGAATATGGTTATCTGCGTTTAAGTACAATTCATGGCCGAAAATTATTTTTGGCAATTGAATACAGCTCGTAGATGATTTCCGCGATTTTATATTCTGAATAATTTTCAAGGTCCTTGTCCCATTCTACCTTTATTCCGTACCATCCTTTGGTGTGCCATATTCCTATCGGTAATTTGGTTTCTGTCACTTGTTTATTAAATGGGTAGGGATTTACGTACAAATATGGAGTTTCATATTGTTCTTCACCTGGTGATATTCCTATACCTATTTGTTCTTCATCATTTCTTCCTGTAAACCATTCCATAGAAAAATCAAATCCTTCTGGCCAAAGGTGAACTAGGGTATAAATTCCATCTTCAATCTTCATGCGAAACAATTCAAGGCTTCTTTTAGCCTTTAGCGCGAACGTATGAAATGAGAGTAGTTGTTCTTCACTAATTCTTTTTATGTTGATTGACGGTGACAATACAAGTCCATATTTTGTTACTAGTCTAAGTATTTCCTGTGCAATTACATCAGCATAATCTATATCTCTTAAATTTACAGAGAAGTTATCTTCATTACAAGAGTAAATGAGTTGGCCTGCCAGTAAATGAATTTTTAGTTCTGTTGTGTTATTTATCAGCCCAGTAGTAATCTCGTCATTCTGAAGAAAAAGTGCATCATGTCCAAAATGAGGCAGCTTTGTTGTTATTATCTGGGATTTAAGATTTGACAGCAGTTTGCAAATATCATGCAGTTCTCTTACCTCTTTCTCCTTCATTTAATCCTTTTAGATGGACGTTTATTATAATAGATTTCGATCTTGTGTCATCCTAGTTATCATAAGATATCAGGTCAAAAGTCGCAGAACTAAATTTTTAGAGTACTAATATTTTTCTTTGGGTTGGCAGTAACATGCTATCCATAATCCTACTATGTTATTGCGGCATATTTACTTGGAGTAATTCGGAATCTTACTAAAAATTGGGTTCATATGAAAAATAGGTACATGTTAAACCTCTGCAGTATTACTTATTATTGTCCATGGCCCAATCATTATATTTGGATACATTATAATCGCTTTATACCTTTATTATTAATTCAAAGCTAATTGGCTTTGTTAGTATTAACGTTAAAAATTGAGGTACTATCTTGTTTGGTCAACCATACAAGATTATATCGCAAAGAGATAATGCGAGATGTCATCAATTGGAGGAAATTATTTTGTTCTTGCATCAAACATTAGCTGCTGCACTAATTGCCCTCAATCTTCAAACAATTTGTTGATTGTGTCTGCCAATTTCATATCATATGTGCTTATGCCT
>JARBAU010000046.1 GCA_029237525.1 Nitrososphaerales archaeon | reverse complement strand
TCATACTTTAATGCTCTATAACACTAAATTACGTTCACATGAATAGTTTCGAATAGGATTTTCGATTTCAATATTCACGATAAAATTGATTTGGAATTACCAGAACGTATATAATCTTGACACCTGAAAGTTTAGAGTTTGTTTTCAAGATAGTCGTCAGAATCGAACCAACAACGACGTGCTAGATGTAGATTTCACAAACTTAATTTAGTGAATATACGCAAGCATATAATTTGTAGAGTATCTGAACGTCACACTATATCATATATCGAGAACTTGATCGTAACAGTCTTATACATTAGATTTGCATTTTTATTATACTTTGAATTTCAATCTGGATAGGTGTATTATGCCAGTCAAATTCAATAGATTGCATTACGGAGGTATGTCTGGAATACAGCTCGAAGTTAGCCTCTGTATAATTTGTTGAGACATAATGACTATAAATGACTTTGCTATAGCTTGTTCTCTGGACGAATCTCCAGCCTATTTTACTTATCATATGGAAACTATGCTCATAATTATTTCCAGAGAAAATGCTAAAGCAAATAATAGTAGTGATTTTGGTCAAATCGAACCATTTATAGAAGCTCTAATTTCACACGAAGCTATTCACGTTGTAATAAAAAAGTTGGAGGGGCTTGCTATCTCTGACTCGATGGATGACATTGAAATTGTCGTAGAAAGAGCAGGTGTTAGATTTCAGGTCACGTTAAATAATATTCTTTTTGCCAAGGATGTGTCAGGAATAGTTCTTCCTTAGTATTTCTACTTCAAACATTATGATTTTATATTTTAGCTAGCAGCTAATGAACAAATGAGTAAATTCCGAAGCTCTACTATGTTACGAAAACTCGTCAATAATTCCTATAGAGCGATTGACGAGGGTGCATATGAAACTGAAAAATATCCTTCCAAAACTCATCAATCGATGGGTCTGGAACTTGCCATCATGTCATGTCCACATGCTCCAATTATCGCTGAGATCAAATTTGCTTCACCATCTAAGGGAGTAATCATCTCTGGGGATGTAAACAAAGCGAGTCAAATTGGAATTACTATGATATCTGCAGGAGCCGTAGGATTATCCGTTCTGACTCAACCCTTTCTATTCAACGGCTCGATCAAATTCTTGTATGCAGTTCGAAAAGTATCGACAGTTCCAGTACTTATGAAAGATATTATAGTGAGCGAGGTACAAATTGACGCTGCGAAATCACTTGGTGCTGATTATATTCTTCTGATTAAGACCGTTTTTGATCAACACATGGCAGAAGGTAGTTTAGAGAAGTTTGCTGAATACGCCATAAAAAAGGGTGTAAGAGTAATCCTTGAAGTTCATACCGAAGTTGAATTCAAAGAGATTTTGACGCTCAACAAGAATTTGCATGCAATTATAGGCATCAACAACCGGAATTTGGAAACACTTGATGTGGATATTCGTAATGCCGAAACGTTACTAACTAATAATCACAAAGGAGATAACATAGTTGTCGCAGAAAGCGGGATAGTTAAACCTGATGATATAATACGACTAAGGAATGCTGGTGCAGATGCTTTCTTGGTTGGCACAAGTGTTATGGAAACAGATGCTGTGGCATCGAAATTGCACGATCTATTTTTGTCTGTTTAATCACCGGAACCTTCAATATGAGTTATGTGTCAATTATGCAGATATCCTAAATGATTTCGAAATCTCGATTAGATGGTAAATTCGGAAAGTACGGTGGTAAATTTATCCCTGAAACACTCGTTCCTGCAATTGAGGAGCTAGAATCTGGATATGAAAAATATTGTACCCAACGCAGCTTTCGTGAAGAGTTAGAGTCTTTGCTTAAGAATTACGCGGGTAGACCTACTCCATTATATTATGCAAAGAATTTGAGTCGATATGTTGGTGGGGCAAAGATATTGCTAAAGAGAGAAGATTTACTGCACGGGGGAGCTCACAAGATTAACAATACGCTGGGACAGGCACTTCTTGCAAAAAAAATGAATAAAAAGAGAATTATAGCTGAAACAGGGGCTGGTCAACATGGTGTAGCGACCGCAATTGCCTGCGCCGTACTGGGTCTGAATGCAGAAATCTATATGGGTTCGATAGACATGAGCAGACAAAAGATGAATGTTTTTAGGATGGAGCTATTGGGAGGGAAGGTTCATCCGGTAAAATCTGGCACTCAAACTTTAAAAGATGCAATTAATGACGCGCTACGGGATTGGATTACCAACGTGAATAATACATACTATCTACTCGGCTCGGCGGTGGGTCCACATCCATATCCAACCATAGTCCGCGATTTTCAAAGTGTCATCGGTAGGGAAATAAAACAACAGATGCTGGAAGCCCTTCACCGTCTTCCAAGCGCAATTATTGCTTGTGTAGGTGGAGGCAGCAATTCGATAGGGAGTTTTCACCAATTTATCAATGAATCAAATGTTTTATTATATGGAGTTGAAGCAGGAGGTAAAGGAATTCGTTCTGGAGAACATTCTGCCTCCCTTTGTGCTGGCTCCGAGGGAATACTACACGGTATGAAGAGCTATCTCTTGCAAGATGAATTTGGACAGATTCTAGGAACGCATAGTGTTTCTGCAGGTCTTGATTATCCGGCAGTTGGACCAGAACATGCATACCTTAAGGACACAAAAAGGGTCAGATATGTAGCGTGTAATGATGACGACGCCGTTGACGCATTTTTGTTATTATGTAGATATGAAGGCATCATACCCGCGTTGGAGTCTTCTCATGCGGTATCTTATGCTATGAAGATTGCAAAAAAAATGAATAGTAGTGATTCCGTCGTGGTCACTCTCTCCGGACGTGGGGATAAGGATATGGATATAATAATGGATTATACCAAGCCGGGTACTCGGAAGAATAAACGGGATGATAGAAAGACGTGAGTCTTTAGCATTTGGACAACTTGATACATATTGAAGACAATTTGTCATTCTTCTAGAGGAGACTGGCCGCATAGGGACTGTGATTCAATTCTAAACAATCTTTACTTGATTACTGCGAGAGTGGTTATGGTGATGAGAATTAATATTTTTTACTTCAAGAAGCAATGAAAGTCGATGTATATAATATCATTCTAGCTGTGACTGAGTTGTGAGAGAGGTAGAACTAAGAGATCTATTTGTCAGTTCCTTAAAATCATGTCATATACTCGGCAATATTTTTGATGGTGGAACAAATTATGATATACCTGAGAAGTTGGAAATTAGGTACGAATACTACTATAGGAGCTTTGATCTCGTACTAGTAAGAATATTAAAGGAGCAAAGAGTAGGTTCACCTCATTTTTGTAAGGTAGAAGGTTTTAGCCAGGAAAACGTATTGTTTAGAAATAACCTGCTAAGTCAATTTGCTAGAGCTGAAAAATTTAGGATAGATCGAATCTGTTTTTATCCTGTTGAGCTCAAGTCGGATGACGACGTGTTAGATGCTCGGCTTCCCAATCAAATACTAAATGCAATACTGACTTTTGGGAAATCTATAATTGTATTGGACTATAATCATTCTAAAAGAATCGAACGTAACCGCATGCTGAATTTGTTTCCATGTACCGTGGTGGCTTATACCGGTAAGGAGGATTACTTCCGTATGTTGTATTTTTATGACAGATTTGTAACAAACACCTTCTTTGATATGCCACGAAGACAAGTCGCTAAGATCTTGTATGAAAATGGGTTAAGCAGTAAGGTAGGAAAAATGTTTAGGGTGCTTTCAATAGTTCAAAGAATTAATCAGAAGGTAATATTTAATGAGATGTTTGATGGGGATTTACGATTATCACAAGGAGAATTGGAATTCATTGAGAAACTTTCGGACTATAAAATGACCTCTCAAAAGAAAGAACTGAGTAACTTGATAAATTCTTCTGTTAACACTCAAATCACCGAATATTTCTGATCGACTACACGATCTTGTTTGCACGAAGATAATTAATATTACATATGCGGTAAGTTGTTTTGTCGATAACATGGACAGTACAATATTCCTTGACCGATCAAAGCTATCTGCTAGGTACATTCCCGATGAGCTTCCACATCGTGAAAAACAAGTAGATGAGATCTGCCATTTATTCATAGGTCCCTCTTTCCCTGATGATTATCCATTAACAGTCTTACAGATATTAGGTTCGGCAGGAATAGGGAAGACTTCTACGGTACTAAAATGTTCAAAGATCCTCGAGCTACATTTCGATAGGAATCGTCTACAGTTAGTAACGGTTTATGTGAACTTGAAGCTACAAGGAGGCAATAAATACGCTATATACAGATACTTACTTGAAAAATTAGCGCCAGATATTCCTGCACAGGGTATTAGCGCGGAGGAAATGCTGAGATATTTGCTGCGATACCTGCGAGAAAGCAAAAAATACGCACTAATTATACTTGATGAAATTGACTATCTAATAAAAAATACTAAGGATACCGGAGTGATTTATGATCTTACTCGTCTTAACGAATTCGAACCCGGCACTCCTTGTAATATTAAAATGGTCATTTTCATCGCTAGAGGTAAGGAATTTTATGAAAAATTGGATCCTGCGGAGCTCAGCTCGCTCGGGAGAATCCCTTTAGAATTTCCTGAATATACTCTTAGGCAAGTGGGCGATATATTGAATAAAAGATGTTCTGAAGCCTTCAACCCGAAAGCTCTTGGATCTGATATAATTGACGAAGTTGCAAAAATTACTACTTCTCCTCTATTTCACGGCGACATAAGATTTGCTTTAGATCTGCTTGCTTATTCCGGCAATCTCGCAGAATCACAAGGAACTGGCCGAATAACTCTGGACCAGATTCGGCAAGTGTACTCACAGATACATCCTGCGGACACAGCTAACAACCTGGATGAATTGCCACAGTCCCAGGTTTACACTTTAATGGCCGTGATTAGAACAATTCGAGCAAAGCGGAAGCCCTACGTCGAACTCAAAGAAATACGCTCGAGCGCATCTGATATCGCCGAAGAATTCAAGTTAAAGAAATTAGAAATAGAGGACCATTTGGATGAATTGTGTTCAAAGAGAATAATAGATATAAGGTCCTTAAAGGAAATCGGAATTGTCGGCGTATCCTTTAAGGACCTGGAACCACTAGTCATGCACAAAATCAAGCGCTATAAAGAGAGCAAATCGTGAGATTGGACGACAGAAGAAGTAGCAAAGAGATAATAGAGCAAGGTTTAGGAACATTAGGAAAAATAAAAATTTTGAAATCATTAGCAGAGGATGGTAGAATGCTAACTGTGTATGTATTACACAACAAAACACGGCTAAAGAGAGAAGATATCAAACGTAACCTTAATGATTTGATGGAGATCAATTGGGTAAAGGAAACTAAAATGGCAAACAGAATGTACACTCTGGATTTACACAACGAGTATGTAATTCAGCTAGTGTCATTTTTCAGGAGTGTGGGCTACATTGATTAACCGTTCATGAATAATGTTTTCAGTTAAATCTGTCATCGATACAAATCTATTAGGATAGGTACTTTCTGCACAGTTCCTCCCGAATAAGTTTCAATTCTGTTACTAAAAATACCCGGATTGTCGAATAGACTTATGTAACACAGGCCAAAGTCTGAGATGACAACATGACACCTAGTAATGGCCAGATAGGGCGGTCTAGAAGAGTTATGGCAAATCTTCCAGTAGTAATATTTCAAAAACCAACCATAAAAAAGGAATAAAAAGGCGATCAGCTAAAACGAGACGTGCAGTCGGTTCGGAATCAGGTCAAGCGACCAAAATTTATTTTTGTAACAGGAGGTGTAATGTCCGGACTAGGTAAGGGAGTAATCACTTCATCGACAGCAAAACTACTTCAGCTATCTGGACTCAAAGTCTCATGCGTAAAGATAGATCCTTACGTCAATTGCGATGCAGGTACGATGAATCCAATAGCTCATGGTGAAGTCTTCGTCACAAATGACGGTGGAGAATGTGATATGGACCTGGGTAACTATGAACGATTTCTTGATATTGCCTTGTCTAAAGATCATAATCTCACAACTGGCAGAGTTTATTTAGATGTAATTCGAGCAGAACGAGAAGGCAAGTATCTCGGTCAATGCGTGCAAATTATTCCGCATGTAACAAATGCGATCAAAAATCATTTACTAAAGATAGCAAAAGTAGATAACTTGGACATTGTTGTCGTTGAATGTGGTGGAACTGTCGGTGATATCGAAAGCCTTCCTTTTCTCGAAGCACTAAGACAACTTGAGCTCGAAATTGGACATTCAAATACACTATTCATACACGTTACTCTCGCCCCGATCCTCGATGTCGTAGGTGAACAGAAAACAAAGCCGACCCAGCATAGCGTACAAGAATTAAGAAGAATTGGGATCCAGCCAGATATATTGGCAGTCAGATGTAGAACAAAACTCACATCCGAAGCAAGACGAAAGATTTCTCTTTTTGCGAGTATAGAAGAGGGTTCAGTCATATCGTGTCATGACGCGCCTTCAATTTACAAGGTTCCCGAATTATTGGAGAGTCAGGGAATGTTAAATGTCATAACTGAAAAACTAACCCTTGAGAACGGCACGCTTAAATGGCTTAATTGGAAAACAATCGCGAAGTCATTTTATACAAATGAAGGAACATTAAAAATTGCCATAGTAGGTAAGTATGTCTCGCTTCCTGACAGCTACGTCAGTGTCTACCATGCTCTTTCACACGCCGCAGCAAGTATTGGAAGAAAGGTTGAAATTGATTGGATAGAATCGGAACAATTAGAGAATCCAACGAATTCATCTAGACTACATCAATTGAGGAACTATGATGGTATTTTGGCGCCTGGTGGCTTTGGAAAAAGAGGTAGTGGGGGCATAATGAACGCAGCCAATTTTGCTCGGAAAGAGAATATTCCTTATCTAGGAATTTGCTTCGGATTTCAGCTTGCTATAGTAGCAGTTTTGCGTAACCTTTGCCTTATTGAGAACGCTAGCTCGACTGAACTCGATCCTGACACCAAAGACCCTGTAATAGAGTTTTTACCGGAACAAAAATCAACTACGGAGCTAGGAGGAACAATGAGGCTCGGGAGTCACGAGATTAACATAATGCCAAAAACTATGGCCCTGCGCATATATAGGAACAATAGAATATTTAGAAGACACAGGCATCGTTATGAATTTAACCAAAAATATAAGGATGTGTTATTAAGTAAAGGTGTGGCATTGTCTGCATTTTCTGATAATGGTAAAAGATTAGAGATATTTGAAATCCCGAACCATAAATTCTATTTCGCATCTCAATATCACTCAGAGTTCAGCAGTAGACCTGGTAAACCTGAGAAATCATTTGTTGGATTTGTTAGAGCTGCATCCATTAAATCTTGAGTTCAAATATGTGTTGTCGGGCATCGCGAAGTGATGTTTTTTTTCGTACATAGTCGCCCTTTAGCAAGTGACTTAAAGATAATCTCACAGTTCTTTCCGGAAGCATAGTTCTCTTCGTGATGTCTCTTTGACTTAGTGCTCCCTCATATTCTAAAGTCTTTAAAATTAGTTTAGCACTTGCTGGCATGCTCAATAGATCTTCAGCAATTTTAACTTTCTTCGCTATTAGTGATATTGCTGATGAATCAGTAGATAGACGGATTAACCTGGCTGGAATTTCGTGTCTTCTGCATTCTAGTAACCTTTTAATGCGCAATCTTGATCCGCCGTCAAGAATAACTTCGCAATGATATCTACTCATGAGGTTAACAATTTCTAATTTCGTATCGTCAGGAACAATTAACGGACGTCTGGTATTATCGACTGAATTTACCGAGACCACTACAAATACTTTGGATCTTTGAATAACCATTGGTCCACCCGCAGACATCGAATAGGCAGTTGACCCGATAGGTGTGGATATTATAATCCCATCGCTATTGTCATGCCACACATCTCTAGAATCTGTCCTTAGAACGTGTTCCATTAACATAGCACTTTTACTAGGGAAAACAGCCACATCGTTTAGTACTGGTTGGACGTCATTCCCATCGACTTTAACTGCAAGTCGTACTACCTCATCAATTTCATAATTTCTGCGGCTTAAATTAGAAGCTTGTATTTCTAGATCTCGTAAACTTAATTGAGCCAGGAAGCCGGTAGAGTCCGACTCGTAGATTCCAAGAACCGGTGCTGAGTCAGTTACGACCCTATGAAAGTAGTCTAGAATACCTCTGTCTCCACCTGGAACCAACACTAGATCTACTTCCTTCGCGATCTGGTCATCTCCTAACTTCATCATCTTAACATTATGCCCCGCGGAATCAATTACCTTCTTAATTTGAATAACTGAATGGTAATCTCTTGAATCAGTTCCTGAAATGGCAACTTTCATTAGCCAATTTTAATAATTTACGGTTCAATTTAAAGACAATCGAATTCTTGTTGGATAAAGATATATACTGCAATTTAGGAAATTGTCCGCAATTTCAATCAAACATTATAAAACAAATTGGAAAGTCCTATCTCGCGCTATGTGTGTCTGTTGCGGGTAGTAAGATGCCCTGATGCTGATGTAATCTCAATTAATAATGAGGTTAGCTTCATTATCATAAGATTTAAAGGATAGATTGAGGAAATCCAATTTATGCCAAAGAAGCGAACAAGCAGAGGGAGAACCAAAGGAGGAAAAGGGAGTTCGGGGACAGTTCATTGTAGTCAGTGCGGCGCTATGGTTCCACGGGACAAAGCAAAGAAAGTCACAGGCAGGGTAACACTGGTGGAACCCACCTTAGCAAAAGAGCTCAAAGCTCAAGGAGCATATATCGCACCTTCGACAGATGTCAAGTTCTATTGTGTATCGTGTGCCGTACATAGAGGCGTAGTCAAGGTAAGATCAGAACTCGATCGAAGAAATACTGGACGATTAAGATAGAACGTAAATTTTAGGATACTATAATCGACGAATCACCGTGCTTATTCGTTGAATAATAGTTACTCCAGATACTATGGAAACAATAATAACGGCAATTTGCATTGCACCAGCAAAAGGAATCATGCCGATCAAGGCGAGAATGAGCAGTCGTTCAGCACGTTCTCCGATTCCTATTCCAATTAAAGGTATATTTAGAGACTCGGCTCGTGCTCTAGCATAGCTTACAAGTAGAGCCAAACTCAATGCAATAAGACACCAAATCGCAGATGACAGCCCACCCAAATATATGGAGATTAATATGAATATCTCTGCGACTTTATCTAGAATTGAATCCAGATATGCTCCTCGTTTAGATGCCTTGTGTGTCAGGCGAGCGACCGCTCCATCCAGAACGTCAAAGAACCCGGCAATCAGTAGGATAATGCCAGCCAACTGGACAAACATGTAGGGGTTATTTGATGTCGTTCTTGACGATAAAGAGTACATGATTCCTGCGGCAATAGATGATATAAAGCCCAATATACTTAGTTGGTTTGGAGAAAGACCGAGTGACACAACCATGCGCGCAAGCCAATTTATAAATGGTTCTAATTGATTCCTGAGTTTATTCAGCATCTCGAGTCATCATTTGCTTTTTCATACTGTTATTTTATATATTATTTTGGTAGTGATGATTAATATTTTCTATAAAGAGTTAAAGTCTTTAGCAAAATATGCGGCCATTGAACGATTATCATCTATAAAGAAACTAACTTATAATACCTAACATTTTATGTTTTTTTGTTCCTTAATTCTTTAATAATAATAGTTGTGGACTATTCTTGAACACTTGTCAAAAATAGAGGCACGATATTCTAATGATTCTCGTTTGAAAGTTCTTGTGATAGGCTTGGGTCAACTTGGGTTACCTGTAGCAAAGTATGTTAAAGATCAAGGAGGATTTGACGTGTATGGTTATGACATCAGTACAAAGGCAATAGACCGTGCACAGAAAATAGCTGG
>JARBAU010000393.1 GCA_029237525.1 Nitrososphaerales archaeon | reverse complement strand
AATATTGTATTGTTTGAAGGTGGATCGCTACAGACGAGTGAAAGTGAGATCATTGTTCGAGCCAGTAATAGAAAAGATGGACAAGATGCAAAGTACAAATTAGAGTACCTAGTCAGATATTTCTATGGGATAATATTCATAATATCAGAGCTATAAGTGGAGGAATTATGTTCTACAAAGGATAATCAAGAATGGCGTAACTTTGTTCACTATTGTGTTACTTTTCAAGTATCTGATCCTGTAATGTGTATAAATTTACATGGTTACTGGTCTTGGCCTTATCCCGTATTCTTGATATAGTTTTGAGAACTTCGGTAACGTAATCGTATATATGGAAAAAATGGCCAGATGAACAATAACATCAAAAAGCCCCAAGTTCGTCTGCTTTCGGGCAGAGATTCGGTATCACGCCCGAACTATTGTGTGTAGCATCTTTAATGCAATATTTTCCAGTTGATATGGATAATTTCTCGTATTGTACATCAATTATAAAACAATATCTCTAATTAACAAAAATCAAACTAGATTGGATTCTATTGATTAAATAAATAGAAATCAAGTTTGACGCATGTTTAGGGATATTAAATAGCTACATCGATATTGTGCATTTGTATATTATTTCTACTATGGATTAGCTTATTTCAAATGAATTTATCATTCTTTCTATCATAGGCAAATAATTCGCATATTGTATTTCCGGTGCAAGGTAGTTGATTGTATATACTTTTGAATCCTTGACTAGCCAGATTTCCATTTTTTTAAATAGAATATTTTGAAGCATGAATGTATATACCGCTTTTTCTGCTTTTTCTGAGCCAGCAGTAGTCGAAGTTGATTCGATAAGTTTAAAGTCAGTTAAAATATGGCTTAGTCTGTCAATTTGTTGATCTGCATAGTTTTGCAACGATCCATTATTAAATCCTGAACCATTTGTTTCTATAAATAACTTTGAAAAGCCTCCCTGCGGAGGAGAGAATTTTACAATAGGGTTAGATTGTACGTTTGAATTATCTGTTTTAGTCCAATTAAGCGGATACAGAATTTTTATTCCAAGAATAGGACTTTCATAAAGCAAAAAATTGTCGTTCCTGATCTTAGAGGCCTTTACATCCACAGGCATGTACAATATAAGAATACAGAATACAAGATATATTAGACTTACATACACTAGAGGTAAGTGTTGTGACTTACATTTTATTATTATTATTCGCTGCGATCGTACCAAGCTGGGTTTTAATAGAGTGTAGCTAGAATTTATAGTATATCAGAGGGATAAATAAATAGATGAGGTGCAACTCTATTTTTATTCTAGCCGCTGTTACCGTTTTTTCCCGCGAAGGACTTGATCTTGCTGGGCCAGTTTTATTCCCTTCTTTTCACCAATAAACCTTTCGTACCTAACAGCACGTCTTGCGCCTTCTGCCTTCATTTTGAGCTCGATGCGTTTTGCCGCTATTTTGTCTCCTCTCTCCATATATTGATCCATATTTCCTGTTTGAGGATCGAAGAATCCCACATAACCTCCTTGGCTAACACCAAATGACTTCAGTGTTTTGGTGCCATTGTACTGTCTACCTAAGAAATCATTACGCCCTTCAAATTCGTCTCGATCTGTGAAATATAAAGGCAAAATAAAATTAGATACATCTACTTCATCTATTTTATACGTTTGGGCCTGAACCGCATCGCACATTTCATACCAGTGGAAAACTGTTCTTTTATTTTGTGAGGGATCCGGATGAGGACCTTGCACTAGAAGATTGGCTTCTGGATCAGCTATTAACTCAAGAGACTCATGTGAAAGTGTTACTGTCCAGCTCTCTCCTATTTCCTTTACTAAATCTGTAAACACAAATCCATATGGTATTCCATTAAAATTTCTATCATGATAACCCAGCGCACCAGGGACGTCACTTCCATCCCACAAATAAATAACGGCATCGCCTCTCATATCTAAAACAGTCTGACTATCTGGTTGTCGTCCTACTTTTCCTTCCAATCTTAATGTAGCCCCAAGGCTCCAGTAAGGCTCAAAGTCTTCTGTTATCTGGCGATTAATTGCTCTCACAACTCCTTGTACCTCTTCATCTTTTATCTTGTCACTTGTGTGATTTATTAGGGATATAATCATTGATTTTTTTTAAGTTCTGAAATATATAAACATTCTCTAATCGAGTATTAAATTATAAAATACGGCATGATACTTAGCTTTTACTGTGACACAAGATATTATGAAAGATCTATCCTACATTCGCTCTACATTAGATAATAAATAATCAATTCTTTCATAGGCGCTATGATTCAAACATTTACTCGGAAGTTATATGAACCATTCAGTATGAGATTAATTATGGAATATATGATGGAGTAGAGTGATGCTTAATTAGAACTATAATTTTTCGGTGCCGAAAAATTAGAATTGGCCAAATAAGTGTTCGAACATATCACGAAAATAGACTGCATTGAAGGCACAAATTTTACCGTTCTATGAAGGCTATTTCGGATCCACTTCATGATGATATTCAATTGCACATTCTCTAGCAAATCTGTATCTTGACACTTGCTCTTCTAATCTTTGCTAGTAAGTTCTGACAATATTCGCTGGACCGACTCTCGTGCAGTTACTGGCTTCTTTATGAAGCATTGTGCATCTAGTCTGGGGAATTGTTCCTTTAGGTAATCATAATATTCTTCGAATGCAGTTATAAAACAGACTT
>JARBAU010000392.1 GCA_029237525.1 Nitrososphaerales archaeon | reverse complement strand
TTTCCATCAGAATTGTTCGTATTTTTAGTATATAGGATCCATCTGCGATACTACCTCTATAAACAGTACTCCTTATCATATCAGCGGCCTTACCAAATACAAGTTCTCTTAAATTTATAGATCATTAGATTTTTGATTTCTAACCCAGGATATACTGGGTAGTAAAGACCATCAGTAACCGATCAAATTAATGCTTATTTGCTTAAAATACACGAAATTCAAATATTATCTGATACCATCCGATATCCTTCTAAGTCTGACTCAGGATTATCTGGTAAGATTTGATGTTTCTACTTGCAAGTACGTCAGATATTTTGACTTGGAAATGATAATATGATCAAATATTCACAATTTAGGTAATATTTGGCTACATAACCCAAAAAGTGATTATTAAGTTATAATTAATAATATATTATTGGTCTAAGTCTTAATATATATTATTTAGAATTAGAGACTCTAAAGACAATTGGAACTACATATTTACTAATTTTGACGTTCCTACGCTAAAGTAACGGTTAAATAACTTGTTAACATATAGCATATCATGAAAGAGACTCAATTGTTACGAATATTAATAAAGGAACGTGCGATAGTAAGACTTCTGAAGACAATTGGAGCTGCTGATTACCCAACGAGGGAACTGCTTAACAAATTGGGCGCATACGGTTATGGACACAAACTATTGGTGAGGGCTGAACACATAGGCTTAGTGCAGCGTAAAGTAAACAAAAATAAAGTATTTAATAAGTTGACTCCAGACGGTAAGAAGGTAGTAGCCTTAGCTAAAAAGATAGGCGTGTAGTCAAACGATTGTTTTTCATTAAATACATTTTTTTTCTCAGTAACCGAGTAAATAGTCAACACACTTAGTCCACAGGCTGGCAAAATTACTATCGATGGAATTTTCTGTCATTAGCGGTTTTCCTTGCCATCTTAGCAAGCAAGTGTAAACATTGCCCAATTATAACTACGAAAAGGAGATCCCACAGTCAAGTACCGGATTATATAAAACGGATATTTTCTTGTGTCTGGAACTATAATCTTGTTCGCGATGAAATCGGTATCACTTATTTGACATGTTTAAGCTCAAGTCTACGTCATAGTCTAATGATTAAGATATTGTCAAGTAATATTATTACACTACGCAACGCTGCGTAACGCATGATTAATTTTTGAATTTAAAAGTTTATAAGGGATAGTGACGAATAATGTTCTAGTACAATTGGATGTACCGAAGTGGGCCTGCTCGGTTTGTGGGATGTTCTCGGGAAGAAGGGAAAGTGTGATGCGTCATATAAATAATCCTCGGATTCACTCAGGGCGCGCGCTTACAATCCCGTTTATTGACTACATTTCTGGGATAAGAAACAGAATACAAGGTCCAAGTTTGAATGACCGGTTCTATGCGGGCGCAAACACTGGGATCAAAACACCAAAAGTCGAGAACGGCTTTTTCGACAGACTTTGGATAGAGATCGAACAAATATATCTAAAAAGAACTGCGGAATCGATCGCTAATGCTTGGCAGTATCAAGGACAATATTCTGCTAGATTATCGACAGCTAGCGGGTCAACAATCAAACGTATCTTGCATTACTCGGGGGAGAGGATATTCGCCATTCGAGGAGTTTTATGTAGCAGATGCTTTACAATCGAGCCCGTTATATTTGGATACGGATTTTCTGAAAAGGCGAACATAGCTTCTGTTAGCAACCAAGTTCACACAGAATGCAGAAATGAATATGGTCTGTCTGAGATTCAGATTCAGAATAGTTTGAAATACAATTCAACAAATGGCTTCCCTCAAGCAATCAGGGATTGGATAAAAATTATGTGGTCGTCGCACAGTACGATGCGAATCGTTGCTCTAAAGCTTCCAGACCCTGAAGCTATGTGTAACGTTAACAATAATAATTCTGACCATACATCTGCAAAATCTACAAACTTTCACAGCGGTGCATTGAAGGGAGAAAGAAACAACATTATTATGGTCAATCTCATACTTGACGATGTTAACAAATCTTGTTCATTGCTACAGGAAAAGAAAGAGATTACGTTCTTCTACAACTCCTCGGATTTTTTTGATCTAACAAATCATTGTGAATTGAGAGCCTTTGCCCCAACTTCTAACGAAGATCATATAGTAGGTAATAAGTCTGGAACAACTGACAAGAGCATAATCGAGAAGGCTATCGAATCTTCTGATCTTACGATATATACCGAATCGGAATTGCTTGAATTCCTAAGATATACCAAATTCGGAACGTTCGGGTTTTTTAAAATTAGCTCCTCAACTCGTTGTTCTGTATCCTCTCAAGAATCAGGATTTTACCTACTGTTCCTAAGTCCGTCTGAGTTTAGCGCAGGAAGTAAATTTCATGCATGTACTAGCACCATTGAGAGCCTCAGTCTTCTAGAGCCTCTCGGAAAGGGAATTGACAGTCATTAAACTTTAAGGGTAACATTGTCTATGCAAGTAAATCAAGATCCTACAATTTTTACAAGATATAGGGGTATCGGAAATTAGATGTTATGGTCAAATGTGAATTATTTGAGATCTTTCGTACAATCACTGATTTGACACTGCATAAAATGGATAGGAAACAAGCATTGTTCTCTCTAGAATGAACTAGGAGATGGCTTTTTCTAGGCTAAGTAACAGTTTGAATTCGATCGAAAACACTGCTACAAACGCTAGCGGATAAATGAAGCTTCACAAAAGTTTCGCAAAGTCTGCATATTGTCATTAACCTACACCTGATTTACGACATTATTAAGGTTGAGTAGTCAGTTCCAATATCTATAAATTGGACACACTAGGGAATTTTACTAGTACCGATTGAGAGCAGCCGAAGACATTAATAATCCACGTAAATGGTTTAGAATCCTTCAGGTTGCTGTGGGTGTTATTTGTATCTCACTAGCTGGCATTATTATATTTGAATCATTGTCTTTTAGAGCCACTCCATTAGGAGAGTATGCGATAGTAATCTTTGCACTGATTGCTCTGATGATTATTGGCATAGAAAGAATTGTTGCCGGGATACGATCAAAGGGTCTAAAAAGATCTTCAAGAATTATCAATATTGCTATAGGAGCGGGCATTGTAGGCTATTTAATTCCTGGAATCATTTACCCTGACTTCGCTATTAAATATATTGTGCTTATTCTTGGATTTGGGTTATTAGCCAACGGCGCAGTGAGAATCTTAGACGGAGTGAGAAATCTTGACTATGAAAGACGCATGAGGATGCTTCGAATCGGAATAGGATCAGCCAGCGCTATTATTGGTATCGCTGTTCTTGCAAGTCCCAAGTTTGGATTTATTCTCTTATTATTAATGGTATCAGCTGCGTTAATTCTGACTGGAATAGAGCTTGTTGTCGTGGGAACTACCGGAAGAAGAATTCGAACAATACTCTAAGCCGTACTTGATAAGACCTACTTTTAAATCCACTGAAATAATTTATGGTTGAGGATTTATGAGCAACTAAATCATGCTCTACCATAGTTCATAATTGTATCGCCTCGACATTGACAATTGTGCTAGCCAAATTTTGACTGAGATCCTGGGCAAAAAAAGTGCCACGGCGTTAAAACCTTTCCGAAAAAAACTATACAAACATAATAAATAAATAAATAAATAAATAGGCAAGTAAGAAAAACCAAGTGAGATATAGCGTTGACTGATCACGAAGATGATTTGTTGATCGATACCGCAAGAGGTTTTTCTAAGGATGGAAAGTGGTTTAGAGATTCTCAAAAGAGGTACCTCCTATTTCGAGGTGTTAACTTTGGTTCTCGTAGTAAACTCCCTCCGTACTTGCCGATTGCTCGTCTTGGTACAACTCAAATAAATCTTGAAGAATTAAAGCAAGAAATAGAATCTGCCAGTTCCGACGTGGACCGACTGAAGGAATGGGGATTCAATATCATTAGACTTTTGATTTCATGGAAGGCACTTGAGCCACATCCTAATAAGAATTTAGATGAATTAGAGGAAGAGGGTAAACAATACCTCGTTCTTCTAAAAGAGATCGTTGATTCTCTATATAGAAGGGGATTGTATACGATACTGGACTTTCATCAAGATATAGCACACGAACTTTATGGTGGTGATGGATTTCCTGACTGGGCCCTTGCTGTAGATGGTAAAAACAAACTTCCAAAACCATCCAATTTGCGGGATGAGAAATGGCAGATGGCGTACATGATTAACAAATCTTTGAGACACACTTTAAAATCGTTTTGGCAAAACGATTTGACAAACGATGTGGCTGGTTTGAAGAATTTTCCAGTCAGAACTCACTTGGAGAAGACGATTGGTCAGACTGTCAAGTTCTTTAAGACATTAAATAATAACGAAGGCCATCCAGCAATTTTAGGCATAGAACCATTTAACGAACCACATCCTGTGGGTATCGAGCCCGATAAATTTGAGCAAGAGTTTCTGTACAATTATTATATAAATATAGAAAAAGAAGTTCGTCAGTATGACGATAGGTTATTTTTGTTCATGGAACCCAGGGTAGACTGGACAGTTTCTGAGGCAAGTAATAATAAATCCCTTATGGGAAAATCGGTCTTTAGTGCAAAACGCTCGTTTAATCTTGGATTCATAAGGAACGTCATGATTGAAGGTAAAGTTGAACACAAGGAAATTAGGACAAACCTGCCTTCTGAGCGAGGATTGTTGAAATCCATATCCTCCAGAGGAATATTATCATTCCACTATTATGACGTGATGGCAATTGCAGGTTCTTATCTGAAGATACCGGAAAACTTGACTAGGATTAAAAGACTTTGGCCAGACATCTTTGCACAATTAGTTGAAGCAGCTGAGGAACGGGATTTCGTTCCGTTCCTGACTGAGTTCGGAGGTCTTCAAGATGCCGAGCAGATCCGAGAATATCTCGATATAAATTACAATCAGATAGAATCATTTCTGCTGAATTCAACCTTATGGAACTATGATCTATATAACACTGAGGACGGTAAAGACAATTGGAATCTGGAAAACTATTCAATTTTAGGACCAAACCGCTCACCGAGAAATATAGATGTTGTAGTACGACCTTATCCTATGCGAAGCTCTGCAGAACCAATAGTCCTCTTTTTTGACCACAAGACAAAGTATTCTGTCTTAATTTTAAAGGGCGAACCATTGGAATCATATCCCACTGTCTTGTATGTTCCAAGTCACATTCACTACTCTCCAGAATTTGCCGTATGGGCAACCAGTAAGAAAGTGCGATGGGACAAGAAGAATCAACTCCTATATTGGTATCCTGATAAGGAACAAAGATTAAACCAAGTTATATTGGGAAAACCTGGTGAAATAAGTGAGGAAAATTTACCCAATAAATCAAAGTCACTACTCAACAATACTGTGCTAGTAGGTACCTTCACTGAATAATTATAGTCTACACTATATTGCCCCTTCCGATCTGAAGGTTCAAAAAGATAGTGGAATAATTATTCGGTGTGCATAATATGCGATCGTTAGGATCCAACTCTTTTCATCTTTGAACCGCACCTAGGACATGCCGCTTGATTGTGCTTTGTCCCACAGCTCATACAATAATAGCTTAATGAACTCCCGCTTCCATATCCGCCAAACATAGAAGAACCAGACAAACCCATCTTTTTCAATGCTCTTTTCCTCATGTAAAAGCTAAGAAGTATGAATACTGCAATTATGATTGGCAAAGAGAATGGGAATGGTATAAACAGTGAAATAGCAAGACTGATTCCAAGTGATATTGCTATCCACAATAGCTGTTGTGAAAGAAAGTCTCTGTTGCTACTCAACCAATTGATCACTCATATATTCATTATTACTATATTAAATACTATCCTTTTTGATGATTTGGATCGCGCCACAAGATCTATAAAATTTATCGGAATTAACATCAATATAACAACGATTTTTGACCTTTCATGATGCATTGCTACACTCCTATTAAATATCGATTCATGGTTCAAGACCGTATTCCAGCAGTATGTCGCTTTCAGCACATTTAAATTAGATTTCCACAACAAGTAATATTACATCGACCAAACCGATGGGGAACATGACTGGATAGTGTTATAACAATAGCACTATCCAGTCAAATTTATTTATAATTTATAGCGTGATATTATTAGGAGGCTTACAAATCGATTTACATAGCGAAAAACTTTCGGATCAAAACCGCCCTGGGCCGACTTTGATTGAATCGTGGGTAGGAATCTACTTGGTATCTATACTACAAGTATTTCTAGCTCATCGTACGCATCCTTCACAGCCAATAAAAAAAGGGTATCGTCATAGACTAGGAGCCAGTCCCTAACTCCCAGAATTGGTAATTTTCTCAATAACAGGCTTCCATTGTCTTTCAGTTTAGTCAGCAAATATGCGAATTGAAGCTTTCCTAGCCTTGGAAGATTAAACAGGGTCTCTTGTAGTTCTATCCCCCCTGATCCTCCTTGAATGTTCATTCCAATTTTATCTCCAAATCTATTTTCAATCTTTGCAGTCACATAACTCTGACCAATGTTAAAGCTGTCAATATTCAACATCACCTTGGAGCTAGCCACATTGCTTTGCGGTAATTCTTTAAATAGTTCCTTAGAGATTTCATCAAAAAACAATAAGGTCAATGATGGATATATCACAATGGATAATCATCCGTTAAGAATATACCGGTAGTCTAGAAAAGTATTAGTACAAGTCCAAAAGCAGGAAAAGTACATACTTGGTACTATTTGGATAAGAGAACAGAAATCACATGTTATATCATTCGTATCTTTAGATAATTGCAATCTTATAGACTTATTTCCTTTTTCCGGACTGTTTCACAGATAATTCTTGCGTCTCAGTTTGAGGTCACCTCGTTTGCCTATGTTCTATCAAATAAGAATTGATATCAAAAATTCTATAATTTTTGAGCCATGCAAGATAAAAAAAGAATTGACTTTCGTGATTCTACAGTTTATAGGCGGACTTAAATCTACGTGTGAAAAATATTGCGAATGCAAACAAACCACTTATCAAGAGTGCTGACCCTGTAAATGATGGAAATTCCGGAACGACCACATACCCTCTGGCAATGCCATTTCTAGATAAGTCTGGCACTGCACCGGTTTTCTGCAAACCCTTGATTTTTATCTCTAGCTGGTACACATCTTTTGCAGGGAATGCAACGGTCTCTGTACCCAATCCGTTTTTGGCTACAAGATTTTCTTTCTTTACTGCGGTAGTACCATTTTTACTAAGTATCAGGAGATCATATTTGACATCTGAATTTAAAGATCCCGAAGTCATGGCATCACTAAACTGAATTTTCACAGTCGATTCCTTTGTAGGTTCAAGAGGATTAGGCGACCAGCTAACAATTACATGAATTGCTCCAGTGTCAGTGACTAGGTCGGAAGAAGTCTGAGCAGTAGCAGCAGCTGCAGCTGGCTTTCCTTTATTGGACTCGGTATTGCTCATTAGAGCAAATGTCATTACACCTTCATCTGGTACTTTTTGTTTGCTAAGGCCAGATTCACTTGCACCACTACTGACGCTATTATTTTTGTTAGTATCAGCATTAGGAATGCCGCTTATGTTGGCTGCTGTCAGAACGAGTTTTGGTTTGACATTATTCTGAGCGTAAACAGTGGCATATTTTTCCAGATGGATGCCACTAACATCATTATTCATATTATTACTATTATAAGCATAGTCATATGCTGTCTTGTTGACAGTTGCGGAAGGAGATCCTTGTCCTAATTTTTTCGTCATTGAAGAGACTGCAGTTGTATTCAATGTCTTTGGTGTCGTTGGTGTCGTTGATGCTGCTGCTACTGTTTTATTACTGGAATTATTAGTATTATTACTAATACCAACATTACTGGCATTGACAGGCAACGATGAGGAAGAACTATTCTTGGTTGCAATCCCACTAGAATTTCTTTGATTTTGCTGTTCAGGATGTTCCAACAGTTTCTGTCTTGCCTCTGCTATCTTTATGATGTCGTCCTTGTTGATTAAATAATGCAGAACAAGGGCATCAGGATAAGAGAAAGGGTCTATTGCCAATGATCTTCCGGTAACAGGGATACCATTAACTGTTGCATTGAAGGAGCCAGCAAAACCACTACCAACAAAACTCTTCCAGGATTTTGGCAATCTTAGTTCCTCATGAACGAAGATATTTTGTTTTTTTATTCTCGATAAATTCCAGTCAAATGGCATCTGCCATGTTATATTCTTTGTATTTGGATTAAACTTGAAGTCGTTAATTTTATCGTAGTAAGATATGAGTGTGGTATTATGTCTTTGACCAGAGTCAACGATGTTGTTACGATAAACATCTCCGACACTAAGATAGGAGTCAAATTTTGGGGCTTGTTCAGGTATGAAAAGATTTCTATCATTATCAATTCCAAAGATTTCTATGTGAACATGATATAGACCTCCTTGATTAAGTACTGGGCCTCTAATATTTATTGTGCCACCCGGATCCGCAACCCATGCATTTTGAAATGGATCTCGTTCACCATTAATCGTAACTTGGCCACCCGTAGTATTAATCGGTTCTATTTTAAGCGTCAGCAATCCATTGTGAGCATGGAAAAAGTCTCTCAAAATTGGTTTTGTACCAGATCCTGCTTGAGAGGTTCCTTTAGTAACAGTAATATCGTAAGTAACATGTTGGATAGTTTCGTTAGTATTTGCATCAAACAAACGCATTTGCAGATACGTATTACCCTTAGTATCAGTAGTTAGAATTGGAGGGCTCACCTTTACGAAAAGACTAGCTTTTCTATTGCCAACTGTGGCGGGTGGAAGATTTTCTTGTGTCAAACCATCAGCATATGCTTTCTGATTGAAATATTCAGATACAAATAAGGTTGTCGAAGATAAAATCGCTACAAAGAATAGTGCAGTGATAACTGAAACAAAATCTTTAGAACACCTAAACAATAATGCTACCTGGTTCTTATTCCATATTTATTTATTTATCATTCATCTCCTGATCACCACAAGTTAATTGGTTTCAATAATGTCTAGGCAAATCCCATATTCTCCAAATTTGAGATGAGAAAAAGGAATAAAATATAAAGGCTCAATATTCTGGAAAAGCAAGAAGCGAGAATTCGGAATGGAGATAAATTTCCATAGGGCTCTAAACACGATTAGTAATAATGGCCTAACATGGATAGATTTACCCAGGCCTAGTCGTGAAGACATGGCAAATCTCGAAAAGACGTTCTCTTTTCATGATTTGAATTTGGAAGACTCACTTTCTAAAACCCAACTTCCAAAAATAGACAGATACAAAGATCACATGTTTATCATTCTGCATTTCCCTACTAAGGACAAGGAAAAAAACATGCCAAAGGTCAGTCAATTGTCTATATTTCTTGGGACTGATTATCTAGTTACAATTCATCAAGGTGAGCTAGAACCCCTCATTGAGCTGTTTCAAGTTTGTTCAAAAGATGCCAAGCAACGTGAGAACTTAATGGGCAAAACCTCTGGTTATTTGCTGCATACTATAATAGATGTCTTGGTTGATGACCTTTTCCATATTCTTATGAAAATTGTAGGAAATTTAGATGATATTGAAGAAGCAGTATTTGATGCTAAGATATCAGAGGCAAGAGAGATTTCTGTTCTGAGAAGGGAGATCACCATCTTAAGAAGAATAGTTATGCCTCTAAGAAGAGTAGTTAGTGAATTGGCAAGGGATGTCCAACAATTTTCTAATGAAGATCTTACCCGATACTTCTATGACGTTAAAGATCATATCGATAAAGTGCTCGAAACACTCGATGGATCAAGAGAAACAATAGAGATTTATAAAGACACAGATTTCATGTTAAGTAGTGAAAAATCTAACAAAATTTTGTCAGTTCTGACTATACTCTTTACCCTATCGATCCCAGTTACGGTAATCAGTACCTTTTACGGGATGAATGTCCACATTCCAGGTGATAATCAGACTGGAGCATGGACGTTTTTGGGTCCCTACAGCACATTTTTTGCTCTAGTCGCAGCCACTGTCATATCCACAGCACTCATGTTACTTTATTTCAAGCACGTAGGATGGATCGGGGTATCATAATTGGTCACTTCTAAAACGCCTCAATCTTCACGATCTTCATCCGGTGGGCTAGAAACAAGCATCCTACGGGAGAATTTTGACGCCATCTTTTCAATCTCACTGTGTAATACAAAGTCTAGATTTGGCAATGATATGACACTGACTGTATTAATTATTATTTAATGCCACTATCTAGACGTTCGATAAACGTTTCTAATTTATCTCTTGGCACGACTGCTCCACATGCCCTATCATGCCCTCCGCCGCTACCTCCAATTTCCAGCGCCACATCATTAACTAATCTACCTAAATGAGTCTTACAATCTTTCGAGCCACGGATTGAAACGACATAAGACTTGATCTCATCTCTGAACTTATATACCATAGCAGCTGGTTTTTCTGATATTCCCAAAACAAAATTTACTACCATGCTTGATGCCAAATCCAAATTGCTATGAGCATAAGCAAGATTTTTGCGTTTAACTATAGATCCACGAAGGGACTTTACTCCTTCAGAAATTTTTTTCGCATATCTTTGAGCGATTAAAAAACCTCCTTCAATATCATGCGGATATTTCTTTTGAGATAACACATCCACCAACTTGCGTAAAAATTCATCGTCATGTTGATTCGCTGAAATCATGTAGGCTAATGCCGTTGCCTCAAGCATAAGAAACTGTCTATCATATCTTGAAATGATAGATGATGCAATTGGCTTGTCTTCCATATAGTCCGTCAAAGCACCAGCTGCTGCAAAAAAAGAGGCACTGGGATCAAGTCTTCTTTTAAAAGTCTTATAAATTTGAACGCTAGTACACTCCTGCAGTGAGTGAATTAGTTTCACTCCAGTTTCTTTTAGCAAACTGCGAGATTCTTTGCTGATATCATGATGATCTATATACGTAACCTTGTATCCATTTGCAATAATTTTTTCTATACATTCAACAAATCTTCTCTCGACTTTCTTATTAAGTCCTAAATCACAGATAAACAACATGCCTCTTCTTTTCCTATCCACACTCTCAGATCCAGAGGTTAATTCAACAATCTGATTCAACCTTGAAATGACATTAGCATAGTCTACTAGTATGACCGATATAGGTGATTTGTATGCAGCTGTAATCAATATGGAAGATGCTAAACCATCAACATCTTCTTTGTGGGATAAGCAAATCACTTTACTGCTCCTAAACTGATCTGTTTTACCTAATGTAGGTACCGATTTGGATTTTGGATGATCTTTTTCTACTGAATTTGAAGACTCTAAAGAAACCATCACCTATTATTTCATTCTGGACGCGCACTAGCCCAAATTTAAGGTATCGTATCAATAACCGTAAAAATCAAATCAAAAGCAACAACTACTTTATTTTGCTTTGATCATAGAATTGTACAACTTATTTCATAATAAAAAAAGTTACACAGGATCAATCAACCTATGAATGTTCTGGATGCATACGTTCTTTACGCATTCTAATGCATTATCAAGGACTAGCCAGCCATGTGGTATTCCACAGATTGCAGAATTAACAAACGACAACGGAACATGTTGATCGTTCGAATAATACAGCTAATTTAGGTGCGTTGGGCTATTAGTAATGGCAGGCTGAACACCTCGCCGAAGCTCGATGCTTAC
>JARBAU010000391.1 GCA_029237525.1 Nitrososphaerales archaeon | reverse complement strand
TAACTTAAATGCCTCAGTACTTCTTTCAGGAACGTATAAGCCCGGAAAAACTTCACCGCAAGTCTTGCATTTTAACATAAGCATAGGCATTTTAGTTAGTCATCGTCTATATAGGTGTATAATACTTATTTAAATATAAGTATAATCACCGTCTTAAAGGCCCTGTTAACTTAACAATAGTTTTTCGATAGAAATATTCACAAATCTTATGATTTACAATATACTGCAAGTCAACCAACTACTTGTATACAATTTGAAATATGCTCATATGATAAGTATCAGGACCCTCTTCTTACCATCAATTTAAAGATTTTATCTTATGTGGGGCCAGAGGTTAATACCACCAACTCTTTGTCTCTACAGGTTGCTGCTGATAATATTTCTCTAATTCGCCTAATCTTTCTAAAGAACCAGGATTATCTCGAAGACTAGAAAAGGAAGAATCATTTCGGATTTTCTGTAAAAGCAAAACAACTTGATTATAGGTGGCCCCTTGTTTTATGTCATAATTTATTTGTCTACAAACATTATTTATTCTCCCATAACGTTTATTCATTCTTTTCTCCCAGGAGGTTGCATTTTCGGCCAGTCCTGTAACAAATCTCAAGATTATTTTTTCTAAATGTTTAATATGCCATTCCATCATTGGAAAACTATTTTGTGTCAAAAATTGTTACCACACATATTCGTATGTCATACTTATATAAATATAAATGTACTCTTCTCAACGTTCTGGATGGCGCACGCCGCCTCTCGATTTGTATTAATCACTATTTTACTAAAATAAGTTTTTCTTTTTTGTTTCTTAGCCTTCAGGCAGGTATATCTTATGAAAATCCTATGTTTTGCAGATACTAGTTTTAATATTGCAAGTCAATCCTTAAGCAACAACTGGACCAAAATTTGTTTTTATCTATGTATGTGTTTCATCTAAAAAATAGAAATATTATCCGTCCTATAGTAATTGCAAGTTAGTAAGGTACATTATAATAATAAATAAGATTAAATGAGATGAAACAGGCAAAACACCGTGATGGCAACGCTTCGAGTTTACAAGAGAAATTCGACTTTTATTGGATCAGTCTGATCTGGTTGAAGAAATGAGTCGTTTGGGATTAAGTGACTCCTTGCTGAATTACTACAATAAACCACTTGAAAAGGAAGCAAAAAGCATTATGACAAGGCCTATCTTCTTGCAATTCTTAAACAGATTATTTCGAATTCAAATATTGTCAGGAGTTATCATACATTTTGAATTTGGTAATACAAGTAAATACTATATGTTGTCGATAACTGAAACTTGGGACGAGATAATCAAGTTACGATTGCCGTTCTTATCTTATAGGTAAAAAGTCAACTTATTGCAGAGTATTATACAAATAGTTTGCTGCCTATAATTATAATATGGTAGATAAAGATGAACACATAATTAAGTGTAGTATCTGTGAACGAGGATTAATAGTTAAAGATATGGTTAATGATGACATGGCTTTTCTGAGCCATCTGAAAATTGACCACAGGATCGTATATACATTTCAAAGAATGACCACAGAAGCGGTCAGAGTACCAAGTACTAGTAGTAAAACTGTACAAAATCAAAAATTTATGGCGCTTGAATAATTGCACAGTCTAATAAACCATACATGTACTGGATTTCTGTTTTGACGTTGATTAAAGATATTGTTTTGTAAGGATTGAATTTATGCGATACAAAATTTCAATTCTCTTATCAATATCAATATCGTCTTCATTGTTGCATACTTCGATCAGTTGTTGAATTTGTTGATGATGATATGTCGATCTTATTTTTCTTCTTCACTTTAATAAAATTATGTACTTATGAGCATTAACCATTCAAAAGGTAGTCAACAATTATTAGTGGAAATATAATAATGATTAAGGACTAGTAATACTAGTTTAGGAATAGAACATAAAAATCATCAAAACTTAAAAGAACTTGTTAGTTTCCTTTTATGCCATTTGCAACAAGTACTGAATAACAACCAAGTCCGCATTCTTCGCAAATCGGTTTTGCTGTATTCTTACTACTGCTTTTATCAGCACTACCTATACCACATGGCTGTTTTAGCCGCCCCATATCATCCAAAGATAATGTGGCCCATGACGGACACTGTATCGGAGTAGTGCCTTTGCCGCCCCAATTGCCTTTTCATCAATAATAATTGCTTTTCATTGTTGATTATGAACCATAGGTACTTCTTAAGGAAATGAGGTTGTCAACTAATTTGGTGCGTTGATCTCCAAAGGGCATTCATAAAGGATCATTTTTTACAAATGGTGTATGAAATTGAAAGCCTATTTTATTCACTTAATCCTTGCATTCTTCTATCAAATCTTCGATAATGTATAATTTAAAGAGTTGATTGTCATTGTAATCCGTATATCTTTCTATGCTGGCTTGCCTTTACGATCCGGACCTCTTATATACTCTAAAATGTTTTGCCTAGTTTTTATGTGGACACCTTTACCTCTAATACTGTCGTGTATTTCTTCTGTTCCATCTAAAGATATCCAATAAAAATAAAGATTTTCGAATTTCTTTAAGGGATATGTTCCCTTTGATACTACACACTCTTGTTGGCATCTCTTCACAAAAAACTTCCATTATATCAGGACGCATAGTAGGTTCGCTGCCAACCAAGGTCACAATGTACACATGTTGCTTTTTGAAACTACTTCTAATAATTTGCTTCCACCGCTCTGCACTCATCTTCTGCATCATTTTTTCTATTCAATCACCAGTAACAATGACTACAATGTAAATTACAAATATGGTTAACATCTACTGAGCCATATATTGCAGGTTTTGAATGAAAGAGTTTAATGCCAAGGTGTTTTTAAATATGCTAACAAAAAATGGTACTTCACAGATAAGATCTGTTATACCCTGCCCAAAACTAAGTCTACCATATGTCTATATTTTCAATATGTGGAGAGTATAAAGTTTATACCGATACTGAATATTTGTTTTCTATGTTTAACATTACAAGCCGTTTCCCCTGTTGAAGAACAGGAATTATATTATTATTTGTGTTCCAGTTGATATCAAGTGCTATACTTCTTAAATACGCAAGCACTCGCACCTCTCTTACCGTCTTTGCCATGTTATCCATCAATATCGTTAATAGCTTCGGGCACGAAGTGAAATCTTTATCATTTGCAGAAAATTTAATTCGTCTGCGATCAGAAATAACAATTCAAAACTTGACCTAAATGTTATCCATCAGATGTTATGTTTAAAGGCAGTAAAATGAGACAAACATATTTAATACCACTAATGTTCTTGAAAAAAACTACTATGAATAGTATAAATGAACAAACGTATGATTAAGAATCAAATAGACATGTAGGTATTTATGACTTTACAATTAAATATCAGAAGAAGGAACGAAACAGGTCATTATATCTTTATAGCCGAATTGACTATAAAGAGGATGAAGAATATAATAATAATAATATATTATGATTCTCCATTACTAATAACAGCAGCTTCTGTCACCAATTCTGCAATAGCAAACCTATCTCCGACTGAATTTACCTTTATCTTTACATTTTCTTGTCCTACCTTTCCGTCCTTAACAAAGATTACAAAACCTTGTATTCGAGCTATACCGTCACCTCTTCTACTTATTTCAGTAATCCTTACATCGTATTCTTTACCTACCTCTACAGGTTTTGCGAAGCTGCTATTTCGATTACTGTTGTAATATCCGCCATAGCCTCTTCCGCCACTTCCATAATTCATAAATGTTTTCAAAGTTAGTATTCATTGCGGTAATATGAATCACTGCATTTTAGACCTCATCAACATCGGAGGTTGTAATGCAGATTGCTTGGTATGCCTCATTATAGACACGTAGATTTCTATCACCTATGTATCTAGTGTTAATCTAAACATTTGATTTCTCAATCCAGAAAAGTCTTTTAGGATAGTAAATTTCACAACGTAAATAGATGCTACTTCCTAAATAACTGGACCAGGGATCTAGAAGTATATAGACTGTTTACTGGTAATAGGAGAAATGATAATTCACCTAACTGCTTGACCCCGTAGTTTAAAATGTCGCGCTTTCATTACGATGGTTTCCCATTCATATCGCTAGCGGTGTAGATGTTGAGCAGATTACAAGACATATCATTTTGAATTGGGTCATGCGTAACATCCCGTGATACCAGGTTTATTTCCAATTCTAGAGAAAATTTGGGCTAATGTGTACAAAAAGTGGTGATGAAGGAAATAATAAGATCCTCGAAGTGTCCCAAAATTAACACAATGAAAATGGCAACATTGAGCAGCTTTTCGTAATTTAATTTCTATAGTAATTATAATCAAATGTATCGATTAATATCGTGAGGTCAAACCAATCAATCACTTGACATTACTAGGTAGATTTATTTTGTGGTAAAGTTATATTTAATTCTAGTCGTAATGGAACATAATTAATTGCAATGCATAAACAAATTATTATTGTACGCAAGGATTTGGGTATGAGCTGCGGTAAGATTGCAGCCCAAGTTGCACATGCTTCAATTATGGCCATGGAAAAGGCCAGCAAGTTTGATGTGCAGGGAGTAACAAAGTGGAAAGAAGAAGATGGACAGATTAAGATTATCTTAAAAGTAAATAGCTATAGTGAGTTAAATGATTACTTTATTGATATAATAAATTCAAATTTGCCTGTAGTAAAAGTTCATGACGCCGGCAGAACTCAGTTAGAGCCTGATACTGTTACCTGTATTGGCATAGGTCCAATTCCATCCGAAAGAATTGATCCGATTGTAAAAGATCTCAAATTGTTATAATTCTTAATTATTAACATTCATTAATATTGCGATGATACTATAATAATTTTATGATGTAACTAACATTACTTTTTTTTCAAGTATCAGGCTTGGTTAGTTGATAATCACATATTCTGCTTTCAGATAAAATCTCCTTTGTCTAACATTCGCTTATGTTTTATTTCAAAGCGCTCTTTAGCTGTCAACTTGATTTGATCAATCTTTTCTTTCAAAATGCCTTGTCCTACACATTCTTGTTCAACCACAAGCTCGAATTCGAGAAAAGCATCTAAAAAGATCAATGGATCGAATATTTGATTTTTCTTAGCGTACTTGTTTAACCAATCTTTAAGAGCTGAAATAATTTTGCTTACTTGCATTTCTTGTTGGGAAGCCAGATAATGCTCTTTGTCCATGCTTTAATACCATCTTTTCATAATCTAATTAAAGTATTCTCTTATTATTTTTTTTAGCATTAAAAATAGAGATTAGAAAGTAGATATAATTGAAAATCCAGATTAGAATGCATGTGATTGACGATAATCGAAAATCAATTAGACTCAATTTACAGAAGGGACTGTCTCAGATAAGTCAGAATAAGACATATTTGAGCTATAAATTTTGCAAGTTGGGAATAGATAACCTTAATATCATTTTTGAACCATCATGATTGTGATAATAAATATCTATGGATAATTCAACTGCAGATCGAATAAAGCTAATAGTAAAGGCAATAGATATTGCCGAGAAAATCACCAAATACTTACCAATTATAATATTTTCGTATGCAGGGCTGACTATAGCTTTTGCCGTTATATATCTATTTCAACACAACGTAATAGCATCGGGCATACTATGTATACTCGCAGCTTTTGGTATTTATCTCGCAATTAGAATCTGTACAGTAAGAGTAGGATGGAAACGCAGCTCATAAAATGACACATAATCAATAAATGAAGCTGATTGAATCAAAGATGATGTGAAATAAAAATCATATACGTGATTTGTTCGTATTGATGTATAATTTTTAGCATTTGTTTAATCATTAAATCGACAATCTCCTACAAGTTGTTTCTTAGTATTTGTATAAGCCATGATATATGCATCCAATACCATGATATCGGAGAATTCATTTTAATTTGGATTGAACATTGCTAAATCAATGCTCAATTCACAGTAATCTATATTTCATGTTTCTCCTATTTTTACATATTTTATCTTCTTAATTCATCTGATAAAATCTTGAATGACTTACCCAAGTCCTTAAACGCATTGATCATCTCATCTAGATTTTGATTCGACTCAGAATTCTTTCTACTTTTAGCCGAAAGTGCTATGTTCGTAGTATCATTAGCAAGTCCAGTTTCGTTTACTAGGGCAGCGACAGTTTCGAGCCTAGCTCTAGCACGTTGCACTGCTTCAGAGGCAGTACGCATACGTTCAATACTGTTAGCCATTCGAGGTTCTTCTATGTATTCGGTGATTTCTTGCATTATCGATACGATTTCTTTAATCTTTTGAAGCGATCTTATCATCCCCGGTGATCCAAATTCGGTGAGAAGTCTTACACTATCAGAAGATATTTCTTTGATTTCCTTAAGCATCATTAGGTATCCGTTTATAATATATCGAAATAATTAAAGTTATTTTTATGTAGTAGCATAAATCCAAGAATTCTTACTATATTTATGTTGGATCCAAATTTGGACCATTAACCTCTCTGTGTTGTCATTGAGATCTTAACTATGTCACACTCTCGATAGATTAAATATTCTTTATCATAGGTTGATGGTGTAGGCTCATGCGACGAAGATTCAAGATGATAATTGCCGGTGCTGTAATACTTGTTGTAGGAATTGTTTTGGTCGGAACGACGTTTTTTATATTAAAACAACAATCATTATCTATCAATTCAAATTTTGAAACAATTTCGCCTGGCAAGTCTTTGCTTAAGACCTGGAGGTAAGAGCAGGTAAGAAAATGGCAATAGTAGTAAATTATCAACCATTAGACGTACCCTTAAATATTCAAGTTATGCAGCGACCGCATCTATCTAAAATATTAGATCTTAACTTTTCTCACAGCTTATCCATCAATTTAGTATCAAACAAGGATAGTTTGGATAATATCATAATTACAAATTTGGGAACAAGAGAAGTGAATGCAAATACTATATATGGTAGCGTTGAGTTTTTTGATGCAGGCGGCCAGCCTAAAACTGCACTCAGTACAATTTCAAAAGCTGGACAATTAATATCATCAATTGGGATTATTGTGTTGATTGTAGGAGCAATATTGTTGTTAAAGGACAGAAAAATGAGAGCAGGAAAATAAACAGACGACACTCTAACTATCTATTCTAAAACACATAATCGTTCAAGCTTTCACACTTTTCTTCAATTGGTTCGTGCATTCGAAGTACTCGAATGAATAGATAGTAACGGCTATCGATTTTGTTTTAATTAAGAATAGAACCTATTTATTACTCTATCAAACTATGCTTGACTTAACTACACTGCCTTTTTGTCTATGTGGTACGCTTTACTACTTCACAAATTTGGAACTCAGTCTTGTTAACAAAATTATCACTGTCTTTATCTTTTTCACTCTTGCTTCCTTGTTGGTTCAATTCAGAATTCTTTCATTCTGGTTGGTAGTTTAGTGCATCCCGTATGGCCATAGCTATAACGACCGTTGTCAAGTCGAACTAACCATCCTGTACATGCTTTATCTTGGCCATATTGTTCCTTGAACTATCTGGGAATCAACATGTCAGCTACCCATGCCCTTGTATTAACTTCTTTGTTTTGGAAATCGATGTATTGTCTATGGCTGTGCCCAAAGCCAGAATATCCTCTAATTGCATCTCTAAAAATGGATATCTGCCTCTGACTTGGCAAATTTATCTATTCCATCCATCCCCATTTCGCCGCTATGTCGATCATAGGAAGTCAGTAATTTGAGGCTGAACTTTCTAAACACTCGCTAAACCATTTTAAGCAAATATCTTGCTATATCGCCTTCGGTGTCATTCATTCTGCATAGCTGATCTGAAATATTGTCATATTCCGAGAGCTTAATGTATTTCAGCTTTAAGATTATCAAGTTCGTGCCCATGAACAAGGAAGAAGTTTTTGTCGCCACTCATGATTTTAAAGTACTTTGTGGTATTATAACAGTTAAAATCGGGATAATTTAGTGCTGCATCTAGTGTGATATGATCATGACTGCCGTGAAGATAAAATGCACGATTGAACTAGTTTACTAAGGACAAACTTACGTCAGATTCGAGTTTCTTATGTCATGTAGGTTCCCAAAGATCATCTAGAAAAAGAGAATATTCTTTAGAAATTCTATTTGCAATATTGGAGTTAAGAAAATCTGCAGATGCTTTTAAATTAAACTTATCGTATCCAAGATGAAATCATTGTATTCACTATCTTATAACACTTGTAAACAATAGATAATAAGACTACAGTTCAGCTAGAGTCCAAACTGTAATAACTCGTCCTCGTTTGCGTATTTGCCTTCACAATATTAGTTTTGTATAATGCAAAAAGGACTATATTCACTGAAGAATGAAGACATGGTACATTGTTTGATAATCAG
>JARBAU010000390.1 GCA_029237525.1 Nitrososphaerales archaeon | reverse complement strand
TTCATGGTGAATATACTTATATCAACCTTGTTAATGGAGGCCAATGTTTTTGTCATGGTTTTATAATTAGTATTTGTTTGTAAATACATAACAATGAGAAATCTGTTAATAATTGGAAGATAGGTATCTACCTTGAAATCCACGTTCCTTGGGGGTGATCATAAGACGTGGAATTGTCTGTCGCTAGCACAACAAAACCTGCACCTTGTAAGAATCTACCTATGTCATGGTCGTTACCTACATATGATCCTTGTTCTGGAAATATGGCTTCTATTTCCTCTGCTGAGCCGGGGGGTATCGTGACTTCATATACTTTTGATATAGATGATAATGGATGTGCATTGGTAATAATTGAATTATTATCAGCGTAATTATCAGGGTTAATATCAGTATTAGTATTATAATGTACTGTCCTAATCATATCAGAAGCAAAATTGAATGAGACATAACCTCTAGGACCAGCATTAACTATATACCATCTTGTAAGTTCGCCTGGCTTGACTTTGAACACTTCTGCATTTTTATTAAGAAGTATTTTGCTAATGGTACCAAAAAATGGCATATATTTGTATGCCATACCATTAGTCAATATTAAATCAGGTTTATTTGCTAAGAATTTGTTCATATCAAATGAACCTATTTCCTTTTTTACAGAAGCAGCGGTAGCTGACATATTTGAAGTATTTGTGAATAGCCCACTATTAATCCCAGTACTGTATATCTCTCCAAATACTATGTAGAATTCTTTCGCTATTGGTCTTTCATTTTTGGGATGTACTATAATTCCACCATACATTCCACTAGCAATATGATCCCAGATACCATTCAAATTATCACCATCACAATGATACATAAAAACTCCAGGATACTCAGCTTTAGCTTTCAATGTCCTATTCTCACCTGGCTTTATGACAGAAATTAAAGCATGACTTGGGCCTTCTATTCCATGCAAATCGAGACTATGAACAAGATCTCCTTTATTATATACCGTTATCTGAAATACATCTCCTTGATTGACTACAATAGCTGGACCTGGTATAGTCCCATTGTATGTCATGGCTTTATATAAAATGCCACCTGGATGTAATGTATTATCAGGAGAGATTTTTACTATGTTTCTATCATCGGCAATTAGAGTAAATTTCTTTATAATTGAATGATCGTTGTGTATTGTCTGCTGCAAAGATCTAACTGTTACTGATGATAACAGATATGATTTCATCTCTTGTGATGAAAAGGCTAAGATTGGACTGCCATCATTATTTAATACTAGTAATGCTATTATTTGCAAAATAAGTATTAAAAATATTATTCCCAAATCTAGCTAGCTGGATAATACATGCTTGTGCATTAATAAGATTGTTATGGATTGACTCTTCTCTTATTTTTTCAAATTGTATACGCCTGACTTGACTTTGACTTCACAAGGTGGGCATTTTGATTTGTTGGTTTGCTTGAAAATCTAATAGCTGAAAGTATTCTTCATTTATATGCTCGGGCCAATTGTTCTACCACGTTTCAAGTTAATTTGATTTCGTTTCTAATACCCATTATTGATTTATTAAAGATTTTTTCATCCATTTTCTTTACTGATCCTTGTATCACGGGTTCGAAACTCATGTTTCTTCTTACGTCTTTGTCAATGTCAATTCCAGGAGCGACTTCTTCAAGAGTCATTCCAACTTTAGTTAATCTAAAAACAGCTCTCTCTGTAACATATAGAACCTCTTGACCGTACTTTATTGCTTGCTGTCCACTAAATGCAACCATAAAGACACTTTCGATAAATTTTGATATTGTACCTTCTCGCATTATATTCAGCTTGTTATTATTTGTGATGCTAAATTCGGTTCTTCCTGCAGTGAATGTTCCACCAAAGCAAATTCGTGGTACTCCTCCAGCTATCACCGGAAATCCACCAGGTCCAAATATCCTTCCTGGTAGCATAAATGGATTTACATTTCCTTTTTCATCAACTTGCAGAAAGCCTAGAGACGCAGCATCAATCATCCCACCTTCAAAGACAGAGAATACATCAGGAATGGATGAAAGTGCAGAGGGACTTAGTGCTAATCCAAAGTCATTTCCAGACAGAGCAATACCTCCCCATGGGCCAGATTCAAGCACTGATACAATTAATTCTGTTACATCTTCCTGAGCCGCAACTAATGAGATCAAAGCGGGAATTCCTATTCCTAGATTTACCAATACTGTATCTCGTTTATTTTGAAATAACCTTATTAACTCCAACAAGATCCTCCTGGCTATTATTTTTTCATCCACTTTTAAGGATGTTTTAGCAATACCATTCAATAAGTTCTCAT
>JARBAU010000389.1 GCA_029237525.1 Nitrososphaerales archaeon | reverse complement strand
TATTTGTGTGGCATTAGCCTTTACGCTAATATCTGTTGCCGATATGTTAAATCCTAATAGATTATACTTTAGATAAGGCATTGTGAATTCTGATGGTCCTGACTTGCTAATTATTTCGCGCTTAAGAGTTTCATTTGGAAATATCTGTTTCGCATCGATTTCTATCTGATGTTCAAATGGATTTTGAAAGTTTAAAGTATTGCCTTTGAAAAGGCCAAACAAATCATCAAATTTGACTGATATATTCATACTATGATTATCAAAACTGATAAGCTCAGCATCTGCTGTTTTTGCTATTGGCCAAATATTATGCGTTAGAGATAATAGCGGGAGTAACAGCAAAACTAATACTAACAAACTGCAAATCATCATTGGATTACAAAATATTTGGCTAAGTGTGCTCCAGGCTAGAACGAAAATCCTTGACAACATCTTGAACATTATATGTTCAGCATTATTTGGAAAGAGACTTTGGATCATTAATGTTACTTTACATAATCTTTGGTACTATTAATCGATATCTTATTTAGGAGTCCAGTGACATATCGTAACGTCTCCCTATCCATCCATCTACAAAAATTATCTATATAGCATTGTAGGTGCCACCTTGTTGAGAGCAGATACTACTTCATTTAGACCTTTACCAATTCTTAAAATATAGAATTTTGGATAGACAAATAAATTTCTAGTCAGCCTCAGAAGATGTTGACTTGACCGCACCAAGCTGTATTGCTGCAGTAAGTGCATCAACTACAACCCATCCCTCCTTTATCTTGTTATCTTGAAAATGGAAAATGTTCATTCCTACTGTTTCAAAATTCTTATTTGTAGCTGGAATGCCACGAAATTCCTTTTCTTGTGTACCTTCTACGATAAAAGCTGAAGCAACTCTATCTGACTCTGCTATACTATCTACGATTGTAACTCGAATATTAGGAAATATGCTACGATCTGAGGAAACCCATCCATTATAGGCTTCGATTCCCTCAATATCCTCACCACGAGCATGGTATATGAAATCAGGAGTTACGTATCTATCTGTATTTTTTAGATTCCCTTTATTGTAAGTTTCATCAAGGAATTCGTGAACAATCCGTTTGTGTTCTGTAGAAGACATATCAATATTTTCTGGAAGTTTTAATTTAACTTTTCGATGAAGATGGAATTGATGCAACTATATAATGTGATTGTTCTATAGAAATTCGAGTCAACAGTCCGATAAGAACATGTTTGTGGCATTTGTGATGTATCGCGTTCAGCAGTAAGTATTTCTTTAGTGACAGACAAAGATGCATACACACTTCACACCAGTAGCTAGGTAAAAATATATAGTAATCCAAAGATATCTAAATTATGTTAGGAAGAAGAGTTGTCGTTGGTGGAATGATTGCAGGAGGAACTACAGTCGCTACTGCTGCTATTGTAGGACATCATGTTGCAAAAAAGCAATTTCAACGTATGGAAAGACGCCGAGCCTGGTAGATATAGTTAAATCAAGCCTAAATCCAGCCTGCTCAGGCCACTCAAGCTACTGAAGCAGCACAAATGCAAACATCTACTCGAATACAGAGGACCTAAGGACGATATTATTTATGAAGTTGAGAAAATAGATAGCCTCTAACAAAATGGCTTACTGTCAGAAGAGTTCCAGCATATGAAAACATGATTACTCTTGAGCATGTAAGAATCCGACTGTAAGTATTTGTGATTTGAATTATATTAAATCGAATGTTGATAACACCGAATTATAATTAATACCACGTGTCAATTAGCCAACGAATCTTAAAGCACTACTTAGTAACAATGACAATAGTGAGCAACTAGCTAATATCACATGATATCAATCATACAATTGACCAGTATCATCATCTCATGGGACTATAACAACCTCGTATTATTAATGCAAGAGTGCTTGAAAATACAAGCCAGCTATTAGAAGTTATATAATGTTAATTCATTAACATAAGCTCATTATGATAACTAGATTTAATTCGAAATTTGTTCAGATGTATATGTTATCTACTCGCGGTTATAAGTTTGTTCCTTTGATATAACTTTATTATAATAAAATACTCTTGGTATATTTATCTATGAAGACAAAGCATGAGGCCGGCTATTTAGCGGCTCTGTCTTGCATTGCTGTAGCTCTGGCATTTATGATGTTATCAAATGGTAGCAATGCCTTAGCCCAGCAGCAACAACAGTCTATATCTAATCGAACAGCATTTGACATAGGAAAGCCCATTAAAGATCTTTCATTTCAGATTAATAACTTCACATTTTCACATCATACAGCACATGTTAATGGAATTAGGATGCACTATGTAATTGGGGGTCACGGAAACCCAGTAGTCTTGCTGCATGGATGGCCCGAGACATGGTATGAATGGCATAAAATAATGCCAGCACTGGCTAAGAACTACACTGTAATTGCGCCTGATCTAAGAGGACTTGGAGATTCTTCGAAGCCTCTCACTGGCTATGATGGTAATACTACTGCAAAAGATATCCACCAATTAATATCTCAATTGGGAATTGGTCAAAAAATTTACTTAGTAGGACATGACGTAGGGGTTCACACAGCATATTCTTATGCATCTGCATATCCTAATAATGTGAGTAAATTAGTAATACTGGATGTTCCTGTGCCAGGATTCTATCCGCCAGGTTTTAAAAACTGTTGCTGGTGGTTTAATTTTCATCAGATACGTGACTTACCTGAAGCATTAACTGCTGGAAAAGAGAGGGAATATCTTTCATGGTTTTACACCACATTTGCATATAATCCATATGCAATAACACAGACAGATGTCGATGAGTATGTAAGTCATTATTCTGCGCCTGGGGGAATGCATGCTGGATTTGAATACTATAGAGCATTTCCGATAACCGAAGAACAGAATAAAGTGCACGCGAATGTCAAGCTTCCAATGCCTGTTTTAGCACTTGGTGGGGAATATGCTGGTCGCACTGCGGCGTTAACTTCAATGAAGTCTCTTGCTACTAATGTGAGCGGCGGCATTGTTCCTCTTTCAGGACATTGGATTGCCGAGGAGAGACCTGACTTTCTTATCAAGGAGCTCACAAACTTCTTTAGAAAGTAACGAATGAATGGAAATTTTCTAAGTTAACATGCGGTCATAACCCGTTGACAATATTTGTTAGCATGGACCCTATCATCTATCAGCAAAACCATCCTTTTGTGAATGTTTTGTTGGACTGTAATATCTCATATTGTTAATGCATAATTGCTTGAAAATATGTAACAAGTAATTGATATATGGTGTTAAATAAAATAAATATATGGTTTTAGATATCACTCTCTTACAATGCCTTTCAAATACATCAACTACTGGTAATACTTGGTCTTAAAAAAGTCGATAAATATAATTGATAGGTTTCAGACTTTTCTAACAGAAGAAGAATTAAAAGATAAAGATGACAAAACAAGGAAATGGTATTCAGATTAGTTGGATTTAATGGAATTTAAAAGAAACCCAAATTATGTTAAGGCAAAGTGTTTTCATTGCTTGCTAAGCCCTGATCAAGACGATCCACTATTCATCGGTATTAATAGATTAGTTGCAAAAGAAATAGAGAATGAGAACAAAGACGATAAAAAGAATAATTCCATATTGTATCCCTATCGCGTAGAGAATAGGTTTGAATATCCATATGATTATGAAAAAGGAAAATGATCTGATGCAACATTTGAAGATCTGTTTGAGCTGGCTAGCATGGCTTTCGCTGTGGAAATTGCTCTTGCAGTAGCCTGAAAAGATTCATCTACTGTTCAAATAAAAAATAAACAAAATCTTTATCAAGTATTAACAAATCGAGAAATGTTTGACATGGTGCTGGAGCAAGGACTTGATTATGTATTATAGAACAGAGAGACATTTGATGATATATCCGTGTTCGAACAATTAGAGATAGGTAATAGGAATAAAATTGTGGATTATTTTATGAATGTTAAAGACATATATAAAATTGAAAGAATTACGGTTTTATACGATCGGTTGAGTTTGAATTTTTGCAATCGCTGGTCTATTGTAAGTTAAATCTAGTCATGTTGGTGATAACTCAGCTGAAACTCCTGAATATAAATACAGGACAATATGCCTTCCTTGCATTGAAATACTTTGTTCCGTGCACTAACGGCTATAGTATAAATTCCATAATACTATGTAATATTCTTAATAATTATTACGACAGATAATGCTTAATGACAAGAGAAGAAGATGGAGCATATCAAATTGTAGCAGACAAAAAGGATTTATACGAAGGTAGTCTTCTGAAAATTGAGTTACATGGTAAACCCATAGTATTATCTATGGTTAATGGTAAAGTATATGCTATTGATGCGATATGTTCACATGAAGGTGGACCTTTAGAAGAAGGCACTCTTGATAGGTATGAAATTGAATGTCCATGGCATGGCTCAAAATTTGATGTAAGAACAGGGGAAGTAAAAAATCCTCCCGCAGACATACCCCAGGTGGCCTATGAAGTGAAGAGTGATAATGATAAGATACTAATTAAGGAAAAACCGAAATCAGAAGGTACACAACAACAGACAAGTATAAAAAAAGAGTTTCCTCTTTATGAGCTTACACTATTAGAAAAGAAGAAGGTGCTAGGCACAGATATAATGTCGTTAAAGTTTAGTAAACAAAACAGTCTAGAAAAGAGTAATGAGAATGACGAAGACGTAGAAGAAGAAGATGAAAATAAAAAACTTCTAAGTTACACAGCAGGACAATATGCTTACTTTGATATAGGAGGAGTTACTAATGATCCTAAAGGACCAATTAGACATTTTACTATTGCTTCTTCTCCAACTGAGAACTTTATTCTGATTAGCACTAGAATAAGAGACTCTCCATATAAAAAAAGACTTGCATTATTAGAAGAAATGGCAAAAGTCAAAGTAAGGGGACCAGAAGGGAAATTTGTATTGCATGATGACCATTCAAAACCAGCAGTATTCCTATCAGGTGGAATAGGTGTAACTCCATTTAGAAGTATGATAAAAGATGCTACGGATAGACATCTGCCGATAAAAATAATAATGTTTGATTCCAACCGAAACGAAGAAAATATCCTTTATAAAATGGAATTTGATGAGTGGGCAAATACAAATAAGAATTTGAAGATTGTATACACAGTTACTGATGAAGATGGTAGTGAAACACTCACATCAGCATCTTCGCCCTCCTCTTCAAGTGATTGGATAGGCCAACGAGGTAGAATAGACAAGGATATGTTGAATAAATATCTTAGTAGTGATGATATTGATCGCTCAGTTTTCTATGTCTGCGGACCACCTGCGATGTTAAATGCAATGAAAAGCATTTTAGAAAAAGAATTACAAATTAGAAATGAAAGAATAAAAGCTGAGGAGTTTACCGGCTACTGATATAAAATATGATACTGCAAAAATACAAAATACTAATAAAGCTAAGATTGTTAAGTGCACTTTTTTTGTAAATTGATATCCTTTATTTATGTTCATTACTAAGTCTAGATACAGGCCCCAAATCCAATATTTTCCTGAATGTATTAGCAGTTCCAGGACCGAATCCAGCATAATGATTGTTTGCTGCTACAATTGCTAGGTTTAGTCTATCTCTTTGTTACTCATCTCTTGCTCTCTTCAGAAATCTAGCCTATTTTTTCATTTCCAAGATCCTATCTCTTTGCATCTTCCCAAACTCTTTTTCTTGTATGGTTCTATCTCCAATGAAATATTATGTAGAGAAAGTCTGTTGTAACTATTAGGAGTACATGAGTAAGTCGGGTAAGATGTTCACATTTGTAAACAACACAACTTGAAGCAGGACCAGAAAGATCTCTGCTGATCTGCCTACCCTACCTCTGTCTCTTCCAAACACTGTAGTAGTTCCCAATACCAATACCAAGACCCAACCCAAGACTGCCATTGCAAAAATGAAAATGACTAATTCAATCAATCTGTACTCCTCCTAGGACAATTAAAGGTCTGGTCACCGTGCGTATGGACAAGAGGAGTCGATATGGTATTGCTAGTACGTGCCAAATACTCAACACTACAGTGTTGGATAAAGATTGTGAAGCTTTTATACTTTAATTCTGCACCATCTTTGATAACCTTGTTATTTCGGCGTTCTTCAAAATCATACTATCACCTTCAATTTAAATCCAGATCATCTCCCCATTCTGCGACAGAGCTGAATTTGGGTGATCCCTAGATTATTTTTACCATTATTTTTGTGAAGAATTCGTTGATGTGATATTCTTATGCTGCATTTGTTCAAATGATGGTGTTGTAGGTATATATGACTCATGAGTAGTTATTACAACAGAATGTGGTCCCAACAGACTCATATTTTTATTTGATATGTTTTTCAGAGCTATGTCTGTTACAGGATCTCCAAATCCAAACTGACCATGGTATACACACATATCTGGTGGGTTAGAAATTTGAGGGATATAACCAACTGGCAGGGTTGCTAATTCCGGAGCACTACCAACAAGCACTTCGAATAAAGGGGTACTAGGACTTGTTGCATCGCAAGGCATATTTAATGCTATATGTCCCTTAGTTGCATAAGGTGTTGAGTCATATAATAAAATGAATTGATTATTGCTAAGATTAACTCCATGGAGAGGAACAGTTAATGACGCCTGATTTAAGTTTGCTTTATGAACATAATCTAGGCTTGCAGCTAATCGTTGACGCATCGCTGAATCAAGCTTGATTTGCTCAGCTAAACTCTTGTTATCAGTACTAGATGGTAAGCTTTGAGTAGTATATATGCCAGTAGCAATTAATGCTATGTAGACAAGTAATGCTAAGGCAGCAGCTATCATAGTCGTCTGAGCAATACCCGTCATTGCGTTCTTGTTCTTTGAATGGTCGAACTATCTAAAAAGATTGGAATTTAGATAGGAAGTAAAGTATAACCTTTGAAAAATTTAGCACTAAATCTAAATGGTTAAAAGTATTTTTTGACATCAGTTTTTACCACAAATGCATGAAGATTCTATAGAAGAATCAATTTCCACAAAATCAAACACATGGAAACAGTGACTTTACAATCTGAAAATTATCTAGGTTGAGAGAATAAAATTGTCCTTGCTAAGCTGTGTTTAACTCTTTCCGGAGCAGCTAATATGGTATTGCAAGTGTTAGAACACATACTAGGCACGACAGTTTTGGATAAAGATTGTGAAGCTTTTCTAGCCATTAATTGATAACTATTATTTATTTTTGTTAGTCATGGCCAGTCAAGACCTTCATATAAGTTCGTATTCTCAAAGAACTAATGGCTATGTAAGTGAGTATACTCAATCACCTAACTTATATATAATATACATCATTTATTTTCCAATTAATAGACAGGCTTGGATCTAAGGAAAATGTGATTATGCAGAGTTCAGACATCCTTCATGGAAAACAAAGGATCCTTGGTAGATGTTAAAGCATAAAAAGTTGCTACAGTAACCACAGATTCACCAGCAAAAGAAAATTTGAAATTCCTGTTTATGATCTGATAACTATAGATTAGTCCCTTTATGAGGCCAGAGCAGAAAAGACTGTTGTTGACAATTTTATATTCTAGACAGGTCTTCGACGTAGATAAGTCAGGAAGCATTTGATTGATTATTCCTTTCCTTTTTAGGTGAGGAGCATTGTCAAAACTCCTGGCTTGCTTGTTTTCTTTTCATATTCAATATCAGTACAAAATATCCATTTAAAAAATAGAATGTCCACCAAAGAAGATATCGAATCTGATCGAACGATCTCAATCTTACATTAGATTCAATATTGTCAAAACGAATATCAACACGAAGGTTTAGTAGTTAATAGATGAAATCTACCAAGATTATTGTAGTCGGTTCGATAAATTGGGATACTATTTTATTTACTGAACAACTCCCCATTCCAGGCGAAGAAGTCAGAATAAAAAAGATTAAAGAGGTTCCAGGAGGAAAAGGAGCAAATATCTCAATTGCCTCTTCACGAATACTTGGATCTAACACTGTAGCAATTTTTGGAGCTTTAGGTACAGACGATATAGCAAAAAAACACGTTCATATTCTTGAAAATGAAGGCGTAGTGACCAATATGCTATACTTTACAAGGAACACTCCCTCAGGTCGTGCATATATCGTAGTCGATGCAAAGGGAAGAAATATCATTTTAACCTACAAACAGGCTAATGACTTACTTTCCGAAAAAGTCATCTATTCTAAGGAAGTTCATAAATATATTAACAATACAAATCTAACAATAGTGGTAGATCCACCGTTTTCAGTGGCCGACAGAATCTTGTCACTCTCAAAAATCACAAACAAGACTAGTTTATGGGCTCCCGGACTCTTATCACTTAAAGGCATCAAAGATCTTAAAACCTCGATTATGAATACTGATTACATAATAGTAAATGAGTCAGAATGCATAAACCTAACTGGTATCACTGATCCAGTATCAGCAAGTAAGATTATTCTAAGTAATATCAATTTGGATGGCAATGTAGTAGTCACAATGGGGGAAAAAGGATGTCTATATGCAAATAAGAAAATGATCGTAGCTATCCCAGCTGCCAAACTTGAAAATAAGACTAATGATAATAACTACAAAATACTAAACACTGCTGGCGCAGGTGATGCCTTTATAGGAACATTTGCAGCAATGAAACTACTTGGAAATGATGATATAGAATCACTAATTTCCGCTAATGTGTCTGGGGCAATCAAATCAACTAGAGAGAATATTCGTGAAAGCCCTACTCTTGAAGAAATACTTGAAATCAAGCAGAATCAAAAATTAAGTCCAAATATAATTTGGAATAATTCATTGTAAGAGAATTTAGGACTGGACTAATTTATCTATTGATTATATATAAGAGGTAACTTGTCTACTTCTTGTCTAACGCTGTCTAATCAATCTTTAGAATTGTCAAAATCATAAAAACATAAAACAAACTTAATATCGACCCTACAGAAAATTGCCACTAAACCATCCTACCAAACTGATGTTGAGCCGAAAAATAGACAACGTCATGACATCAACCTAATCCACTATTCTGCTTGACAACAACAATATCTCGAACATTGAACAATCTACACTAAATTAATTGACTTTGCAAAATAAATTTCTATTGAAAATAATGTTAAAGGTCATATAATCAATATTGACTACAGCACGTTTGTATGTTACAAATGAAAGTCAGCAACATTGTTATCATCAATGCACAAAATGTGGTGTATTGTACGACTGCGGACATATTGATTGTAGAAAACCGTTCTATTATAATTTATGTTCTTCATGCTATTAATCTTCACGCTGGTGCACAAATCAAGAAATACTAATCCAAGCCTGCGAACTACGATATGACAATATTTGAGCGAGGAGTGGGCCATACCATGGATATTGCTCTATACTAGGCCGCGCATAGATGTAAATCTGAAATCTCGCAGTGTCTTAATTCTCTGTTGCGATAACATTCCTTTTGCAAAGACTAAAGCATAGTAAGTATTGCATCTTAGCATTATGCACCTGGTCTTGGTTAGTTTTAACATTGTCACATAATTGCAAAAAAAGACAATGCACAGTTAGTTCCCAATGAATCAATAACTGACAAGTTACTGTGCTATAATACATAATATCAGAGCTAGATATAGCGCCAGGAGAATTTCGCAGGATATCTGACTTAATAATTTAGGATAGAAAATACGTAATAATGGTGGGTCGGCGAAGTATGTTATTTGACTATCTGCCTATCATTATCACCACCGTTCGTGTAATGGTAACAAGAATAAACTGACGACAAAGACTAATCCTGCAACCATTCCTATGACACAGATGTTTGATTTGATCGATTTTAATATGCTTCCCATTAGTTTTATAATTCCCAGATAAAGTATTACTAGTCTTCTTACTACAATGACTTAGAATTAAGCAGCAGGTATTATGATTAATAATGACTTAATGATAGTCTGGTAAACAATCTAGACAACTTGAGTGTCACGGCATGACACGGCTGACAATCAAGTGGCCTGTGGCGTGACTTTACTCGAGTCATGCTAGACTACAACAGACAAACAAACAGACGATCAGTCAGAGCATTAAAGTGTAGACCCAGTCCTTATACGGTTTCATATGGTATTATACCATCGACTAGGAGCGTGAGAGGTGAAAGGTAGGTAAAATGGCAAAGGTCACGATATTACTAGAAACAAAGATGAGAGACGAGATTTAGGCTCTTGGTAGGAAGGGCTATACATATGACTATCTCATATTCGAGCTGATATAAGAACATCAACTTAAACAGAAGTAGGAGAAGATGAGTTTGGTATATCTATAGTAAGCAAGATTCTCACTATCGGAGGAGCAGTGATGGCATCGATAGGAGTAGCAGTAGATGACCTTCTGGCGATAGGTCTTAGCTGCTCACTGTTAGTTGTCGGCGTATTCACAGGAGTTAGAAGCGAACTACAACTCCACTAATCGCGGGCTAGTAGAAATAAAGTAGGGGGAGAAGGACGCACTTGATATTATGAGGTCCTTGAGAGAGCTAATAATCCCTGAGTGAACTAGAGAATTTTTTATAGAAGAGGCGTTACAATAGATCTATAATGAGTAATTTAAGGAGATTGCAGACTACAACTACTACTCTCGTTACTACCACTCTCGTGATAATCACGGTGTTGGCAGTCAGTATGGTTGTTGTTTCAACAAACGGAATGACTGATAAAGTGGTACTGGCACAGGGTACGCTAAAGAAATTTACGGCAGACCTTTCTGGCAAAAATGAAGTTCCTCCAGCTGATACTAAAGCAACTGGGACTGCTCAATTTCAGATCGGTGCAGATGAAAAACAGATTGATTATGAACTGAATGTAAAAGACCTGAACAACTTTATGATGGCACACATTCATCAAGGTAAATCTGGCGAAAATGGACCACCAATAGTCATGTTATCCATGGGCAAGGGCAAAATTACATCAGGAGATCTGCAGGGGCCATTAGCTGGAAAACAATTGTCCGACCTAACCAAGCTTATGCAGGATAGGAATACATATGTTAATGTTCATACCCAGCAGAATCAGAATGGAGAAATCCGTGGACAGATATCAAGTTCTTGATAACGGATCGAAGATAGTCGATGGTGCATTACATAATGTTCAGTAACTGAACACCAACCAGTACCTGCTGGTGAATGTTCTGTAAGTCGTTTCTTTATCAACCACTGAATCATTGTTTTTGATAGCCTCTACTGATGTCACCGTTCCTGTATAGTCAGCATATATTTGAAAGACAAAATCAATATCATTTAATGACTTGAGAATCTCAAAAGTCAACTTCAAGTTTATTACGTAATGGCTATCATAATCATATATTGCAGGGATAGAACCACCAGATAACGAGACTAGATATTCTCTGAACTGATCATTTTCTAACGTTATCTTTCCTTTGTCTTTTAGTTTGATTTTCTTAGTAAATATCTCCATCATGTATATTGGTTGCTTAATATGAGAATTTTCCTGAAGTCTTGCAGAAAGATCATCTATAAGTCGAGGTGTTACTTTGGACAATATTGCATTATAAGCTTCATGCAGCTTTAATGACTGAAGAAATAATGCATTTAATTCAGCACTTTTGATTCCAAGTCAGAGCTTAGTAGATCATATATCTCTGCCAAATGTTGCTTCTGTTATTTTGGTCAACTGAAGTAAACCCCTGCTATTTGTATCTTTGCCTTAAAGTAACCAAACTTCGTTCAATATGATTATACCAAAGATTTGCATAATAGATTATCTTATTATTCATAGTTAGAAATAGCCTTAAATTATTATTCCTAACATCGTAAAATAATACTGACTTATAGTCGGAATAACTATACCTAAATATTTAATCAATGATTATCAAAGTGAAAAGGAGAGGGCCTGATAGACTATCATGAGGAAGTCAAGGCTTTGAAAGATATTAATTGTGACCGAACAATTACTTTAGAGGTCTTTAGTAGTATTAACGATGCAAATCTCTCGGCAAACAAGCTTAGAACTATGTTTTTTAAGAATAGCTTTTCTTAAAATGCGACGTTTGCTGTTGGTATCAACAAATTACCAAATTGTGTTGAAACTATGCAGCCGGAGCTACGGATATAAGAAACATTATAGTCATAACTATATTCTACAACTCAATTTAGTTACGAATCCTTCAGTTGTCAAAATGACAGTTAGATTTGAAAACATTTAGAAAATAATATGAGTAGTTAGGCAACTACACAAACTAGACTTAATATTTCTTAACACTAAGTTCGTTCTAGATATGTTCTATGTTCTTAATATCCTCTTCCAAAGTTTTTTCTGTGATAGCATGAATTGATCGACTTAGTAGCTTTTCTAACAATCCATAGTGTAGTTCACTGTTTAATTTTATTTGCGTGTTTCCTGCTCCAATTTCTATGCATCTAATGGTAGTCAAGCTCCCTTTTCCGTTACCGTCTATCGTTTCAATCTTAATAGCGTTTTCAAGAGAAAATTTGGTTAATCTATTTATAGATTTTATCTTCTTGCCGTGAAATGATCCTTCTTGTTCAAATTCAATACTAGCGTCATTATTTTCGCCCACCATTTTTTTGCTTATAACCGTGACATTTTTTATATATTCAGGATGAAGGTGCGGTAACTCTTCCACGTTCATAAAGTATTCCAAGACTCTGGGAATAGATGCTCGAACTTCCCTTCCAAGATCAATTCGAACAGTCATAATTAAATCTCTAAATTAATTACAGTGCTTACATATTAAAGATTGTTAACTAGCTATTTCTATGAATTGAAATATTATTATGATATTAGAACTATCGTTAGAACTATGTATATTAGCAAATAGTTACTTGACTGAATGAAATGTCTAAAGATCTTTTACCTGGTTAGTTAACAAGGTTAATCAATCCTATTTAACTTAATTTGACTTAATACTTTAAGATAGAAAGAGAAAAGATGTCATTATCCCACAATTCGTCGTCACATCTTATAGGGAAGGAGATGGTATCTAAAGATAAAAAGCAAATTATTATGAATCTATATGAGTCTGGAATCGGAGAAGAATTTGTTGCTATGCAGCTTGATTTAGAGATTCCAACGGTTATTTCAATTCTGAAGGAATCTGGAATTTATAAAGGAAATTCTGAAGAAAAGTGAAAGATCTAGACTAAGACAAGCTTAGTTAATTGTAACATTGGATTCATAATAGTCAATTAAAGATCTAATTGTACAAGATCTAGTTCCCTTCGTTAGGAAATTAATATTAATAAGTTAGAAATACAGAAGCGAAAGGACTATTCAAACATTTATCTCGGTTATTTCAGCCAACTCGTTTTCTTGAATTCTTGATCTCTCAGGAATTGAGACAAGTAATCGTCATTAATATTTGTAGATTTATTTATTTTACAATTTGATTAGCTTTAGATATACTACCTTTAGTCTTTGTAATAAGAATGCTGACCACTACGATGCGATTCGTATGATTATATAGATATTTAAGTCTAGCTTTAGTACAAATTGAAGAAATTTCAATAAAACTATAACTAGTCATAACAAAAACATTAACAATACCAAAGCTGATGGCACTAATAGCTCATGCAGAATAAATATTAAGACAGTGGTATATAATGTTGTTATTAATAATGGAAGTGATGATGACTCATTTATATCATGGAGAGACAGTTAAAACAGTCCTATTGTAGTAACACATATACGCCTCAAAACATTACCACTCACCTACCTCATAAATAAGTTGCTGCCAAGATGATATATTTCCTAACAAACTCGATGACCCATTGAAAGAAATCTAGAGATATCTGAACTGATTAAACTTGTGAATCATAACTAAAAATAAATAAATGTCACACTAACAAAATTCTTTGATTTACATACAGAATATCGTATATAATTTCTGAGATGTGGTATACTCTGGATGAAAACATAAAAATGGTTAATTTACAACAATTTGCTATTGTGAATGTATACTGGGTCCCTAAGCAGGATTTGATCAGTTCAGGCGACCATATTCAAAGCAATTTGAAGAACACCTCTGAACAAAAAAGGAGACAATTGTATATATTGCTTTAGAGTAACAATACCTATCTCTTACACTTATGTACTGTACTGAACCGACTGAAAGTCAAGGATCTTGCCCTGTTAATGCATCTTCATATAGGACTGAAGAAGTGATTGGAGTGGGTCATAAGACTAGTCGGTTGTTAATGAATGATACTTTGCATTGTATCAGGCGAACAGGTCATCACCTTCTCTATTTGAATTGAGTATAAGATGTGTTGTTACCTCGCTTATCGAAATAACTAAGTGCAATACAAATAACTAGAATAATAGAGAAAGAGAAAGGGTAACTAGCTAACTTAGTCTAGCCAGCGCCTTCAGCACTATTACCTGCATCTTTGTGTTTCCTTCTACTGACATACAGCCCTTCATAAATCCATGTTCATACGAAGAGCCACAATTATCGAATTCACTCTGACTGAACCCCCTATTTCTCCCATCATCTTTCCCTGCTTGGAAGCAGCGATCATGATTGCTTGTCACATCATCGCTGCTCTTCTTTGCATTCACATTGCTCGCCGGCGATCCTGTCATCCTATCATACTGTACTACTACATCCGGAGAGCCTGCGAAAAGCTGCTGGATTGTACTATGTGATCCTTATGGAAGAGGGTCAAACATGTCTCTGAACCAAGGTCCACAAAAAGAGCTCAGAAGTAGATTTCATCTTGATCTATATACTAACAACATGCGCAGAAGTATACGACTAGGCAAGATTAGAGCATATCTTTACCCATGGGGATATAGATGAGATGCTAGTAGCATGTACGTCATCAGGTCCTATATTTGGTCAATTACGAACTATGGATGAATTAGCAAAGTATTCTCCTAATCAAAACGCGGCCATTGCTGTATGCAAAGGTCAGAATGGCATAGGTGTCAATTCATCTGGAGACAAAGTATATGTCGCTAATTCCGGTGATAATACTATCTCCGTAATTGATGAAGCAACGGATAGCAACGACAGGTGATGAAATAACGACAAACCCGCATGCAGGTCGTGTGTGTTGTTGTTACCTACGAGATTTACTTATTAATTCCACCGGAAGTGCTGTTCAGCCTTACTAAATTCGCGAAAGTATTTCCACCGTCACTACTTGTCCTCATTACGGGATTAAGTGCTCCTGTTGCGTTTGTCCACCACGTCACGACTACGTTACTACCTGACGCGCTTATACTTACGTTCCCATATACAACATCTATCTTTGGATTTGTGTTAGGGGGGCTGAGAACTATTGTCTTTGCAAACGTTTTTCCACCATCATTACTCTTTGTGAAGAATATGGCAACGCCATGAAGAGCAGCACTAGCATTATTCCATGCTGCATAGATATTATTACCGGATACTGCTACGGGCACTAACAGCGATCGGCTTAATATCTCTTGAAAGTACTTCGGGGGTAAAGCTGAAGCTACAGGAACCGACATCATCATTGTAGTAATTACCGCAATTGCGCCAATCGTTATTGCGGATTGGTGATTTATCATTGCTAATCAATACTAAGGTACGTGTATATATGCATAATTCTTCAGGTCTAAACCGGTAGAAATAACCCTTTTTCGGCTTCATCCAATCATCAACTTTGTTCTCTTGCCTAGCCTTTGCGATAGGGGATAGAGAAGTCTCTAGAGGTGTCTCGTTTGTCACAAGTTCAACAAGACCAGATATACAGGCTACGGCCCGTGGTCTGAGTGTGAGGGAGATAGCCCAGATTGTGAACACTTCAAAGGACACGGCGGGCCTGACTCGTTCAAGATAAGATGTTCAAGTGTTCACTAATAGCGAACTAATCTTAGAGTTGTCGTCGCAAGGATATAGTCAATGGGAGGTAGCTAGGATCGTGGGCTGCATTCATGGACATATAAACGGCATCTTGCAACCCTTCAGAAATCCATCTTGATACTTCTTCCTGCAACTATCGATCTAGGCGCATCAAATGGATGATCCGCCCCGTCACTCTGTCCTGCCTTGAAACATTCACTATGTTTTTTTGCCTGTATGTTCATGTTATTTGCCGGCAAGCCTCCTATTACTAATGTTAACGTTATTGCAATAATAACTGTTGTCATCACGATAGTAGTCTTTGGTCCTATCCAAACTATCACAATTCTAGTATACACATATCTATTATGGGCCAAGAGCAGGATATGTCTGAGGATTATAATAAGGCCATTCGTCTGACGATCAGCGAAAAAAGGGTAAAACCAAATCAAATGATACATCCAACAGGTAGAATAATCTATCGTACCATTTAATAGGAATATCATAGTAGTTTTTTTATAGCTATGATACAATATCTGCAAAGTAGTGAATACTGGAGAAATAACTGAGATGAGTAAAACACCCAACAACGTTACTGAAACTTATAAAAATAGGAATATTTCCTTCGAGGAAAAACCAGACGATAATAAGATTGTAGTACAAATTGGAGAAAAATCTATTGAAGTTGATAAAAAGGATAATAGGTATTCTTCAGTTTATCTGCCTTATGCTACCTATCCCTCTCCATCCACTTTAGCTAGGAAGGTCGTGACGTTGTCCCCAGGCTTTAGATAATCATAGTGTACTAATATGAACTGGAGAAGAAACGTAGCATCATTAAGTAAAGCTGAGCTACTACGGTTTACTACGGCAGTAAATGCACTAAAAAATAATGGTGCACAAGGTAATAAATAAGACGAATTAGTTCTCTGGCATCATGCTGCTGCCTATAAGGATACTCCAGAAAACCAGGTTACTCCACCAAAAGTCCCAACTCGGGCCGTTGCACATACAGGTCCGTCATTCTTCCCGTGGCACAGTTATTTCATTCGAAGATTTGAATTAGAATTACAGCAGGTAGTCAATGGCACTGGCATAACATTGCCTTATTGGAACTGGACAGAGGACTCTTCCAACATTCCTGAGAATATGGCTGTTTGGAATAAAGATTGTATGGGTGGCACTGGAGATGACACGGATTATTTCGTCGTAAAAACGGGCCCCTTTCAGAGATGGCCAATTGTTCGCACCGAAGTTGGTCCGCTCCAACAGTGGGAATCGCCTGACAATAAATTAACACGCAATTTAGGTGGTTCTGGATATCCATTACCGACTTCGGCTGAGGTAAGTAATGCATCAAAAGATATAACCAGTTATGACACTTCCCCTTGGAATAATGATTCTAAGAAAAGCTATAGGAAAGCATTAGAGGACGTCCATGGCCGTATCCATCTCTGGGTCGGTGGATCCATGTACCCCATGACTTCTCCAAACGATCCTGTATTTTTCCTTCATCACTCCTACGTCGATCGTATATGGGATCGATGGCAAATAAATAAGCCAGACAACGATGATTATTATCCTAGTGATGGTACTGTCACAACCGATGGAGGAGTTATACCGTATCAGAATAGGAGTGCTAAAATATTTCCTTGGGACACAGAACAACACCCGCCGACATTGTCGAGCGTTTTAAGTAATCAACAAATGGGGGTCGCATACGATCCTGGCAATCATGCCGTCACTACTGTAGAGACAGGTTCAGGCAACTTGGAAGTCTACTGGATAGGATCAAATGGTTCTGTGAATTGTAGGTGGTATGATCAAAAACAAAACTGGAGAGCCCCATACAGAATAGCTGTACCTGGTAGCGCATCTGTACCTGGTAGCGCATCTGTGCCTAGCGGTAGTATCACTGCGATTTATCACCAGGGTCAAGGTCAACGACATGTATGGTGGACAAGACCAGATAGTTCTGTGGGGCATTGGGTGGGTGGATACGATAAGGCTGGGATATGGAGTGAGAACACAATACCTAGTACAGTCAAATATAGCTCAACCAGCGGTGGTATAGCTGCTTTATTCATACGTAATATTCCACAAATGTTTTGCATTGGATGTGATAGTCAGGTTTACCGGGAGTACTGGGATGGTAGCAACTGGAGATCGGAGGCATTACGACCAATGAGGTGGTGCTCAACTAGTAGTGGTCTGGCTGTTGTACCGAATGGACCTGCCGACGTGGATGTATTGTGGATAGAAGGAGATGGTTCTGTGAGGGGTCAATTGTTTCATGATGGGGGGGCATTTGATTCAAACACCTATGGTAACCCATACGAAATAGCAGGACCGGGTAGTGCTTGGGGCAATAGTATTGTTGCTGTGTCCTCTGTGTTAGGAGGTATAAACAAAATCGATGCATGGTGGATAGGACCAACGGAATCAGGCCAACGTGCAGCACGTCCAAACACACAAAATGGATATGTTCATTGGAACTCATCTGCTGATAGACAGTGGAAGGGAGCGCGCGCAATAAATACAGGTGGCTCAATTAGAGGTGGTATGGCTGCTGTAGTGAGCAGTCCAACCAGCATGGAAGTGTATTGGATATACAATGGTGGTAGGTATGGTATGACTTGGAACGCCTCCGAAGGATGGGGAGGCACTTACACACTATATGGACCTCCTGCCTCAACTAGCGGTGGTCTGGCTGCTTCGATGAGAACTTCAAACGAGATAGACGTCTTGTGGATAGGACCAGACAACTCAGTGGTCGGAACCAACATAAATTACCAACGAGGACAGTGGCCTCAGGGTAATCAGACTCGATTCGATGCATTACCTGACGTGACTCCTTTTCCGGACTATGCTGCCTCAACTGGCCTCCCGTCAGACGGTGGGATATAGTACATATATCTATACCACACTTGGCGGGTAAATCTGCCGACATTATCATAGAACTTCAAGTACCTTCTGTCTCATTTACATGGCGAGTCACAGCCCTATTCCGCCTCTTGACAGTTCTTGTGTTAGTAACAGCAGACCTGTCAGGACCATAACGGCTACTAACGGAGATGACACTCTGATAGGAACTCCAGGAAATGGTATTATTAATAGCCTAGCTAGAAATAACGGAATAAATGGATTCAACGGAGCTGACATCATCAAAGGCGGTCTCCATCCTCATGTAATTGAATTCGTATACAAACTATGCCGACAACAGGGGTACTAGTCATCACAGAGGACGAAATACGAAATCTTTCAATGTCTTAATGATTTGTTGTGATATTATTCCATTAGCGAATACAAGAGCGCCGCATGTATTACATCGAAGCATTATTCTCCAGGTCTTGGTAGGCTTGAGTGTAGCCATAGTATTGCAGAATAGGCAATGTACAGTTCGCTCCCATGAATCTATATTAGACAAGTTACTGTATTATGATATGTTCTATCTAAGCTATATATAGCGCCAGTGAGAGACCGACTGGAGTACAATATTTAATATCTTGAGGAATTATGCAGCCTGCCGGCAACGATCTCGTATTCTTTAAGCACATCTTATATAATTCGTTTCTGTAGCTTGGTCATATGGAAAGTGAAATGGATCATGCATTAATTAGAAGCATAAGTTCTAGTCGCTGTCTGCAGGCAGAGGGAGACTACTAATATGTCTCATGTAGATGGAGTTGACGATGGAGTAGGCTATGG
>JARBAU010000388.1 GCA_029237525.1 Nitrososphaerales archaeon | reverse complement strand
GATGGAATAGGTGGTCATTGCCTACCAAAAGATACTAAAATGTTCTTGCAATCATCCAAATCAATAAAAAGTAAGATATTGGCATCAGCAATAGAAGTGGATGAAGATTATAGAAGGTATAGACATAGAATGCACATAGATGGTAACTTATTAGCTGACAATACTAGTAGTTCACATTAATCCTATTCAGTGTGCGTCATTAAACGTTACAAACCATTCGATTAATGTAATCTAAATACTTCATATCACTATATTTATACAATGTCTGAACCAGCCGTATTGGATTGGGATAGAATAGTCCACAAGAACGTAAGGTCAGGCGATGGCCTAGACGCTGGAAACAGTCGACTCTGACTCCATAGTGATAATCAGTGAATGTGCTCGGGGCGAGTACAAGATCCCGAAATCACAAGTCGATGGCTTTTAGGGGGCACAAGTATTTTTGAAACTTTCATTGGGAGAATAGCAAAGTTACAAAGTATAGGTTTACAATATCTCCTATCTGTTATATTTTGTTTCAAGATGCAATCCTGCTATAACACTCACACATTTACCTCAGCAATGTTTTACATTGAAACCGATTAGTAAAAAATCTCGTTTCTTGGTTCTGTCTATGCACCAACCATTATCACTGCATGATATACTGAAGAAAACCTCTTATGATATTTCAAATATAAAATGTTGATGCGCTGTCAGAATGAAATATTCTAGTGTCGCGTACTGCATAAATTGTAGTGATTTTTTTTCTAAAATTTCAATACGTGCAAACATGAATCTATTGTGACATTAATTCGTGATTAGGATTTGCAAACGTCTAACGCAAATGTTGGCTCTCATAATCCTAATCTTAGGATGTTTGGGGTACTCGGCCATACAGGCCGTTTCCGCAGCATTATTTCTTGTATCAGGATATTACCATGACTCTATCGAATATTCTTATATACTAACCAATGTCTTTTTTTATGTCGTTCTGTCAATCCTGATTTGCCGTGCATATTTGATTAGAGAACAATGCATTCGAATTATCCTTGGCATCTTATTTGCATTGCTAAGCTGTGTGATATGGCATCATGCATCAATCGAAGATCGATCCTCCTCTCTTGCCTTCTATTACAATGTCATCGCATTGGGACTATGGGCAGGAGCATCTTGTTTCTTGCTATCGCCAAACGAAAAGAAGGTCAAGCGAAGACATTTCTCTACTTTAGTTAAAGTGGACACCATTATAAGACAAAAGAGCAAATGTGCAATATGCAAAGTCGCACTAAACACTTATGGGCTAGATTTTCACCATTCTGACGGCAATCGCTCCAACAATAAAATCTCAAATTGCAAAGCACTTTGTACCTCCTGCCATAGAATGATGCACGTATAAATTGGATCGAATTGTTAATCTACATACAACCAGCCTTATGGCAAAATTAAAAATTTTTAAATGCTTTAAAATCCGTCTTTGTCTTTAATTAGCACTCCTTGCTAGAATACTGTGTACCACAGTCGATTCATCGATGACTTTTATTGGTGATTTTGACCCTAAATTACCCACTAAAACGAATGCAGGAATTATGTATAATTTCAAAATAACATATTCTAAACTACGTTAAGATGTTCCTGCAAAGTAATATGAAAGACAATTAATTAGTATCTACATGAATTCCAATATATTTAAGCAGTTTGAATTCACGTGTTTTTGTTGTTATGCATATTTATCATCTTCGAAAGTCCACTCATATAATTTCTGGCAAATGTGGTCACAGGTTGAGATGAATACCATATGCAGCCCAATACTTTACAGTCGTGACAAGTTCTTGCGATATCCCATTGTGGAGCTTCCCAAATTTCATCAATCGATCGCTCTAGTAAATTATATGTGTTCTCGGGGCTATTAAATTTCCAGCACGGGACAAGGACGTTACCATTGGCATTAACGAAAACACTCTTCCAGACTCCGCATTCATCAAATACAGTCCTTCCATGTTCAATTATTTGTTCGAAATATTGATTTGGAATCATTATTCTAGGAGATGAGTGGTTCTTCCGATATTCAAGAATACTTTCACAAACCTTTGTCATAGTCCTAGGATCGGGTAACATAGAATAATTCACATCCGATCGGTCTTCGACAAACGTCAATGATACTGCGTTAGAACCTAATTCCATCGCTCTTTCAAAATAAGTTTGATCGATAAATTCCTCAGTATTGTACTTTGTTATGACACTATTAAAATAATGCGGGATATCATGATTTGTCAAGAGTTTAAGATTGTCTACCACTCTATTGTACATAGGAGTGGTAACGCCTCGAATCTTGCAATAGGATGATTCGAATACAGAGTCAATACTGCATGTCATAAACTGAATGTATTTCTTCAGCTCGTCAAGATTTATTTTGTCTATGTGAGAACAATTAGTAATCACTGTGATTGGCATTTTTAAATTATGAATGTATTTAACAAGCTCCATGAAGTCAGAACGGCTAGTTGGTTCCCCTCCTTCAATTATTGCCCATATGCAGTATTTTGAGACCTTGTCGAAGATTAATTTCCATTCTTCTGTCTTTAGGTCATTTTTTTTTGCGACTGCAATTTGGCCTAACTTGTCAGAATCGCCAAATGGGCACATTGGGCAATAAAAGTTGCAATAATGTGTTAAACTGAAGACGGCAATCAGAGGCCGTCTTCTCCCAACAATTCTGCTTTTGGACCAATTACCTAATAATTTGAGAGTACGTATAGTGTCAACTACCAATATTAGAGGAATTGGCATAGATTTATTAGTATTTTTCTAGTACAAACCATCGAACCTAGAGCTGTCGAAGCGCTGCTGAAAGTCGAATACTCACTTAACAACAATCTGGCCTTGCGGTTGAATATATCACTACTTTTGAATGTGAATTCACTGCATTAGTGTCTGAAGTTTTGTAACCCTATGGAATGGTATCTCGAACTGTCCTCTTTGATTGGGCGGAGCTATATGGAATTGTCTGGTGCTAGCCTCGAATCTTCTAGTGATAATAATTAAGCGACCTTGAGATAAATCCACTCATTGATGCGTCACGATTCCTACTTTCTCTAGTACTGGTCCTAATCTGCATCACATATTGGATTAGTCGTTGAGATTAACCAACAGTGGAGATCTACACTTTAGAATTATCACTTCCTAAAAACAATTCAATTGTGTGAGCTATCTCAAGTTCAATCAATAGTGCAAATCTACACGCTTACGTGTTAAGCATCTACTCAATTGAGGAAAAAGTCCTATGAAGGCAACTGACATGATCTTTATCTATATTTCGTGCAAGATCAATCTCGGCTTTGATTGCGGTAACTTTCAAATACTGACTTTAATATCCTATCGCAGTGTTGGCATCCGTTCAAATCTGCGTGTCTTTGCACAACGTCCAATAATTCTAGTAACTCATCTAATACCTCGCCGTTAGACATTAACATATGAGAAATAAACATGCATTTATCCACGATTGTTACTTAATTTAGATCTTTAGTTAAAAGCAGCGGATTAGGAAGTCTCATGTCTTCAACGATTATCCGTGGTCACTATCTTATTTCGATAACTCCTAGGGGTAGGCATCTGGATACAACTGGCTACAATTGTTATAATGAAAGGATAATGCACTTCCAGTAGTTAGTTATACTTGATTACAAAGTAAATAATTCGATGAATCAACTAGTCAGAAATAAATGAGTTAATATCAGAAGGGGCACGACCACCTAGAAAAACCGAATAATGATGAAGGCGTAGGTCAATCATTTTCAAGTATTTCAGTTAGCAAGGTTTAGATTTGCATCTAAATCGAGTGCGCATATTCAGAATATAAAAAATGGTTAGCTAAAAGTGAGTACTTTTAATCTGGCATACACCGTATTCATTATGATTTTAGCTGTGGTCGTTCATGACTGCACTTTGGCCGCACGATTTAGACCGAATCCAGTGACTAAAGTAGAGTCGTCATGATCTAGTTCCAATCTTAGACAGATAATACAGAACAGCTATTGGCAACTTAATTCAGGTACAGAATATTTACAAACATTTGTTTAAAGTATGTCGGCTCACACACACTTTAATGTAAAATCATCATTGTTCTAGCTTATTATCAATATTTGGATCGTATTTATTAATATAGAAACGCCTATATACATATAGCCCGATTTTTGCATATGAATGGTAAAAACTACCATACTTATAGAAACTGAAACGAGAAACAAGCTGCGGCTAAGAGGAATAAAAGGAGACACCTATGATGATATTATCAACAAGCTTTTGAAACAGACTGAAGGATCGAAGCGATGATCACAAATGAAACGGGTCGAAATGCTTTCCTTACAACTCTACCGGTCGATGGATCTTTTTATTCAAAAAATGTGGAGATACAAGAGTGCAACGGAAAACGAAAGAAGCCTTCTAGACGATAATCAATCAATTTGCCTATTAGGTTGAATTCCATCTCATCTCCATGATTATCAGTATTTCGGTGAGCTGCTAACTTTGATATAACGGTCTAGATAAACCGAATATCGGGGAAATGATCTTCACGATAATTGTTATGCTTGTTGCATTTATGGTCATATCTTCGTCATTCTTAGTCACCGAAGGTATGATATAGAATTACGTGACACTTCAAGACAAAAATCCTATTTTCGCAATCTAGTATAGGTGAGTTACTAATCTCGTCTTGGAATAAAGTAAATATCCAAATCCCCTATTCTGATGTCTTTAACGTTATTGGATGCTCTGTGGGTTCAATTTTACGTGGACTAAATTGACTAATAGACTACCCCTGATTCAGACGTTAGCTTGGTTTAAGTCTGGTGAATAAGTTATTCAATATTACTTCTTTTGTTCCATATGACTAAGACTAATCTGCCTATATCATTAAGATTAGTTCATAACTCGAGTTATGTTTGTGAGAGTTGTTACGAATCTAGATTGTTATCCATAATGTTGTGATTATTAGTTACTCGTGCTAACTATCGTAAATTTTAGAACTATTAGTACTATCCAGTTATATATAAAAGACCTTTCACTGATGCTTTTGATCGATTTATAACTCGGTTTTGTGAGTGCTTGAGAATTTCGACAGCAATATTTTAAAAGCATTTCAATAACCGAATAAGAGTTACCAATATTATTGCATTTAGGAAGTACTGTGCAAAATTGGGTAAAGCAGTATGCCGCCCACATCGGGTCCGTTCAAACATAGTACTCTCGTTGTCAAACATCCTAATGCATTTTTGGTTTAGAGGTTAAGTGTAGCCAAATGAAAATAGATTTAATACAATAATGTTGTTGCAATCATGTTCGTCTAGGTGGCATTTATCAAAGATATTTGAATTGGATTATGTTATCTTTTGTAATTCACTCTCTTGTCTAATGCTTTCATATCAATCATGTGTTTTGTAGTTGCTTGAATAACTAATGATGAAGTTTTGTAAAATTAAACTAACTATCTTTATATCAGGACTATGTAGAGAACGTTCTCATCTTTAGATATGTATACAATTATTTTCCATGTAATACCGTTTCCATAATTATTCAATTTAATTCGTAAAGATGCTAATAGCTTTATGAGTTATCTTTATCCTGGTTCGATCTGAATGATATGATATCTGATTACTAGAAGTTTATAAATATATATGCGCACAGTGTTACGTAAATTCATGCAATATGATCCGAGTGCATGTGGTTCATGGAAAGAATTACAAATAATTATGATTTATCCATCGATTATAGGGAGTGTATTTTCAGGCAACGCTGGGCGACTTGAACAGTAGTCGAGCCAAACAATAGTGTAGTGTAGTATACTTTGCAATACAAGTGGATAGCCCTTAGCAACACAACCATCGGTACGCTGATGGCGTCACTTGATAGAAATATTGTAGTGATAGCACTACCCACCATAGCAACTTTATTGCACACTTCTCTACTTACTCTAGTTTGGATAGCCCTTGGATATTGGGTTGTCACTGCATCTGTGCTGCTAAACTTTGGAAGGCTGGCGGATATCTTTGGTAGGGTCAGGCTCTACAATATCGGTTTTGCGCTCTTCACTGTAGGATCAGCACTATGTAGCGTATCGACCACCGGAGAACAATTAATAGTATTCAGAATAGTGCAGGCATTTGGGGCTGCATTCCTATTTTCAAATAGTGCGGCAATACTTACAGATTCGTTTCCTGAAAATGAAAGAGGAAGAGCTTTAGGACTTAATCAAGTATCTATCGTAGTTGGATCTGTTATAGGACTTACATTCGGTGGTTTCCTTACATCATACCTAGGATGGAGATCGATCTTTTGGATAAATATTCCCATAGGAGTTTTTGCCACGATATGGGCCTACTGGAAATTACATGAGCTGGGAACCATTAGAAGAGAGAAAATTGATTGGCTAGGAAATGCTACGTTGGCAACTGGTTTGTTACTTTTGTTAATCGGAATAACTTTTGCATCGTTTCAGATATTCACATTTGTCCAAGATTTATTTACTATTATTTGTGGCGTCGTCTTAATTATCGTATTTTACTTTGTTGAGAAGCATGCAATTAGACCCATGTTTGATTTATCATTATTTCGGATCGATCTTTTCACTGGGGGCAACATTGCCATATTTCTGAACGCACTTGCCAGAGGCGCATTCACTTTAGTTATGGCGTTCTATTTACAAGGCTCCTCAATGAATCTAACTCCTCTCGAGGCAGGTATTTATTTAATACCAGTGTCTGCATCTCTAGCACTTTTTGCACCCATAACTGGATGGTTGTTTGATAGATCAAAATCTAGGATTTTCATACCTATAGGTTTGGTCTTGTCTGCGATTGGTTTTCTTATACTCTCTGGAATTGGACCAACCATTTCTTTCTCTTCTTCTATACTTCCTTTGGCCCTAGTTGGTTCAGGTATGGGAATTTTTGCTTCACCCAATAGAACGATGATTATGAGTTCTGTTCCCTCTCATAGAAGAGGCATTGCTGCTGCTATCAGCACTACATTGGTCATGATGGGTAGCGCATTTAGCATAGGGATGGTATTCTTGATATTTACCCAAGTTATGCCATTAAATATTGTTCAAACCCTTTTTATTGGAACACATACAACACACTCTGATCTCACAAGAACCATGATCGTTCCAGAATTCATGAATGCACTTCATCTTATATTTTTAATATCGGCCATCTTAATGCTTCTTTCTATTATACCCTTCTTTGTTAGACCACACCTAGGAAGGAGATTCCAATCATAGAGCCCGGTCCTAGCAGGTTAGTCGATATCCAAACTTCCAAATTGCCATCCAGTGTCAGCTATACTGTTACTAAATCGAGTAGTTATTATCCTTATATATTATTCGTTATTCAATCAATACTAATTGAACTTTCAGTTGACACATTTTACATCAGTCTCTAGTCCATACAATTCGATATCATTTCTCCCACAAGTAACAATACCAAGGCCTTTACTTTAGGATACAATTAAACATTCTTTTCTTGATTCATTAGAAACTTCATGAGATTTGCTGATTTCTGATTGTAACACACATAGAGATTCTGAAGATTGCAATCATAAAATTAATATATAGTACATAGTGTTATCGTGTTCTAACAATGGCTGATGAGGCCGGTGTCCAGCAATTAGGGATAGCCGTAGGTTTGAAAGAGCTTTTGACTCATTCTGGTTTTACTACAGCACGATCTATTACAAAGTACTCGCCAGCAGAAATTTCAAAGCTGTTAGGCATAGAGGTTCACGTAGCAAAGATCATTATTGATGAAGCCCAAAAATTGGTTGATCGGCCAAAAAAAGAGGAATAGCAAATATTCGATGAATTGTTCTATTAAATAAGCTAACTACTAGTGTAATTAGTGTACTAAGCCTCTCAAGACAATATACACCTGTAGGTTTGTGATAGCACCAATCAACAATGTACTATGTAAAATAATATTCTACAAATAATAAAATGCAATGCTTGTTGTTATAATTTAGGCTTCATTTCGAAATTATTCATTTACTTGCAGTTGATGGGGGTGGTTTTTTCTTCCATGCCACCATCAAAAATATAAATGGAATTGCCATTAGCGTTGATGCAATTAAAATTGGCTGCATGATATTCATATCTATGTTCTTTCCAATGGCAAGGTAAAATGGAAATGGATAGAAGCCTGATGTAAAAAACCAAAGGGCGACGAATAACAAAAGAAACGGCCAATTGCGCTTGAGAAAATTATATGGCGGTTTCTTTAGTCTACCGCATTTTATGCATTTCGATTTATCTTGAACAAGGCAAGAGGTGCATACTGAATTTGTACAGTAAGCACATGTAACATTACCAAATCTCGAGCCACATATAGTACAGTTTGTTGTCATTTAGCTCTACTACAACTAGTGAAGTCTAGAATATATATTAGTTAATAACCAAAGAACATCTAGTTATATAAATTAATATCAAAGTCTTATGATATCTTTGTATATATTCTAGATAATCTAAAGATTCTGTATTATATATCATGCATTAACTCATTCTGAACTGAATATGTTACATTCTGTTAAAAGTGCATTTTGATAATGGGGGAGAAGTCCCAGATTATGTCTCTGAATGACTTCCGTCAAAGATTGGCGAATTATTTAAATTGATCATGAAATTGCAAAATGACCAGTTGGTCAGTTAAATTTATTAGTTGCGATATAGTATATATTGGTGAGTAGCGTTTGTACTTTCAGAAATATAATAGTAGGTGTCGGAGATAATGAATTTTGGTGATGGATATAGTAATAGACAATTTCTAGCCAATCAGTTGATCTGGTTAGGAATATCTTTAGGTATTAGTATTACAATTTCTATTTTGTTACCTTTTCCAATTTCTTTAGTTACAATAGTAGGCGTATTCATACTACTAAACCTATACATGAGGAGAAGAGTAATGCAAAAAATGGGCATGCAAGGATACGGAAAATTAGGGCTAGATTCTGAAATTGAACATGCTACCTCTCTTAAGTACTATTGTATGAGCTGTGGAACTCAACACAAAAGCATTAACTGTCCCAACTGTGGTTCTAAGATGAAAAAAGTGGGATTCTGATATACACAATGATAAATATTTTTAGACGATGGAAACCAAAAGGTCAAATGTTTAGCTTAAAGTGTTTCCAATGTGGGGAAGGTTTCTTGTCTAGCTACAATCTGGAAGCACCAATTTGTGGCAAATGTCTTCAGAAGGCAAAATCATTAGACTCGACAATAGATCAGGATAAGATTTGTAGCAAATGCGGAAATAGAGGAATAATTTACGGCAAGGAACTGTGCCACTCCTGCTATTTCGGATTCGAAAGCGAAAAGTTATCTGGTAAGTAGATCTAATTCTGAAATTTCAAGTATGGGTTGAATACTTATGTTATACCCTTTCGAACGATCCTCTTTAACCACAACACAATTTAAAGTACCATGAGAGCCGTTGAGTTTCTATTATTATTACAACAAGATGATATTTGGTCACAACAGATTTTTAATATTTCCATAAATCACATCGAGTTGATCAGCATTCATGGCTGGTCTCTTTTTAAACATAGTGTGAATGGGTCCTGCTCCATCAAACTTGGTTCTGGGTACAATATGAACATGAACGTGTGGTATCTCCTGTCCAGCTTCTACACCATTATGAACGGCAACGGTAGTTGAGTTTACATTAACTGCTCTCTCCAAGACTGCACAAATTTTCCTGACTAACGAGAATACGGAACCTGTAGAATCAATATCCAAGTCTTGAAGCTTTGAGTAATGAATTTTCGGAATCACTAATGCATGTCCTATAGACAGCGGAAATGCATCTAGAAGGGCTACAGCACGATCGTTTTGATGAAGTATCCGTGCAGGAATTTGGTTACTGATAATTCTACAGAATATGCAAGTCATATTTGATGTCATGTTAGTGAAAATCAATATATTATTGCAAATAAAAAACGTATGGTTCTGAACATATAAAATTTAATTGGTTTCTATTTTTGTCTTAGATAGGCTTTGCGTCTTGATCTCAATAGTCGATAAGTACATGTGTTCTAACTTGTAATTTAATTTCAATTGCCATTAAATCATTTTACCTACTTGGATACGCGATAGAGGACTATGTCTTCTTGGCCAATTTATGCAGCCAGTCGCCTAATATCTATTTAGCATTGAATCTTATCATTGAATTTTTGTCTGTCTGATTGTCTAAGTTTGTTGGATACATTTCTATATGCTTGCTCCAAAAAATTCAGATATTAAAATGAATCATCTCCAAGACATCTGTATTTGAAATTACTCAATCAGATCACTTTGGCAACTTTACATACATGATATTGCATTCTTTGTCTAGTAGCTATGTGATTATATATCGTACAAGGGATTTTCTATAAACCGAGTCTTAACAATTGTTATCGTGGTAAAAGCCGATTATAATGGATATAGGATAATATTGATTTTTGACGTAACCAGATCAGATTCCATTATATACTGGATATGATCGCATTGAGCGAATATGCGTACACAAT
>JARBAU010000387.1 GCA_029237525.1 Nitrososphaerales archaeon | reverse complement strand
TCGGCAGTCAACTTGAGACAGCCAGGCCGAGACTATAGCCGTCATCGCATTCGCGAGGAGTCAAGAAAGAATTTGTTATGAACCGTCCGGAGCACAATTTCTTTCTAAACCGGCAGTCAGGTTCATGTGCAAGGGGATAGATTATTATTTTGCCGGGCTTACTATTCGAACAACCATAAAATTTACTTGCCTTGGCTGCAGCAGCGGAAGGGACTATTTCAACGATATCTTTATGAGAACGATAAGGGTTAGTATTCTTAACAATAATCATGGCAATCACACCATCTGGTTGCTTTGGTTGTTGGCTCTTGTCCATCTTAGCTTGTCGCCTGGCTCGCCGGCACTATTTATTTTAATAAAGCCATCTAAAGATACAGCCTGTCTACAGCACATACAGTCGTCATTTTGGATATGTCTACGTATTTTTCGCATAAGCTTTATGACTTCGTCTATGATCTCTTCATTTCTAGGGGGTTGTATTCTGGTAATTGCGGACTCTTGGATGGGACTCAATTAACAGTTGCAACCTCCTGTTTCTCTATTTCTGAAGATGGGTAGACTTTTTCGAGGATCCTAAGCAAATAACGACTCCTCGGAATATCACCCCTCTCAGCGTCAATCTTTCGGATCAACTCGCTTGGAAGCGAAAATCCAGTGGGTTTATTTTTTTGCAAGTCAAAAAAGAGTGCAAGCTTTATATACTTAAATCCATTTCGGTATTAATACCATAATGATACTTAGGCATAGAGAGCACATATTTGATGCAATCAAAACCTGTTTACTTGATCAGGAATTCAAAGGAGAACAGAAACTTAACTATAATACACTTTACGACAAAGTTAATGATAAAATAAAAGAATCAAGAATTGAAGGGAAAGGGATATCGCCTAGAGATTTTAGCTCGGAGTTAAAGCTATTAGTAGAAGAGGGAAAGATTCAAAGGACGGAAGATGAAGATTCAAAACGCAAAATCAAACCAGTATATTTCTCGTTAACACAAAATGCCAAGGCAGAACACCGACTCGGTATTCTGGGAATTAACCCTGAGCAAGAGCGTCTTCGAAGGATATATCAACTCATATTTTCTTATTCTGCTATTAGTCCTATAAGAAACATTTCACAAAAGCAGATGGACAAAATTAAAACTGATCTGGAGAGAGAAAGCTGGGTTCATACAAATGGGACAAATTTCACAGAAATAGTCTATAGGCCAAAGTTGCCAACCAATTACTTTAGAATTATAACAAGAGAGTTCTCTGGAGTTGGACCAAAAGGAGAGACAAAGGCATTTCATTACTGTAAACTTTGGAGCTTTTCAAAGGAAGAAATCATTAACATTAAAGCTAATGTCGATAGAAGAAGGAGAAATCCACAAAACAGCATTATCACATCATTTGCTAATACTCTCTCCCAGCTTAAAGAACAGGAAGTCGATAAAGCATTTGATACGTTAAAGGAGAACCATTTAATAATGCCTATTCAAGACTTCTTTTTCAACACCACAAGGTTCATTATTGCTGATGAAACATTACAGGATTTGATTGATGAAATCTGGTCTATTCACTGGCTAGAGCTAGATGTATTAAAAAACAAAATGAACTATTTTGATCCTCCAAATGGAGAAGAAAAACAATGGTTAAAACAGATTTATGGAGAGAACGAAGCAATGAAAATAATTGCTGATGCTGATCGGCACAGACGTTTCCTGGAACCAAACAAGAAACAAATTGAAAGTGTACAAAAAAATATAAAATATATTAGTAACCAGATATATTCACGCATTGCATATATAGATGCGAAATACCAAACCAAAATTCATGAATATGACTTTCCGTCAGATTTGATATTTGTCTTAGGAGGATTCTTACAAAGAAGGAAGATTGAGTGATCTATTCACTTTCAATCAGCTGTTTGAGCTGGTCTATCTCCTCTCTTAACGTATCAAACTGTGAAGCTTTTATCTTGTAACACTCTAGTCCACGCCTTAGCTTGTCTTCTTCCTCAATAGTGGGTGCATCTACCGCCTTCACATATTCTAGTAATATTTTGTTCCTTGATTCCTATATCGTAATAAAAGCCGCGTGGTAGCGCCGGGTCATGAAGTTTTAGATATATTATTAGATACACTCAAAGCCGAGAAGTTGGGACGCAGGGATTATCAAGCTATCTGCGACCATGAACACCACAAGCATTGTTTGGCAATATAAGCATTGATTGTAGTGTTTGTTTATTTAGATTTAAATAAAGAGATAATAGAAACTTACAATCTAGCCCATAGTGGCTATATGCCACAATACGACGAAAGTATCGGATAATTATAGAGCCATTTATGCGTGTTTGCTTTCCTTCTTTTCCGATTCCCAGAATCGGTAGATTCCTTACCCCTGTCCAGTAATAGCCTAGGGTATCGTGGACATTAACTGTTTCATATAGATATCTTGTAAGAGCACCACAATTTTGTTAATTTTATTGTTACGTGTTTGGTCCCTTTGTCTTAAACAATACAAGTTCTCTAATAGCATTCATTTCCTTTTGAAGATCTTCAATCTGACTTTTTTCTACTTGTAAAGTTTCGACCTGCCGTCTTAACCGTTCATTTTCTTCTTCAGTAGCGTGTATAGTCAAATATGGAATTAAACCTATATAGCCTACGCTTTTGTCATTGCCTTCCAGCAGCTCATTATCAGTTGGTTTAAAATAGGATTTCATTAGGCCGGTCTTGTGCCCCATCAAGTATTCAGCATAAAGCGGGTTCATATTATGGTTTATGCATTCGGTATGGAAGAATTTACGAAAACCGTGACAGGTCATTAGATTACTCCTAGCGAACTTTGAATCAGTTGGAGTTCGTATTCCTGTTTTGTCAAGCAGCTCTATCATGAAACTAGTAATTGATTCAGGTCTAAGCGGTTTTGGCCTTGTTATAATCATAGGGCTGGTAATGTCAAAGGCTTTTCTGAACATGATTGTAGAAGGTGTTAGCTCTTCGCCTAGTCGAGCTCTCCAATCTAGATACTGGTCTAGAGCCTGAGCACATTCAGGAGTGCAATAAGTGAGGTATTGTTCGGCTTCTTTCTTGTAGACTGTGATTTTGTATAGGTTGTATTTAGCTATCTTTTGCAAATCTTTTAGTTTCATTGTGATTAATGCACCTCTCCTCAGACCTGCAGACGCCATCATTAGAATCATAGCGCGTTCTCTTAGGTCTGACATTTCTATCAGCGACTTTATTTGGTTCCTAGTATAGGGAACGTCTTCAACGACTGAATGGTATTTGCCCTTGAATTTCTTTAATTTCTTCCAGTTTATCCTGACATCATTCATTTCGTAGAAATGAGCAATAGCAGTTGTGTATGAGCGGATTGTTCCAGGAGAAGCCTTTCTGTCTTCCTTTAGGTAGATTATGTAGTCTCTGATAAGTCCTTCCAGTTTTTTTACTGATTGGATTTCAAGCATGGCGTCATAGGTTTCTACCTGACAGAATTTCATGAAAAATGGAAAAACTTGTTGATATGTTCGGCGTGAGAACTCACTATCAACTGAAGAGATAAAGTTGAGATAGGCTTCAGAATGTTCTTGTGATTGTAATTGGCTTTGAGTCATTAATGCAGCTGTCGTTGATGTTAATGGTGTTGGCACAGTAAATCTCCTCACAAGGTAGAATATAAGATTGGTATATGGACACCATTTTCAATAATAAGGTTTGAAAATCCGGTGGTACTGATACTTGGAATACCAGCTACTAAGGCTAATATGGACGAAAAAACTATCAGTCCAGTAGCATCATTGAAGCTAGACTCCAACTCCATCAAAGTGGAAAGACCTTTAGGTACCTTAAGCTTTTTGAATATTTCAACCACTATTGCGGGATCTGTTGGTGAAATTAAAGATGCAAAAAGAAATGACACTGCGAAGCTAAGTCCTGCAACGTACATTAACAAAGAACCTGCAATTAAGGTAGACACGACTACTCCTACGGTTGCCAGAAGTAGAGCAGATATTCTGACAGTCTTGAACTGTTTGTAATTTACATTCATCATTGCTTCAAAGATTAACGGGGGAATTACAAAATTAATTATTAATTTTGGATCTATCCGGAACCCTGTCGCATTCACTAAATCTAGACCTATTAAACCTAGAAAAGAAATTGCAATTCCAAAAATTACAAGAATAATTATATGAGGAATTCTTGTTCTGGATGACAATAACGCAGCAACGAATATCATGGCCAGAAATATTGGAATTAGATACTGAGATGAGACAAGCAGTGCTCCAGATGTAGCTGAATTAATATTTGGAGCAATAAGTAATATCATCAGTAATCTTATGATTATTTTGCACAGCCATAAATACTAGATCTAGAGATACATCAACAATTGTTCACCAAATGGATTGGGGTTATAATGGCTTCGATTCTATCTTTTATACATTTCAGCCTTGAATCT
>JARBAU010000386.1 GCA_029237525.1 Nitrososphaerales archaeon | reverse complement strand
CGAAGATAATTTGTGTAGATATCAAATACCTCAAGCTAATACTGTTTGTCATGCTTACAATCTAAATATTCGTACCCATATCGATAGGATGAGCGAGCAAGATTTCAATTTTGATAATTCCACCACTCTTGGTGGGTCATTTCTAAAACACTATGATCAAGATCGAACAGATGAGTTAGGATATGGCGATGATCTTTATCAAAGTGATAATGCTTCCGGTGTAGGATATGTTAATAGTAGTGGGAATGTAATGCCAGCACTCATAGGTCATAGTCATGGTGGTCAGAATGGCGGCCATTATGATGGAGGTAACCATCCAGGTACAAGAGATGGTGGTGTAGGAAATGGGAGTCATCATGGTAGTACCAATGATAGAGATGGCAATGGTAACGGACACGACAATGGAAGTAGCCATAACGGAAATAATGATCAAAATAACAAACATAGCGGAGATAGCAATAAGAATAACAGCAACAAGAACGACAATAATATACAAAGATGCATACCAGTAACTCTCAGTGATTTGCCTGGTCAAACTCAACCATTAGAACCTTGCTTAGTCATTGGTATGGATACGAATGTCGCAACTGAAATCGGAAATGCGACATTTACCTTAAATCAGTCAAGTGGGGATGAATTCAAATTAACAATTAATGGATTGAATAGTCAGATCCAACCCGCAATTATAACCACAAAGTCAGGTGTGAAAACTCCGATCATTGTCCCTGGATTGGGAACTGGAAATGTTCTCATTGGAGTTTTTATTTCGTAATTCTGGATATACCAATATCTAATGGCCAGTTCACATGAAAGTGGATATGGGCAAGGATATCTATCTGAGGTATCAAATCCATCAATATAATTTAGATGGAAACAAAGGGTCAGCAAAAAGTCTAAGACAAGGCCAAGAAGTTTCAATTGGTAATAGCTACACATCTACAGTGATTAGCATACTGATAAATTTTGAAAGCATAGATCCAATCTTGCTTACTGTTGTCAATATAGTGTGGAGATGATATATTATTTAATTTCTATAGTAAATGTAACTTAGTTAATATTTAGTGTCAAAATACTAAATAATCTCCTCATAGAACTTTCGAACGAAAAACTTTAGTAACAAACTGGTTACTCAAAATACAATTTTAAGTAGTTTAGTCGTAGTAAACATACATATTGCTCTCCTTGATCATAATTTTAATGAAGAATTCTATCATGAAATCTTTCACACATCATAAAATGGCGCTTCTATATTTTCTAGCTATTGAATTCATATGTTCTCTTAGGGAGAGGTACATGACATTAGATTCATGTTACATCCAAAAAGTGAGCAATTAATAAAAACTTGATTAACTAAAATATTTTCACTTCGTTCGAATAAGACCTATGATGCGTACAAGTCTGGATTTTTACTGGTGGTGATCTAGACTTTAACGCACTGCGGTATTATAGTTGCCGCCTACATCCTTATGTACTTGCTAAATTGTTTGCAGTAACATGAAAAGGTATTATGTTGTATTCAAAAAATGGTAGGTAGATATGCAGATATGCATATTCTCTTTACTTTTTCAAAATTTCAGAAAATTGATTGGAATGCCAATAAAGAAAATAAATATGTCTTACACTGATCTACGAGTCTATGGATCTTAATAATTGATAACTTTCTATTACTTCTTAGCATATGTTCCCATGCCTGTAAAATCTATTGCAACGAATGGCTCCTCTCCAACTACCCATGCATTATGACCAGAAGGAACATAGCCAACATCACCGGGACCGTATTCCTCCTCGGTTCCGTCATCCATCTTGACTCTCATTCTACCTGATATTATGTATTGTGTATGGGGAGCTTGACAACTTTCAGTTTGAGCAATTGGTTTTACACATTTTTCCCAGCTCCAACCAGGCTCCAATGATGCTTTACCAACTACAGTGTTGCCAATATTTACAATTTCAACTTTTCCCTTATCAAAAGATCTCGTCTCGTCTGGAGAAGACATACTTCTTTTTTGTATTTTTTCTACCATTAGTAGAGTATAATGCTACTGCCTAGTATTTTTATCGGTCTATAGTTAGACAATCTTTTATCCCAATATGGATTTTATATTAACGAGTTTTAATGACCTGTATAGTTTGATGATGGAATTATCTTACATTATATTCATTGGCGAGACTTCGTATACTAATTCAACATACGTACTTTTATCAACTGACTGCTTTGCTTACATTTAGGTAATTGGAATATGGATTCTTGATCTCAATTTTCTCTTGATATTATATCCCTTAGCGATTCTATAAGAAATGATTCCGATGACTGCTCTGAATATAAACTCATTTGACTATGCCGCTTCTCTTATCGTTAGACAACTATAATTAGTTAGTATTTATCTGCTCTATTGCAATTTAATTGAAATCAAGATACTAAATGTATTATATATTTAGCTCATTTATTTCGTAAAGTGAACAGGTAGGCAGGCTTCTATCATTGCATTACAAAAGCATTTAACTATCAAATTGTTCCTGATGACAGACCTGTATAGTTTGATGATAAAGAACTATCATTAGTATGTTCCAACACCGATTTTTGATGGTTTAATGCAGCATTCTTGGCAGTTATGCTATTACTATCGCCTTTGTTCTGACGCTTACCAGATTTTAGTTTATCTAGACCATTTCGGATAGCACCAATGAATGTTTGCTTCAGTTTGTTAAATTTGGTATCGTTGCCGCTGGCAGATTTTATTAGTGGTAGGAATTTTTGATTGCTATTTGATGATGTTGAGAGTTTATCTGTACTTAATTCCTGTGTCTTGCTATATGCTGTATGAAATGTTATATATGAATGCAACATCTGTACCTGAACATGAATTCTTATGCATTTAATAACTCTGGAAATGAAATCAAAATAATGAATCATTCTAGATGTCAATTGAACTATTGATGTTGCAAGCCAATCTCTTGTTGACATTAGAAAAGATATTTCTCCCATCAATTCGTTCTTATCTTTGTTCAAATTCTCAATAGCTGTTTTAAGATTATGATATTTTTTCAAATCTGATTGAAAGTTATTGTTATTGATCGTTTTATTTTCCTGATCAATATTGTTATTATTTATTGTTTCATTATCAAGAAACTTTACTAGATTTACTATATCGTCAGAAGTTGTGCCCATTGCCCAAAGTCCTCTAAGAGATCTTGTGACATTACCCAGCTCTGCCTCTGATTGGTGCAATATTGTCAGGTCTGGTCTCCAGATCTTGTATTTCAGAAACTTTGGAGATTATTTTTCTGGCATCAAAGCCTAACGCATAAAAGTCTTCAATAGTATTCGCTAGATCTATAACATTGTTAAACTCAAGACCACGCTCTGCAAGCTCCTTTTTGATCCAGTACGTCCACCTAGCTTCTGATTTGTCGATGTTATATTTTGAGAAAATGTTGTCGAATTGGGTTCGTGCATCATTTAACTGAGTTGTAACTCTTTCAAGTTCTTGTTCTGATTCTTCCAGCAATGATCTATTCCTATTTATATGAATTGGGAGCTCGGCCAAAGGTACCCTTTCGGTCAATCTTATAAGCTCCTTTATGTGGAGGGCAATCTTGTCGGGTTGTAGACCAATATTCTTACACATTTTGAATGTACTGCGCACAAACTGTTCTGCACCCTCTTCTGTAAATCCTAATTCATGCAAAATGTTTAATATTCGAAAACCTTTAGCGCACTGCAGGGGTGTCGTACCAGTCTTTCGTAAAGTAACTCCCAATTCTCTTAGCTCGTCAGCTGCCAAATTACCGACTTCTTCTTTCCAGGTGTCTATCAAACTACTAACAGTTCCAGTACTGAGACCGGTCTCTAAGGCAATAGTGTCACGCTGTTTGCCGTTAAGCCATTGTTTTATAACAACCTCTCTTGAAATCGAGTAACTTGATACCATTATTTCCTTGCTGTTCTTATATAGGGTAAACTAGCTATATAAGCTTTTTACGTCATCTACGTCATACTAGCGTCAAATTACCGTCATCTGCGTCAGGAAATCTGCCAGTTACCGTATACTTATACTATTAGGTACACTATAGCTATGACAATAGATAAGACTTTTGAGAGCCATTGCGAGAAATGTCATTATTGAAACAGTCTTATAAAGCCTATAAAGAAGGCGTTATGTTAGAAAATATGATATTTTGTGTATCTTGAACAAACAGGCTGGACTCGAATATCCTATAAGTAATTATGTTATAATTCTAATTAAGTATGAGATTTATGCGAATAGATGTCTGAAACTCGTTCGAGTATGGTAAAGACTGATCATATGGATAGCTCTAAATCATTTACTTGATTAGTGCACAGGTTTCACATAGCAATAGTCGACCGATGATGATTTATCCTCTATAAATATAGACTCGTTCTACGAACCCATACCAGTAGCAGGTCTTTTCCTCAATGTGAAAAGTTCTCTTTGATGTGCTTACACGGAGTGTGCCTAAATAGATAGTAGAATCAATATTGTGGAAGTACATCAAATATTTACCAGAGCGTATCTTTAATCTCCATTGTCATCTCTTGCAAGTCTTGATTTAGATATTTTGGAATATACAAATTTACAATCAATAGAATTAATGTGGGTGTAAATGCATATCACCTTTACAAAACAACAATAATGTATGGATCGATATAACTAGTTATATTCAATGCAGAAAATCAATTTAGAGTAGATAGACTTGCACTAAAGATAATAACATTATTTAATAGGTATTTCAAAATATAAGATTCAAACCAATCCAAACGACTGTTTACAAAAATTCAACTATTCTATCATTTAGTTTGATTATAAAACAAGAACTAAAATAATCTCTATTATCAACAATAATCTATAGGTATTTGTTAATTCGCAATTTATGACGAGTTCGAATCGATACACATGAATATCATGAGTCTGGATCAACTATAATAGATAGGTTAAAGATAGACACTATATGGAGATCTTCTATATTGGTATATCTTGCAGTTTGTAGAGCTCAAAATTTTGCTGCATCTTTTCCCAAGAAATTCTCAATAATGATTATCGCATTTTCCAGCACGGGTATTTTGGGATTGTTTCTCCAGAACAATGATGGTAATTATTTCAATACTTCTTTATTTTCTCAAAATTATTATCATAATGTATTTGCATTGGCAGCCATAAGTAATGTACATTTTGTCCATTATACCGATAAAGCCTTAGGAATAGAAATATTAATACCTAGACAATGGCTTGATATCAATAAATATAATAAATATAACAACTCATTGTCCTTGGCTGATCCTAATTTAGCTCAGTTTTTCTCTCCACAAAATGACGCGCAACTATTTGTTACAGTATATCCTTTACCAAGTTCAAATATGTCACTTGATACATATGATAAGCTATATAATATGTATAGTAATGATCCTACTATTCGTAATCTTGTATTAGAAAATACCACGTTATCAGGAATGCCTGCTCACAAAGCTACCTTCACTCTGAACTATTCGGGAAACTCTTATCAAGTTATTCACGTGTGGACTATTAAAAATAATCATGTCTATAAGATTTCATTTAGTGCATATGGCGAGACTTTTGAGAAATATTTATCATCAATAAGGATAATACTAGATTCATTTACTATCACTGAAAATAGATTATCGTAAGGTTGTATTGTTAATTGTTTATTATATTATATTTTTTCAGTTCTTTTTCTATTATGATGTATAAATACTAAAGAATTTGCTCATAAATCAGACCGCTACGACTTGAATAAATTCGATGTTACTAATATACATTACATCCATTAGATGAGTTTATGTTTGAATATGGACACCGTAATATACTAATCTGATCTAGCCCATATACTAATATTATTATGTTGGTAAAGACAGTACAGATTGTGTTAGGAAGTAAGTTTTAGTAATCCTTTCAAGTCTAAATTCTAGGTATGACACTATTTAAAATAAGCTTCTGTTAGAATCCATTTATTTAGTTTTTAGGAACAAACTTTGCTTTTTGCCATATTTTGTATATATTTGTTCATATGCAAGAAGTTTTTCTTGAATGAGTGTTTTTGAACTATCGTACATCCTAATGAAGTTCGCTCGTAATACCAAATTTCCTTCTGAATCAAAGAATCTTATGCTGTAGCTTTTTCTATCATCCGTCATATTCTCAGTTACAAATCTGGCCTCTTTGGTATTACTAAGGTTAACATGTATGTGCCAGGGTCTGGATTCGTCTCCTATAGTGGCATATTGCTCACTAACGCGGAATGGTGTGCTCTTTTCTGAGTTCACTTCACATACAGCACCATTGCTTCTTACTGAGAACATTATATTATCATAAGGAAGTATATCCCTTATTATGTTTTCAAAAGTTATGTCTGAATCCTTGCCTATTGTTGATGCCATTTGTTATTTAGATTACGTACAGCGATACATAATAGTATATTGAATATCAAATGGTCAGTAATTAGATAATCTTCCCAAATATAGATGAGTGCTGCATAATCTCTCCGTTACAACTATCTGTTCGGATATAACTCTGAAGGCTTTCTTCTGTTACTATCTTCCGCAATTATAAAACGAAAAAGATTAGCTAGTTGATATATTACCCCATAGAAGAATACAGATACGCTGTCGAAAAACTTGGTTCAATTAATTTATGACCAGACACTAGAGCCTTCAATCAAAAAACTGCAGAGATAGGTCGAGTAGACAGAATAGCTGCTAGTATCATTAGCAATTAGACTCATAACAAGAGGAATGAAGGCTTCTTGCTTCCAAGAATGTATGCCATAGGTGAGATAATGCTGATAAATTAGTTTATGGAATTTAACCACTCTATTTAGTCGATTTCGATCCTGGTTCCATCAGCATTGTATCTATAGTTTTTGCCTGCTTCTTCATCCGCTGTCTTTTTGTGCGAACCATCGCAAAAAGGTTGATTGCTACTTAATCCACACATACAAATCCATCTGCTCTCATTTCCTACTTTGACTTCCATCGGGCCCTTGTCTTCTTTTCTAACAAATCTTGCCATGGGAAATTAGAAGATATGTCCCTTTATAAATTTGAAAGCCATGACGTGGTATTTCGAACTCCTCTCATTTATGGGACTCAAGCAGATATGAATTCATCCTAGTAAAGATTCTGCATTAGTTGCAAGTATGCTTAATCTCTTAAGTATGATTAATAGATACCCAATATTGTTTAAATAAAGCATAATATATGATGTTTGGTTCATGATCTGATTCTATATCGAAAGTATGAATTGATCGGTAGAAATTTCCATTTGGACTAATCGAACTATATGCCAATTTGGTGTTTATCTTTAACTAGATATGATTTATCTTAGTATGACTAGTGATGTTAGATCCTCTTTTCTGCCTCGAGATATAGAGAACTGATTATGATAGGAACAAAGAAACGTATCTACCCAATTAAACACAGGACAATAGAAGTTAATTCCCATCTTGGACGTGAGTATACTTAAAAAGACATTGGAAGAATTCTCAAGAATTTTTGACAAATTTAGAAATGCAGAATTTCATAATATTGATGAACAATTTAGTGAGGGTTTCGTAAATGTCGATAAGAATAAATTCGGCCTCGATATTGCGTCGAATGCTTTAGAATCAAGTGTTAACAAAATAGTAGTAAAGGATGATTACTTAATCTATATGGAAAACTTTATGGATCTCTGCAGTCATGGATCAAGTGGTATTGGTAAAACAAAAAATGATTGACCATGAACCTAACTAATACTTGAAACCAGTCTATAAATACACATAAATGATTGACATACTTTTGTAATACCGTCAATACCGTCAATGTCTATACAGTTCTAGTCTAATGATTTTAATCATTTCAAAAGTTTCATTATCTTTGCGGCAAAAGATTGTTTGTAGTTATGAAAAGATTCTTCCAGTTTACTACATTCCTTACATATACAATATTTTGAAACTGATCTTGGTTTACACTCGGCTAAATATTCGCATTCATTGCAACCAGTTTTCTTTCCACAGACAAAACATAGTAGCGCACCAACTTGTTCCCGTTTTACAAACTCAAGAGCCGTTTCCGTAATACCTTGTAATTCTGAATTATCTTTATCTATCTGATTATTTGTCTCACCACAAGACAAATGCATGGCAGCTTTTGCTGACATGGACCAGAAGGCCTTTCCAGGTAATATGTCTTTATCACATTCATTACATTTAGTATTGAATGTGATGGCAATTTCTATCCAATCAGTAATTGTCATAGTTCTTACTCAAGAGCTAAGCGGCCTTTCGTGATGTATGGAAATTCCATTCCATATTATGTTTTCATGTTTTCTTTGATCTTCTCCATTCTCCCAGATCAAAATTTCTGCTGCCGTCGTTTCTAGCTTCATATTGATGGAAAACAGCAATTTTGTTAAAAAAGATTTTCAGTGCTCCTAAGTTAACATGCGGTCATAATATATTGACAATATTTGTTAGTATAGGCTCTATATCAACTATTCAAACCCTTTCGTGACTGTATTATTGAACTCTAACTATCCCATGTTGTTAATGCGTAATTGCTTGAAAATGTGTAATATTTTGTATTATAAAGGCTAACATATATCATAATAAACTAACTAGTAGCAATCAATTAATAATATGGCATAAGAAAGCAAAATTTGAGTTGTACATCGATTTTCATTTTGATGTTACCGATATTCTATTACTTTTCATACCAATCAACTATTATTTCATTAAGTGGAGATGGTGCACCTGAGAAATCTATACCAAATGCTTTCTTTGCATATTCACGAAACTTTACAGCCCATAGATGATTTGACATAGCAAATTCTTTCATTGCATTTGCTGGATCCTCTGTCTCTATACTAATTACTCCAAGATCAGGAGCACCGCTGCCTGGTGGACTATGCTGAATCCAAACTTGCTCTCGAGAAATACCTGCAAGTTTATAAAATTCATCATGATCTTTGGTATGACCACAATTCTCCTCTGCAAATTTCTTTGCAATTTCTGTTCCTCCTTGAAGATAAGGTAATACTAAACAATAGTTTATCATTTATCTAGATTCGAAGAGAGCATGTATAAAACCATATCTAGTACATCACCATTCTTTGTCCTACTGGTAATCCCTCATCCATTTGTTCGTCCATTATATCATATCGATTAGTCTTTTGTTTTGTTATCCGTTTATATCATGATCAGTCGGTAGTACTTTATTGACTTTTTCTTTATGCTTATATTTACCATCTTTCTTGATTTCACTTCTCAACCATGGCACATTTTCTTGAATATATTTACAAATTCAAGAATTAATTATTAATAATATTGAAGTATTTTTGAGGCCAGTATATCTATATTTTAACTTTCAAGGGACTAATTCTGGAGATAGTAATTTTCATTACCTGTGAAAGGGGATATTATCTGATAATAACAACTATAAGTTATATAGATCTATCAGCTCTAAGGAAGAATTCTGCTATGGTTCAGCAACAGGAAAGGAATAAAACCTTTGTTACTACTAACAAAGAGCAATTAGAATCCAATGAAATAGATAACCAGAATCACGATATTAGCAATTTAGTGGATAAAGTCAATTCGATTAATAAAGAACATCCCAACATGATTAACGTCGATAAAGCAATAATAGTATCTGATTTGCATCTTGGTTATGAAAAGTGTAATTCAAAAGCATTTTTAGATTTTCTTTTAGAATGTATTTCTAAAGGGGATTCAAAAGAATATTCGTTATTTATTCTTGGTGATTTTTGGGATCTTTGGCGAAAACATGATATCATCTACTCAACTGAATCTGATGAAATTTTGTCCTTAGTAAATCAGTTCAAAGACGTATATTATCTTCCTGGTAATCATGATCATATTACACTAGACACAGCACACAATCATCCTGATTTTAACTGTTATAATATTAATCGATACTTTAGGATTAAGAGTGGCCAAAAGAACTTCTATCTTGTTCATGGCATGAGCTTGAGGTAATTTCAAAATTGATATCTATGAAACTATCTGAATATGAAGAAATCTCAGACCAGCTATGTAGGATGAACGATACAGAGGGAAATATCGCAAGTTATCTACATGAAATGTTTCACAGGGTATTTTCACGAGGACAACCTCAAATTACCGATTTCCTACAGACTGCTGAACAACGAAAGGGGATGGATGCAATAGACAAATTTGCAAAATCAAAGGCTAGATATCCACTGTTGGGAATGCAATTAGACGATATTCTGATTTTCGGACATACTCATAGACCTTATATCGATTATGAAAATAATGTAATCAATACCGGAGCATGGATATCTGATATGTTAGTGCCCAAATGGTTTGAGGAAGAATATGGACAAGATCAAGCATGCTCTGGCTGGTATGTAGAGATCAATAGCAACGGGGAATATAGACTAGTGCCATATGGAATACATCAAAAAACAAAGGAAGAAATGAGGAATTCTGAATTAAACAAACAGCGACGTCAACAACAAGAAGAGCAAGAACAAGAACGAGAACAGAATAAAGATAATTACAATGATGAAGATGAAAATAAAGACAACCAAAAGGAGAACATTATTAGCAAAGTTGCATCTCAAGTGGGCGATATGGTAAAACAAGTCAAGGAAGTAGGAAGCAGTGCCATCAAAAATGACACATGAAAAACTTGATCTGATGTATTTAATATCAGCATAATAAACTCGAAGTGTCATTTTTCTTCTGGATGGACAAAGGTTGAGGGTGTTATTTCCTATTTACGGGAAAAATAGCCAATGTCTTGAAGATTAGTGTATGATACAACTCAAGGTTATAACTTGTTATATGTCGGATTGCCTCAGTCTGCAAATGCATATACATAGCTTTCGTATAGAGATGATTGCATTAACTACCCTTGGTAACGCATAAATTTAAAATTGAAGACAGGTGCAAATTAGGTAATTCACTGAAAATATTATTTGATTATGTTACTTGATTAGTCTATTTGTATGACGGCATGTCACTGTAATGGACTACTTATATCTATTTTCAAGATCGTTTCCATATTTCTGAATTAGTTTGTATACTTTGGGATTAATGACAAAACTGCAATATGGAGCATCTTGATGATTCTCATAGTAATTCTTGTGGTAATCCTCTGCAACATAAAAATATTTAAAAGGAGTAATCTCTGTCACAATAGGATTTTTGTAAACACCAGCCTTTTCAAGGCCTCTTTTTGACTTCTCAGCAATCTCTTTTTGTCCCTGATCATGATAAAAAATTGCAGATCTATACTGTGTACCAACATCGTTGCCTTGTCTATTAAGGGTAGTTGGATCATGTGTATGCCAGAAAACATCAAGGATTTTTTCATAAGGTATCACTGTTGGATCAAATTCTATTTGAATTGACTCTGCATGCCCTGTTTTTCCTATACATACTTGCTCATATGAAGGATTTTCTACTATTCCTCCTGAATATCCAGGTAGAACCGATTTGACGCCTTTGAGCCTTTTGAAGATTGCTTCGCTACACCAAAAACACCCATTAGCAAGCGTTGCTATTTCCATAGTCATAGTCATTGTCATAGTCGTTATTATTCATGTATTATTCTTTAGGTATCCATCTAACCTGTCTTAAATGACTCAGTTAGTCCACTTAATTATTTAAGCTCAAAACTAAATGAAATCCACCTAGAATTACACTAAGATGATATTAATGGTTGCTTACAAAATGGCATGATTTATGGACACTCCTTGCTATGTTTGATGGAACATCGCAAATTAGCAGCACATCGCATCTTGCCTCACCTTGAACAGGTCAGAAAGGTTTCGGCTTTATGGCCACAATAATCGCAGCAAGGATGCGATCCGTAAATTTTTGTTCGTCTTTATAGGCGTCGTGTTTTGACATTTATTTCTGGGAATAAACTAACAGTTCGGTAATTTACCAGCACATGCAAACATATTTACTCATTTAAAGCTTTTTCAAAAAATGAAGAATAATATCATAAAGTGTCCTTAGTTAGGCATAAGTAATCCATTTTCCATTTTAATGGCGTGAATATGAATGAAAAATGGAAGGATCGACATAACGCAAGTTCAGACAATCTATCACGATGGAATGGCCTTTCATTATCATTAATCGAAAAACATACTGAACACAGGTAGCATTATACTACCTGTAGCTTATATGAGTTTACTTGCATAAGATCGTGAGATAACATTGAATCTGCATATATGATATTTACAAGTAGCTATTTGTGTTGGATGTGCAAGCTATGTCAACAAGCGGTAATTAATGAAGAATTTAAAATAGTTATTGCCTACCTCTACTAACAAATTATGTCAAGTCATTGGACCTGTGTTGTTAGTCCGTCCCCCAAGGATTATCTATGACGAATCGCCAAGAACCATCAGGCTGTTTACGCAGAACGTCCGCAGATTTGGCAGTCATATTAACAGGATTACCATCAGATCCAGTTCCACTAAATGACCATTCAGAAATTACAAGAGCAAGATTGCTTGCTTGAAGAATCCTCTTTACCTTTAGATCTAGTTTGCCCTTCAAGTCGATAAAACTACGTAGACTTTGGCGTATATCCTCTGGATTTTTTGCAAGTTGTCCTGGTTGCGAGGCAAAATACGCATCAGTCTCATACAGCATCATAAGAGAATTTAGATCCCCTGTGTTGATACCTTCAACTACTGAATTGAGCACTTCTTTGGGTGTCATTATTTTAGACATTAAGGTGTCTTGTGATAATAGTAGCCTTTAAGTTTGTTACTATTGAAGGCTTTTTGGGAAATTCAAAAGAAGATTAGGTTATAGATAACGCTTGAAGCGAATCGCACACTAAGTGTTGTGTATCTATACCATTTTTGATACACCATTTGATACTAATACACAAAAACCTACAAAATCGAGCCAACAGAAATACCACCTAATCCTTCAAATAGTGGATTGGGCTCCTCTGGATTAGACCAACCAAATTCTCTTACTACATCGAATTTAGGGGTTGGCAGAGATGGCGGTCCTAGTAATAGAATCTTTTATAAAAAAATTTGAATGTGACACTCCATCTTCATGTCTAGACACTTGAGACAAAGATATTGCATCCTCATTTTATTCTGAAATCCTCTGTAACATTTGCAATACCATATTGGTGGCTCTGGATAGAGTTATTCAGCTTGGCAGGGAGGAAACAATAGTTCTGTGTTACATTCTACCAAATAAGAAAGTAATGAACAAATAATAGACAGCAAGATTAGCCACTGTTACTATAAAACCAATTTTAAGAAATTCAGAGTATGAAAATGCTTTAACCCCTCTGGATTCCGCAGCCTCTATAATGATAATGTTACTTGCCGCTCCAAATATTGTGAGGTTGCCTGCTATAGTGCTTGCTGCTGCGAGCATCATCCATTCAGATACATCATCAGCATTAAAACCATTGCTTATCATTACATTATTATATAGAGTGACAAAAGGAACATTACTTAGTATCTGACTGAATGTTACACTAACAATTGAAATAATGGCATTATTTCTAATATTATTATTGTGATCAGGAAGAGGGTTTTGAATATTTGACATAATCTCAGGAATTAGACCAGACGTCCATAGAGCAGCAGTAAATACAAACATAGCAGCAAAAAATACTAAAACAGAATAATCTACGTCATATAGTATTTCTCTACGTTCATTAAGGCATAAAGTGCTATGGCTCCAAGAGCAGCAATTACACTTATGTTAAAATATGTAATATGAAAGATAAACTGAAGAATTTCTGAAATTATAAATCCTGCTAT
>JARBAU010000385.1 GCA_029237525.1 Nitrososphaerales archaeon | reverse complement strand
ATAAAATGTACCCTTGCAGTAACCGATCACAAATTTGATGTGACTAAAGTTGTTTCTACTATTAATCTTGCTATGAATGCATTGAAGATTAATTCTAGGGAAAAAACAATGGCAAGAGCAAGGACACATTGTTAGTCTTTTCAAAAGAAGATTAAATATGATGATGTTCTGGCACTAAAAAAAGAAATGGTTGCCTCTAGTTCGACGTAAATGCTACGCTAGAAGACTGTCCTGAACGTCAACTACTTATGTTGAATGTATGGCCGTGGATCGAAAATTACCCTAATCGAGCTTATTTTCCCATCGTCATTGACATGAAACCACGCACATACAAAGCTGGTTACCGGCGGCGTGCCAATAGGTAACTCATAGAGAAGGCAGACATCGTTACTATCTGCAAACTCCTTTTTGATGTCAAATTTTGGTAGGCTCAGGTGTTCCAAATATTTCAGGTATGGCTCAGCACTATTAAACGAATTAAGAGGACCCACATACGATATGTTGTCGCTCACAATGCCTCTGAGTGATTGATAGTCCCGACGCTCTACAGCATGCATCCACTCCATTATAATATTTTTTGCATTTTTTACAGAAGATTCAATCTTTTGCATGGCATTACTAAGGCAGCAATGGAACTTATCCTTAGGGGTAGTCCTACTTCCGGAATCGGACATCTTTAGAACTAATCATAATGCAATGCGTAAGTAAACCTGATAAGACCATTTGGAAAAAGCTGCATTCAGTAATTTCTTATTGAAGCCATAATATCGCTAAAGAGTGGTATTCCCTTTATGCCAAAGTTTTTGCATAAAGCATATGTGATAACATATAGAATATAGAGATAGTCGTCAATTAATTTTATGATCGTTTTTCTAATGTGCATAGAATTAGACTATCCTAGCTTCCTTCCCTGACGAGTTAACGAAATCTACCTATGATGTATAGAGAAGCAACGATATCATAGAAAACGATTTTCATAATTGACAGCAAGAACTGTTACTCCATTTGTCACAAGACCATATATGATATCATATATGACGTTACATGATGGCGAAGAAATTACTAACCATGACCGGTGCACGCAGGAATGGATACCGCGAAGTCGGTTAATATCTGGGTGCATTTTTTAGACTGGACATCTTAGAAAATTTCATCATTCAACTTCAAAAAAAGTCAGGATCTAAAGTGCTGACCTGATTTATACCAATATTCTAAGTTATCTAGCAAACTAATTTAGAGGAGTTTTACAGTATTACACGCATATGTTGTATTTGATGTATAATAAAAATCAGAGATAATATATATTCCTATAATTAATTCGGGTTTTTAAAAATCCTTTATAACAAGTGCTTATAAAAAATGTTTCCTATTCAATCTAAAATGATAACAAAAACAAAGGCAATCTTTTTTGCAATGATCGTAGCATCATTGACAGTTGGAATAGCGGCTACCATGTCTGGAAATACATTATCGATCCAGTCTGCGCATGCACAAGGCTACGGTGGAACACCAATGAATAGCCCTCCGCCAGGTGGTGCTAGTTCAGCAGGTCCAGCACCTCCAGGAAATTCAACTTCAGGTAACGCAACAAAGTAAAACCAGCAAGTGGCTAAACTATCTTGAATTAGGATCAGACAGATGAAATGTCTGCCTCTGATACCAATTCTTTTTATTTACAGAATGATGTTTTAAACGATTCTACAGAATTCTTTCGATTCTGTCCGCTAAGTTTGAATGTAATCTTTAGTCTTGTTTGATTTGTGTTATTTTGCAGAGAATATCTAATCTAAGTATTTGAAAAAATTAGATTAATTGTCATCAGTCTATCTCCTTCCATGTTTTGAAAAATTTCTCGTACTCAGGAGATGCAGCTTTAACAAGTCCCAAATGCAACATAAACTTAAGGTCGTCTCTTATTGCTCTATGTTCAATTATTTTTCAGTCCTTACCAATTGTGTGAACATGCACTGCTTCGTATGAGATTTTATTTCCTGTCGGAGGAACAAAAAAGAAATTACCTGTGTGAGTACCAGTTACGTTTGCGATAAGAACTACTTTATTATCCTGAGAAATGATCTCTTGTTCTTCATAATAAAGATCGGGAAAGGCACTACGCAGATTCCTAATCGTATCTATGAATTCTTCGGGTCCTCTAAGTTGTGATCTGTACGAATCTTTAGCCTTCTGCGACTCTCTATTAATATATTCTGAACTTACAAACTCGTGAACCTTGCTTATATCCCCTGTATTAAAAGCTTCCATAGCCCGTCTAACCGTGCCTATATTTTCTTGGGATGACATAGTTAAGTTAAAGCAGTTTAGTATGTAACTTTTACTTACATGCCTCAGTATTACTTCCATCAATAATAAATAATATAGAATCTTGTTGTCAATTGTCGTGATATAAACTTGTGAACAAGATTATTAGATATATATTGTGGGAAATTTTGGGAGAGGGGAAATAAATGAGAAATACAATTTGCAAGAAGGCTCACGCACCCAGCTGACCGACCAAATGCATAAGTTTTGCTTGCTGCTCATCTTCATTCATACCTGAAATAGGTACTAGAGACATCATTATCTCGTCTATACCTATTCCAAGAAGTTCAGTGAGTCGCTTCTCAATGGTTGTTTCGTTTCCGGAGATCACTAAATTATCAATAAGAACATTAGGTATCACCTGTTCAGAAGCTATTGGAAAGCCTGCATTAGAAAACATGTTGGCATAGAACGGAATCTTGGCATAGAAATCTAGATATCTATGTCCTGCTTCCAGAATGGAAGCTCGATTATCACTTAGTATTACAGGTACATGTGCAATCAATGGGGGAGCCGACCGTCCAACGGTAACCGCGGAAGATCGCAAAGTTGGAATTCCTGTGTGAAGCAAATACGGTATAGGACATACCCATGTAAGTGCTCCGTCAGCAATTTTTCCAGCCATATGAAAAGACATTTTTCCTAGTGTTGATATTAAAAGCGGTATCTGTGCAGTGCGGACCAATTCTGCTTCAACATTATAGAAATTTCCATGATGGCTGACTTTCCCATCCCAGAGTGCCATACGCAAGACTTCCATATATTCTCGTAAATGGGATAACGGATTGCTTTGCTGTAACCCATACATTTTTTCTATAATGAAGCTATGACTAGGACCTATTCCTAGTCGCACTCTATCGGGCGCTATATCGTGTAATGCGAGAGCTTGTTGAGCTAGGACAAGTGGATGTCGTGGGTAGGTTGGCACAATTGATGTTCCAAGATTTACTGAGGATGTTTTTGATGCCACTGCCGCGAATGTAGTCAAGACATCTGGCAAGTTAGGTGGCTGTGACATCCATATCTGTCGTACTCCCGCATCTTCTGCTGCAACAACAGTAGTAACAGCAGTCGCTGCATTAATACCATTGACAATTAATCCAACGCGTTCCCGTAGTGGACGAGAATTGGAAGTAATGTGAAGGTTCTTGTTATCACTCATAGATTACTCTACTATGTGTTCTGATAGTCAACATTCTTTATATTACTACGGATCAAAGCTAGTATGGTTTACCCAGAATAATACTACTAAATAACAGATAATAACAATCGATATCATTGCTCGTTAGAGTAGGAACAAATGATAGCATCAAAAAGATATCTATCAATAATTCCAATATAGTTTAAGTATCCTATGCAAGTAAGATACTGAAGCCAAATTTTTGTATTCCGATTTAAAGCCATTCTTCGACAAAGTCGGAATAAAAATATAATATGAATAATAAATCGATGAGACTGGATTTCTGCCAGTAGATAAAATTTAGTTACTGTATCTAACCTTAGTCTTTTTTATTTAGCAAATCTAGCAAATTGTTTTGTTATCTCAACCATTTTCTTCATTTCCTTGCTTAGTGGGGAAAAAGCATATCCGAATATTATATGCTCTACTCCCATCACTTTAATTTGATTAATATCCGTTCCAATCTGCTCAATTGTACCTGTCATGGGCAATCTCTGCACCTCTGAGGAGGAAGAAGAATCTTGCACATTTGGATATGCCAATGTAAATATACGAATCTTTGAAGGGTCTTTGTTTGCTTTTCTAGCGTCTTCTCTTAAGATATCTATAGTCTGTTTTAGCTGCTCTAAGGATCCAAATCCAGCAACTGGAATCCAACCGTCTGCATAGTTTACTATTCGTAAAAATGTCTTTGGACTAAAACCGCCAAGTAGTATTGGAGGATGAGGTTTCTGTACAGGTTTAGGTCCGATTTTTGAAGCTGGTATAGAATAGAACTGACCTTTAAACTCGACTACCTCATCAGTCCAAATTCGTTTTAGTATTTGTAAGAATTCATCTGCCCTTTGTCCTCTATGTTCGAAAGGTATGCCAGAGACTTCATACTCATCTTTTGACCACCCGATTCCTAGACCTGCAATAACACGTCCACTCGATAAGACATCTAGTGTTGCAAATCGCCTTGCCAGCACTACTGGATTGTGAAATAGCATATCAATTAGACAAGTCCCTAAAGAAATTTGGTTAGTATGACCCGCCAAGTATGTAAGTATCTCCAGTGGGTCAAGTACATTTTGGTATTGAACAGGAAGAGAACCATCAGGTGTTGCAACATATGGTGTTTTGGGCTTTATGGGCCACAAGAGGCGTTCAAATACCCAAAGAGAATCAAGGCCTTCCTTTTCAGCTTCCTTTGCAATAAATAGAACATTTTCTCTTGTTGCAGACTCTCCTGTTTGTGGCAACAGTATTCCGGCTTTCATAGATTTGTTTCAATATGGAGTTATTTATCTTTAAGAGTGATTATTTACTAGTTGGTATTAACTTTCTTGTTTGGTAAGCATACAGTTACTACCACTACCACTACTGCAACTAAATTACTGTGTGCTCGACTTTCATGTTAAATTCAAAGACTTACCGCTACGAGAATCAATACACTGGAACAACTAAACATAAAACCTACAAGCATTTCTTCTAAATCAGTATGTTAGGCGAACAAATTGCAGAATTGAAAGGTAAGGTTACAAATCAAAGAGTTTTGGATATAGAAGGTCCTTCAATTGAAACATCTCTATATGCAAGTGGGAGCATAAACGGAGTACAAGTAAAGGTTATACTAACCTATGTAGGAAAACCAACAAATACCAAAGGAATCTTTCACGGCAAAGGAAATGCAGTTGTTACGGCCGAAGGATCAGAAGTGGCAACCTATACTGGTGAAGGAATAGGAAGACATGACAATTCAGGGAAAATGAGCTGGCGTGGTTCTCATTTCTTTAGCACATCGTCTACAGGTAAACTAGCGTTTCTTAATAATATGATTGGAGTCTTTGAGTCTGTTATCGACAGCGAGGGCAACTTTACTGAGAAATCATGGGAATGGAAATAACTGACTAAAACTTTCACGAGCTCACATATTGTTAACGGCACACCCATCTTCTGATGAATCATTATTCATGTTGGAACTAGAGAAACATTAGTTATATGATGAATGACAACAATAGATGTTTTCTGGATGTAGCCGAGGATAGTTAGAAAGTCTTTATACAATACATATGGGACAATAGTCGTAACTTTTTTAATAATTTTCTTTAGAGGTAAAAAAGACAATCTACATACATGGAATCTCCTGGAATAGGAGTGGCAGGAGCAAAGCATGATCTTAAGGTTTCATTAGACGCATTAGATGGTTTCAATTTTGTGATGGTGACAATGATTGCTCAGAAGCTTGCCAGGATCTCGTAGGTGCATATTAGAAGGGTTCACTGACACCGAAAGCAACTTCTTATGACAACCAGAGAACCAATATAGAAATTATTCAAAATAGAGGTATAAGTCTAAACAGACTTCAAAATGGAAGAATGGTTGAACTTTGGCATGTCACTGATGTTGATTTGCGTAAACTACTACTTGGGTAGCGCCAACTCGTAGTATCAAGCTCGCCCCTTTAGGCAGGCAGAATT
>JARBAU010000384.1 GCA_029237525.1 Nitrososphaerales archaeon | reverse complement strand
GTATATTGCATCCTGAGATAAAGAACATTCATCTGGAATCCATAGAGCATCATATAAAGTACAAAGATCCGGCAGCACATAAATCAGAGCTATTAAAGTTGCTCAAACTTACTCAAAATTAAAGGATCAGATTCACAGGTAAAACTATCATGATCGGTGATGAACTTAATATCTACCGACCCTCGATTGATGATATCTATAGATAGTAGCAGCTAGTCTATGCGGATCAACATATTAATTCTGTTAATACACAATAAGTCTAACACATTATGATGATATGGATTCTTAACCAATCCGGGATTAATAATCCCGGACATAAAGTTATAATACGATATGAGAAATGGCAGGTTATAAATATTATCAAAAATACTGCGCCGTAATGTAGATTGATATCATATGATGGTAATATAATTTTAAGTATGCTGTATATCATGAAGCCCGTGGTGCCTAAAGACGCCTAGCTAACTTGTTAACGGTGAAGAGCTAGACAAACTCATAGTCAAAACAAGTGGCGCCATTTCGATGATCAATGATTAAATTATCTAGTCAGATCGATATCTGGTAACAACACTTATACCGTCATTGGAACTCAATCAGGGTTGATCTGTTCATGTCCAGATTCTCTAGATTTAGAACAAATTCATATATTGTTTTAGGTTTACAGTTTATCGATACACTTAATGTCCTTGATCTTAATAATGTCATTAACTCCTGATAGTTGCTGGCATTCTTTATAATAATTTTAATGTATGTATGTCCAACTGCCTAACCATTTGGTTCTTGTATTGTCATTGATTTATGAATCTTATGCTGCTGCGGCAGTAGTAGTAGCCCTAGTTTTAGATTTTAATTCAGATTCACTAATCAGAAATACAAAGATCTGACCGTTGCACTCGGTTACAGATTTTAGTGCATAACTATCATTTGTGGACTTTCATGCCAGTTTGTCATATGGCATAATTTAAGATTCTATCGGCTAATTAAATAGTAATTATAAAAGCTTTCTTGTTTGCAATTATGTAGATCTATTATCTAGTGTGTTATGTAAAGTAGAAGAAACTAAAGAATAATATGTATACAGGCCTATTGTTTTAGACATTGATAGCCATTATTAAAAGTGATTGCTCATATCTTTTTTAAGAGATCCAATCTGTCCACTACATCCCAGTGTTCTACAATTTTGCCATTTTCTATCCTATAAAGATCAGCAGATCTGTTTATCACTGATTTGTTCGTAGCTGGTAATCCTTCATACTGTCCTCTATGCGTTCCAGTAAAATTAAGAAATACTAGAACAAAATTATTTTCAGCAAGTATATGTTCTATGTTTACATGTAGGTCTGGAAAACCAGAAAAGAGTGCAGGTCAAGAATTTTTTAAATGATTCTAGAGTTTTTCCAGAGCCATCGGTCAGATTTGCCACAAGATATTTGTCAATAGCAGCGAGATCATGCTTGTTAAAAACTTCCTCTATAAATGATTTAATCAGTTCTTTATTATCTCTCAACGGAGTAAGGTGCAGTTCATATCTACTATTAATCTTTTGCTAGCAGTTGAAATAGCTTTATTATTTTGTATATTTCTAATCCAAAATTCTTATTTAGATTCTTGAATATTCAAGCCCTGAATAATGATAATTATTATTGTGTCATGTCACATTAGATTCCGTGGATTTGATGAATATGGTCGTCAAGTTTTCCTCGACTACAAAATGATTTGCCACATTCTTCACATCTGTAAGAGGATTCTAAAACGTGTTGTTGTCTATGTATCATAGGGATAATGAAGAATAATCAAATCATATTCAAAAATATAGATTAACTATATTAATTCAAACCTAAAGCAATATCTAAATATTAAAATTCTATGCTTGTCATAGCGATTACCGTGAACATATGTCATGAAGTTTTCATTCGAGTATTCCTCTAATGGCAACATACTAAATTAATCGATAATAAGATATTGCTATTATTATAATGTGTAGGTAGATCATCCATTTTTGTATGTGTTAGGATATTTAGTTTCGGTATCTTACCTAATAGTCTCTCCCTTTACCTGAACCACACAGAAGAGATTACCATCTGGATCTTCCAATACGACAAAGTCAGCACCTTGTCTATATCTCCATGGGTAACGATCTGCCCCAATCGTTACTAGTCATTCTACTTCTGACTCTCTGTTGTTAGTATATAGATCAAGATGTAATCTACTCCTTACTCCTTACAGAGTTCTTTCGCGGAACCTGGTTCAGAGACACGTTTGGCCCCCTTCCATCAGGATCACGCAGAACCATCCATCCACCTTTAGCTGGCTCTCGCGGGGCGTAGTGAAGAGCTTCCTGCCAGAATGCCAACATTTTATAAAATTGGTAACAAGCGATAACAATCGAACCAATTCTAATTTATATATTCACTTTATTCCTCGTTGTTCGGATATGTGTGAACTACTTATATCATGGTAGATATTATTATCCAAACAAGCTTCATTAATCATTGAAAGTGATCTTCTATTGATTGCTTTGTCTACGTTTGTAATGGCACAATATTAACATCATTTGTCGTGGGTTTGGAGGGTTAACCGGTTTGTTTGTTAAACTTATCAGTAGATAATATGGTTAGTCTAAAGTTTGACTGCAAATTTTTGCAGAATCTATATCTTAAATGCATCGGCAACCTTTATTGATTTGCGCGACAGTGAAGATTTTGTTAATAATCTTTCGTCAATTTCTCTTGTTATCCAATCGTCGTAATATTGCCATTCAGTTAGTATGTATACATCTGCATTTTTAACTCCATCAAAGGAGTCGATTGTAGTCAGAACTGAATCTACTTTGAATACATTTTCATCATAGAGTACAAATATCAACGAGTCATTAGGATCGATAATACTAGGATGATACAAGATATTTTCTTGAAACTCCATGTACACACGTTCGCGGACATCGTGATAATGTAATTTTTCAACATTTATGAGAATAACATATTGAATATATCCTATTATAGAAGCTTTCCCTTGAATTATAATGAAATAAAGTTTTGTCCAGTCCTCATTGTATTCATCTATCAATAATGCAACATTTGGATTTTCTTTTATGTTACTTACTCTTTTTAGATTTTCAGGTCTAGATCGCTTAGTCTTCTTATCTATTGGTATAAAGTAAAAATCACGATTATTATCATATACAAATACAACTGGTACCAGATGTGGTTTGTATTCTAAATCGGCCGTTGCTAGCCTAGCTACTCTAGCTGTATTGATTATAGCTTTAGGATATGTATTGTCAGTTATCAATCTTGTTTGTTTACATCTCTATATTGGATATGCAAAATGATAAAGTTAAGCATTCTCATTATATTGGTGTATTAATAAATCGATGAAGCTCATCTGAGAGATGAGAAGATGATGCTTGGCTTCGAAAACCTGGAATGGAAGTATAAGCTTTGGGTTGGTCAATATTCCAATAGGTGTATATTTATCTACAAAAATGCAGATTTTTCCTTCAACTATGTACGAATGGTCACAGGATTCGTTATAAAAAATGATGCCCAATTGAGAAGCTATTTTGTAGCTCCAGACAATAAGAACAAAAATGATAATGTATATTCACTTCTTATAAAAGAACTAACTGAACTAAAAATTGCACTTTGAAAAATAGTACTTAAGGATAGGAGCATGTTGTCCTTCGACCTTATCAGAGAGTAATAGTATGCATCTACTTCATTATATCGATGGCATACGACCAGTTAATGAAATTAGCGAGTTAAAGGACCTACATCGTGACGCCGTCGATAATAAAGAACTATCATTGGAAAAATTACTAGTTGAAAACCCTCTAGTGAGTAGTTTGATCTAAGCAGGTACTCCGATACATAGGCTAAAGAGCTGGAAAAGCTGATAGAATCAAAGATCAAGGGCAGGATGGTAGTCGTCGAGCCACAAAAAGTCAAAGAGGAAGAGACTAAGGATCTTGTAGCAGGATTAAAGGCAAGCTTACAGAAGTCCACTAAGGCTAAGAGCTAAACATAATACGAACCTTAATTACAACGCCGTGCGCTATTGCCCATCGACTAATTGCACCAGGGATACCCGGGATAATTTATACATTCTAATTCTACTTTACTGTTGTTCCTATAATTTCAATTCTTCCTTAGGTAAGACCTGTAGAATTACAAATTCTTTTCTCATCTTACTCGAAATGCATGCTCAAAGTTTGCATTGGGAAAAACAGAATTATTGGCGACTTTATTATTGTATTTTATTCACTACAACTATACTTTTCTTTCCTTGCATATTTAATAACAATATTTGATCTATTATTATTGTTAATGTTAGTGGTTACAAAGATTTATGACATTGAAAAAATTCAATCACCTTTCTTCAAGCAAGGAGCGTTATATTAGTAATTATGAGTGATTCTACAACCACCGGAATTAAAATCATTAACGCCCATGGCAAATTAGGTACACTACCACTCAATGCAAAGGAATTGACAGAATTCTTAAAAACGCCCGAGCTTTTGGTTCATCTGGGTACAATCGATGAGAAAGGAGAGCCAGATGATGTCCGTCCTACATGGTACTATTTTGACAGTCTAAATGACAGGTTGTATGTTGGAACAAACAAAAAGTTATCTAAAATGATACGCAATCTAGAGAAAAACATGACCATCTCATTTTGTATTGATGATTCAAGACCAGATCAGTATAAGGGTGTTCGTGGAAAGGGAGATGTTTCAATTCATGAAGATATTGGATACACCACACCAATTTTTATGAATATAGCGTCTAGATACGTACAAGCGGATGAGAATTACTTAAGGGAGACAAAAAAAGGTGATTATGTTATTTTGGAGATTAAGCCTAGGTATTATTCAACTTGGACGATTATAAAAGGTGAAACCTAATTCAATTATGCGGATAATTGTCGTTACTAATTCAATTAATACGGAACGCATCGGGCATTATTGGACCTTTTAATCCGTCCGGATTAATCATCCCGCACATAAAGTTATAATATGATATGAGAAATGGCAGGTTATAAATATACTCTACCCTTATGTAGACTGATATCATAGGATGGTAATATAATTTATGTATACTGTATATCGTGAGGCGCGCGGTGCCTAAAGATGCCTAGACGATTAGCTCACTGCGAAGAACTTGGCAGATTGATTGCCCAAACAAATGGCGCCATAACAACGGTGTTAGATCGAGATCTGGTTTTAATACTTATACCGTCTCTGCAACCAAATCTGATTGGGTTTGTTCATGTTCAGATTATGCGCGCCACAATGCCAAGTGTAAGCACGTATATGCAGTTGAATTTTATCGTCGTCAAAATACAAGCATTTTAGCTCATTGAATTTAAAATACTATTTTTACAACCATGTTTATGAGTGTATCAAATTGGTTTTTGATTGTAACTATACTATTGATCCCTTACTAATTTTTATACTATAATTAGTATACTATATTCATGAGTACATCAAATGTAAAAGAAGCCGAAAAACTAGTTGAAAGTCAGGCCTCGAATGTGAAGATTTTAAATGATAAAAATGCGGCAGCCAACTTAGCGGTTAAGGATTTAGAAGTCGCAAAAGAATTCTATGGAGATATTTTAGGTCTCGATCAGGTAGGAGCTGAAGGTCAGGAGGTTGTTATTTACAAAAGTGGAAACTCAACCATCAACGTCTATAGATCGCAGTATGCAGGAACCAACAAGGCGACAGCGGTGACATGGACAGTCGGAGCTAATATCGAACGAGTCGTTGAAGCATTCAAGGCTAAGGGTGTAACATTTGAACACTATGACATGCCAGACATTACACGAGATGGCGATCTTCACATTGCCGGTGACATGAAAGTTGCTTGGTTCAAAGACCCTGATGGAAACATACTCAATATCATAAATCGATAGCCATTAATTGCTATTCTGTATTTTTTCACTCCGTAGAATATTATTAAAAGTTACGACTATTGTTCTATAAGCAGTCTTTAAAAGGAGTGATTTTTAGACAGTCATAGATAACAAGATAGCAGCAACTAGGAAATATTACAGACAACTCCAACTCGAACAGGCCTAAAAGTATCGTTACCGACCTCAAAAGGCAACAGTTGATCAACAATATTTTTCAGTACATTTTGATTGTAATATTGATAATCTTTAGGTGGTGAATCAAAGTGAATCACGAAAGCATTAGTCGCATTGGTCGGCGGATTTATTATAAGGAGATCCCTTCCATAAATTGGGACCATCTGGTGGATCCTGTGGGATGGAAAAGGTTTCGTGGCATTATATTCAAATATGTATTAGCGAGTCTCCACTTCTTGTCGTTTTGAGAAGTTCAAAGGGGAATATCAAATGGATGTGGAAGAAAAGTCGGTAGGGGGTATGAATGAATGTAGAAATATTCTTTGAGCCATCGGTGAAGAGTATCGTTGTTATTGACGCCCGAACATCCGGCCCAAGATCAATGAAAGTGTAACCAACCTGCCCCAATCCTCGTACAGGATGAAATGCAGAATCACGATAGCGGGCAATCTCGCCGATGTTTGTGTAATTAGAAGGATAGCAAGGTCCTTGTGAATAGGCATGATGGACTGGGTAGATATTTACTACTAGCAACAAAGGTATACAAGTTAACAATAATACCGCCTTACCTACTTGCAGAACATATATCTCGCTAATCAATGGAATTAAATGTTTTAGTTATATGAGATTGTCATGTAGTTAGGATATATTACAATACTAAACAAATCTGTTTGATAGAAGTGGAAAAAAATTCAGGTGTGTAATAGCAACTTCTTCTCGGTGCTCTATCATATCAGATGTGCACTTAGATATATAGGAGTTATTCGACACAACCAAATAATGTTAGATCCTCTTTTCTGTCTTGAGATATGGGGAACTGATTACCATAGGATCAAAGAAACGTGCCTACTTGCGGAAAAATTAGGATATCATGGATTTTACTATGGCGAGTCTTTAACCGATATTGATCTAGATTGTTGGACAATAATTTCTAATTTATCAGCAATCACTCAGAAGATTAGACTAGGACCCGTAATAACGTATATCCTTCCTGGATATAGGAACATTTCTCTTTTAGCAAAACAAGCTCTGACAGTACAGGAAATTTCCGACGGAAGGCTTGAATTTCGGACAGGTGTTGGAGCAATACCTAGATGGGCTTCGAAATGGTGGCATCCTTATGCAATAGATTATCCAAATAACGCTG
>JARBAU010000383.1 GCA_029237525.1 Nitrososphaerales archaeon | reverse complement strand
GACTGGAATTATTCCATCAACCCCTGGAAGAACGTTGTATGAATCTATGTACAAACCCCCAGTAATTGCGCATGCTCCCATTGCTATTACGTACTTTGGGTCAGGCATCTGATCATAGACCATTCTAAGCCTTGGAGCCATTTTTCTAGTAACTGTACCCTGAACAACGACCAAATCGCATTGTCGTAACGACCCGAAAGCTTCTATAATACCGAATCTTTCGACATCGTACCTTGGTCCAGATGCAGCCCCAAATTCAACACTACAGCAAGCAGTTTCTAGATGTACAGGCCACAAAGACCAAATTCTCCCCCAATTAATGGCATATCCTAGAGGCTGATCGAGGGCCTTTACCAACACATCACCGAGTTTGCCTATTAGAATATTGAAGTTTGTAGGGTTTATCAAGTCCTTTAACATGGCCCTTCACCTTCTCGTTTACGACGATAATATTTAATGTTTATCAGAGAACAAATATTTACCATATTCCTTTCCTCCCTGATAAATACAAGGCATAACCCATTGCTGCGAACATTATACCCAGAAAACCCATCATTGGTAGAGTAGCAGTCTTTGGTATTGAAAATAAAGATACTGCCCAAATATACAAAAAAATCGCCATTACGTCGAAAACAACAAACATCAAAATATAGGCATAGTACTGCATCATAAAATGGGTACGACCTTCTCCACTCGGTACTTGACCACACTCCATCGGAAGGAATTTGACCGGATTGTATCTTTTTCGAGGTGAGATTAACTTTGAAATAATTAGAGCAGGAATTGAAGCTACCAGACCAAACCCCAACATGTAAAGTATTGGTGCAAAGTCGCTACTCGATTCCCCAACCAAGTTATCAAGTGCTGATTTAGAATGATATAAAAATCTTGCTTTAACGTCTAAGAACCAGATTAAAAAGATTTCTCGCAGCTAATTTTGGATGGTTCATGGCCAACTTGAGTACATTTTTCGTAGTGAATTCAGCCTTAATGAAATCTAAAAATTCCTCTGCAGATAAATCTCTTAAAATATCAATTTCCCTATCCCATTCAGCATCCGATAGACCCATCCATCTTGATTGAACCTTCAATGCTGAATTAATTTTCGATCCAATTTGTTTTCGCCAGACGTTTTCATATTCTAACAGCGATTCTTTATAGGATCCTTTCGATATCGCTTTAGCTGCAATAGCGCCTGCTAATCGGCCGAATTCTATAGCGTATCTTATACCTTCTAGAACGAGCGGATTCGATTGACCAGCAGAATCACCTACGAGTATCAGGCGATCATAAACACTTGGCCTTTGTATACCATCATTTGGTATGAATCCAAAATGAAATTCCACGGGCTCGATTCTTCCCATCCTGTCTAATGGTTTAAGTTTCTTTTGCAAAATTGAATGTAGTTGTGTAGTTGGGTCTTCATTCGAATATGGTTTCCCAGTTCCCACACCAACTCTAATCCGATTTTTCGAAACCGGAAAGACCCATGCATACCCAGCAGAAGAGTATGAACTTCCGACCATTAAATTCCAGGTATCTACTTCGACCTTTTCGCAGTAACACTCATACTCTGCACCCACTCCGTAAGAATTCCAACCATTCACGACTCCCATTCGCTTTGCTACAACACTATTAAATCCACTTGCATCTATGAACATACAGGCTTCTATGGTGAGGTTTCCTTCTGGGGTGCTAACTTTGAGGCCTGCTAGATTACCGCTCATATCCTTGATAATATCGTGGACGGTGCTGCGCACCATAATCTTAGTACCAGCTGCCGCCGCTTCAAAGGCTAGATGCTGGTAGACCCTACGAACATCTAGTACGCAAGATTCTGCGCGTTCGCCTGAGATCATAATCTCATTTGATGGAGAGATAAATGAGTAATTCTTTATTGGATTATAAAAACTGCCAGAAATTCCGAGCTTGTCCATGCTACTTATCCATGTCACACCGCTAGTTCGGATATTATGAGCTATGGAAGCGTCTTTCTCAAACAAAATAACTTTTGACCCTTCTCTAGAAGCTGAATATGCAGCTGAGAGACCAGCTGGTCCTCCTCCTACAATTGCTATGTCATATCTCTCCATATATCCTAAATATTCAAAGTGATGTATATTTCATTTTGAAATGTTTAACTTGTTCTAATCATCGAAAACAAGCAGTCACGGCATTAATTCTTCGGTCTTACAGTGTCCTTAATCTGAATCTGGAGTTATACACGCTCCATTATAATTGACATCTAAAAGCGCACTTTTTGAATAGACTCAACACTTATTGTCCGATAAATGCGATATTCTCAATTCGGATATGAGGCAAAACAGAGTCTGAAAAGCATTTTCGTTCCCTTGATAGCCCTGTAATATTTGCCAGCGCTTCGAACACATTTCCTGCAATCATTACCTCTCTTACCGGAAAGATAATCTCTCCGTTTAGTATGTAGTGTCCTCCTTTCACGACTCCGGAGAATTCACCGCTAATAGGATTCACGTTACCAGAGAACCTGTTTAGTACAATACCTCGATTGACTTCAGCTACAAGAGTCCCCAAGTCACATGAACCTGGACTAATCACTAGATTGGTTGACGAAACGACAGGAGGTGTATTTGGACCTCCTGCTGCATTCCCAGTACTTTCAACGCGATCCTTTGCCGCAGTATAAGTATTGTAAAGGAAACTTTTCAGAATGCCTGATTCGATAATCTTCGTGCGTGAGTGTGGAACTCCTTCCCTATCGAAAGTAGCGGCTGCTAGACTCCTTGAATCTGTCGGATCGTCGTCGATCGTTAGAAGATCGGAGGAGACTAATTTCCCGATTTTTTCTTGAAATCTACTTGTCTTCTTTTGAACTGAATCAGAGTTTATGGAATGGGCAACGGTCTCGAGGAGCAATTCTGATACTGCATAAGGGCTCAAAATCATATCGCCGTTAAAGCTATCAATTTTCTTGGCACCCAACGATTTGAGAGTATTTTTTGCAAGGCTCTCAGCTGAGGTAGATACATTTACATCGGCTAACATATGACAACCATCGGTCTGAACATCAAAACTAGACACGTCACTTCCATCTATGGCCATACCCAATATTGACCAGAAAAATGATGTAATTTTCTCACTATGGCAGACTCCGTTAGAATTGTATATGGAGTGATTGATGAAGGAATTTGTAAAGTTTCCACTGTCTACGCTTACTCTATTGTCAACGCATTTCGCGGCTCTTAGCATCTCTGAGGCAAGCGTAGTACATTCAGTCACTGTGAACGATTCTACTGCTTGGTCGAAGAGTTTAGGCCCATGTATGTCCTTCTTTGGAGCTATCGGTAATACGTTAAATTTATCTTCAGGACATGCAGAAGCTACTTTCATTGCCCGAGTGACACTTCTTTTTATGCTTTCTTGTGTCAGTGTATTAGCGTAAGAGAATCCTAATCGTCGATTTACGAAAATTCTGATACCTAGACCAGCAATGGTATGCGATTTGGCTTGCTTTATATCGTTGTTTTCTATCAACACCTCAGATTCGCGATTTGTCATCGCATATGCCTCCGCTTCCGTCGCTCCAGATTTCTCTGCCTCCTTTACTGCATATTCACAAATACTGTTAAGCATCGGATAGTTCACCCAAGACTCCCAACTGTAGCTGTGCAACGTAGATGTGGCCCACCTCCATCTACTTTTGCAACTTGAAATTTCCCACAATATCCCGTTCCTATACCGTATGAGAAATCATTTCCGACCATATCAACTGACTTTAAGACATCAAATGCATTTCCAGATATGGTTGCTCCTCGTTTTAGGCCTTTGATTTCACCACCTTCAATAAGATGCAACTCCTGGGCACCAAACATGAACTCTCCGTTAGCATCTGCTTGTCCGTTTCTTGGGCCTTTAACAAGATAACCGTACTTGGTTTCCTTAATAATATCTTCAAGTTTATCATTTCGCGGTTTGATAAAGGTATTCCTCATCCTTATGATTGGTTCATCAGTATATTCGAAAGCTCGAGCATTTCCCGTAGGTTCTGTATCAAAAAGAAATGCTGTTTCCCTATTATGTAAAAACGAGTTAAGTTTACCATTTTCTATCAAAACCGTATCTCCTGCTATCACACCTTCATCATCTACTGCCATGGTGCCAGCAGCCCCGCCAGAGTAAGGGGATCGGCCACTATCGACGAGCGTTATCTTTTCACTTGCAACTACAGTGTCTAATTTATCCTTTACAATAGAGCCAGACAACACAAAATCGGCTTCAACCATGTGTCCGATTGCCTCATGTGATATAAGTCCCACCATCCCTGGGTCAAGTATAACCGTGCTTTTTTCGCCCAATACATGCTTTGCTTCTAACAACTTCACAGCTCTTTCGGAAGCTATTCTTGCATATTGCAAATGGTCACAGAATTCAAACAAGTCCTTCCATCCACCGGTAACACCTCTTCCTTCTGACGCAGTTATACTATCGCCCCCCGAATTGGCAATACAGGTAACAGTAAATTCAGGTTTAGAATCAAATGTTTCGAATTCAGCACCATCGCTAGTAACGATGAT
>JARBAU010000382.1 GCA_029237525.1 Nitrososphaerales archaeon | reverse complement strand
TTATCAACGTGACCTGTAACCACCAAATTCATATGTGGTTTCTTGCTTTCGCTCATAGTCGTAAAGCAATGTTAGGGCTTTATTTGTATTTCGATAATAGGATCAAATTTATTCGTCAATATTTGAAGTGATATCTTGACTGCAATAAGCATATGTCTATGAAGGTTTTCGTATTATAATTTAAAATTTATGATCACATTTAAAACGAAGTGCCAACACCTTATTTCTTACAAAGTTAATTCTCCTAATTCACTCTACCATAATCATCTTCTATTCTTGTAATATCATTTTCGTCAAATTTTCCATACGAAATCTCTAGCAAAACGCAATCTTCAATGGCTTTAATTCTATGTTTCACACCGGTATCTATCTTGATGTTTTCGCCCTCTTTCAAAACAACTTTATGGTTGTCAAGTTCTATTTCCGCAGTACCTTTTAGCAATTTCCAAAATTCCCATCTATGTTGATGGTATTGGAGGCTTAGACGTGAGTTAGAATTGATATAAATCAGCTTTACTGTACATGATTCATTCTCATGGAACTTCTCAAATTTTCCCCAAGGTCTTATATCTGTATAAACATCCACATACGGAAAAGCAACTGGGGGTTAATTAAAAATTACCTCTTCCTAAGTGTAGCAGAATCAAAAAACAAAAACTATTTCACGAGGTCATATCAACTAGGTTCTAGATTCGCCGCATTACTATGCATTTAAATATTAACCAAATAGCTAGTTGTTAGGGATTGCGGCTAAAATCTAATTATTGATACTATACTATCATCTGCAATCAGTTCACACTCCGTTATTTAACTAAATCCAATAATTGTTACCATGATTTTACTACGAGTGACTATGATCTCTGTCAATCACGCTTGTCAATTACGAAAATCTAGTCATCTAACTAGACTACTGCCAGCAACAATTTTCGACCATCTAACTCTATGTCTTTATATTTCACTTTATCGATGGGCTGCTTTGTTACCACTACCGACTTTACCCTGACCAGATAAGTCAAATCCTCCTTTATATCAGAGATTGAATTAATATCCTCATTGTCAAGGTAGGCAACATAAGCTGCTGACAGAATATCCGTGGGATTGTAGCCTTGTTCCTTTCTTACTTGTTGTAAATTTCTTGCCAAATCTCGCAAAATGCCTTTTGCTATCAGTTTATCATCTCGTCCTGTAGAAACGAACACAATCAAATCGTTCTGACTTGCCATTTCAAATCCTTCAGATGCCTCGTATGATAATTCCACATCCGTATTCGAAAGTATGATCTCTCCACCATTGTATTTCAATGCATAAGAGCCGGCAGACTGAACTGATCTTAGGATTTCAATTCTGTCTGCCTGATCAAATGCCTGCTTAACTAATACTATTCTCTTGTCTTTCAACTTTGAAGCAACATTTCTGGTTACAAGAGCTGCCTTTACTACGATCGGCAGTTTGTTATCCACCAGACTTGTTATGTGATCAATAGTCTGCTTAAACTCACTTACCCTCACAATATTGTACTCTTCTGTGTTTAGTTGGGTCCTGAGCACTTCTCCAATTCCTGACGTATTTATGAAAGTAGGATCGGTACATCCAACTAACACTTCATTTACCGGCCATCGTCTTTTCAAGTGTCCTTTAGTTCTAGCAGCATTTGCGAGTGAAATTATATCCTTCACTATGTTAAAGCTTCGTTCAACTTCAATGTTTATTTGGCGCTCATCATAAATAGGCCAGTCTTCAAGCATAATACTTTCCTTTTTTCTGAAACACTCTTGGTATAGATATTCAGTAATAAATGGTGCCAATGGGTGCAGAAGTTTCTCTAATTCTAAGAGTGTATGACCTAAGACAGAGTAGATTACGTAGCGTCTCTGAAGCGTCTCAATATTGTCTTGCCATATGTCGTTTCTTATCATAGGAACGTAAGTTTGGCTAACAATATTAATTACAAACTCTTCAATGGCTTTTGAGCCATCGTGAAATCTACAGTACTCAAAACTATTTGTGACGGTTCTCTTTAAGTTCTGAAGTTTCGATAGTAGCCATATCTCAGCAACACCAAGAAAATCGCTCTCAGTCGCCCATTTTAGATTATGAGAATGTTTGTTGAATTTGTCGTAATTGCTGTTTTGTTCAAAATAAATATGTAGAAAATATAAAGTACTAAGTATCTGATGTGGCCTACCAACCATTTCTTTTACACTAAAATTAAGAGCCTCGATTGGAGATGACTTCCACATGAAATAAAAGCGAATTAGATCTACAGCGTTGTTAGTAAGTAACGTTTTTGCATCTATAACATTTCCTATGCTCTTACTCATCTTATTACCATTTTCATCTAGTACGTGACCTTGAAAAAGAAATGATCTGTATGGTGCAACAGGGGATAAATTTAGTATCACATTCTCTATTAGTAGGGTATAAGCCCATCCTCTTGTTTGATCAATACCTTCAGTAAGAAATAATGCTGGGATTGTCTCCTGATATTCCAAGTAAGTTAATGAAGCATATGGAGCTGCGCCACTATTGTGCCAAGTATCTAAAACAAAGGGTTCTCTTTGCATGTTTGTGTTGCATTTTTCACAACTAATCCGTATTTCGTCGATTTCAGGACGATGCAACACAAAATTTGGACCATCTGGAAGACTGGATGCTTTTTTCACTATCTCGTCTCTCGAAAAAAGATATTCCTTATGTCCACAGTTTGAACACGTCCAGATTGGTAAGGGAGTACCCCAGAGTCTTTCTCTTGTGATACACCACGGAACTTTCTCTTTTATGATTTCCAAAAATCGGTTTTTTGGTGGATCATAGAAATATTCTACATTATTAGCCGCATCATAAGGAGCATTCTCAAGTTTGTCAATCATATAGAAATATTCGCGCCTGGCAAGCCAGACAACTTTATGATGAGATCTCCAGCAGGTTGGATATTGGTGAGTGATCGTTCCTAATTTGATTAAGGAACCTACCTTTTCGAGGATTTCACTGACCTTAATATCTGCATCTCTTACAAACATCCCATTAAAAGACCCTGCCTTTTCTGTAAAGTGAACGGCATCGTCAATTGGGGCATATATTGGAATCTTTCTCCTCACTGCGATTTCGAAATCCTCTTCGCCATTTGCTGGGGAAATATGGACTATACCGCTACCCGTCTCTATGTCTACAAAGGATTCTGCCACAACAAAATGTATTGATTTAGATAATCGATCTAATTCAGGGATTAAATCTAATAATGGATGTATATAGTGTCTTCCATCCAATTCCTTTCCTGTTATAATCTTCTCAACTGAAAACTCTTCCACACGCATTTCCTTCATTAAATCCGTCAGTCTGTTTTCTGCTATAATCCACCTTTCATTTTGAACTTTTACGTAAACATATTTCGCATCGGGATGTACTCCAACTAACTCATCGGTTACTACCGTAAATGGCATGGTAGTCCATACTATTATATACGCGTCCTCATTGACTAACTTGACCTTATAAAATAATGAAGGGTCTTCTACGGATTCGTATCCTTGTTTGATTTCTGCATTACTCAGCGAAGTTTGACACGATGGACAATATGCGACTACGCGGAACCATTCCTTTAAAATACCGTTTTTCCATGCTTTCTTTAAATAACTCCATTCACGTTCAATATACTCATCTTTAAAGGTCCAGTATGCAAGTTTATAGTCAAATGACATGCCGAGAAGTTCATCTACTGTTCTCCAGCGTTCACCATAGTGTTCTATTATCTTCTTGCACATATCAACAATTTTTTGTATTCCCACTTTGCGGATATTTTCAATTTTGCTACCTGTAAGACCGAGCTCTTTTTCGGCCTGCAGCTCGATTGGAAGACCTTGTGTATCCCATCCAGCCCTGAAAATGATATTGTTCTTCTGTAATGTCTTAAACCTATACCATAAATCCTTTATGATCCTTCCTCTCAAATGCCCAGCATGTGGTTCACCATTCAAGGTAGGAGGACCATCTATGTAGCCAATCAGCTTGCCATTTCCATTTTGTTTCAAATCATTTTTTAAAAGTGATTTAAGATCGATCTTATCCAAGTGTTGGCGAATGTCATTCTCTATTAATTTAATATCGAATTTATTGGGAAGCACCATTTATAGAGAAGCCGATGTAGAAACCAGCGTTTATGTTTTTGGTTACAGTTACAATAAGATTATATTTTATTACAGAGACACCAACTTAAAATGTCTTTTATAGATAGGTTGGATGCGGGAGATAAAATACCAGATGAATTTAACGTGTTGATCGAGATCCCAAAGAATAGCAATATTAAATACGAGATCGATACTGAAACAGGAGCTTTAAATGTAGATAGGAGACTCCTGACTGCAATGACTTATCCTTATAATTACGGCATAATTCCAAAAACAGTAGAAGACGATGGCGATCCGATTGATGTTCTTGTGCTTGGTGTAGATCCGTTTATCCCCAAATCTATGGTTAAGTCTAGACCGGTGGCTGTTCTACTTACTGAAGATGAGGAGGGCCAAGATTCTAAGATTATTGCAGTACCTCATCACAAAGTTGATCCTACCTATTCAACGGTTGTTGATTTAAAGGACATACCAACTGGGATTCAAAATGAAATAAAGCATTTTTTTGAACATTACAAAGAATTGGAAGCAGGAAAGTATGTTAAAGTCACCGGTTGGGGCACGGCGGACATTGCAAAGGAAAAGATCAAATCGGCAGCAGAAAACTATTCGAAATCCAAGCGATGCCAATGAAACATTTCGGAATTAGACTGTACTAAGGTCGCGGCGCAATATAGATTTTGAATACTATTTACTTCGATTACCTGTATTATTAAAAACATTAATCAAACCTATTCATTGTCAATAATCTGGCAATAGTCGATAATTTTATTATTGGACTTAGAAGATACGAACGGGTTAGGTGTGAATATACTGTTTGAATTTCTTTTCAGTGAAATCTCGAATTACATACTATTAAATTTTTACAACTCATTCGAATCAAAGTATGTTAGACTTCGCGTATACCTCTGATTGTTTTCTAAGTAATAAAACTGAAAATTGACTACAAATTGAGATTAGACATTATACACTTAGAGGGCTTTGAACTGCTCGCTCCATCCTATATACGCCTTAATCATTTCGATACTCACGCTAGGTTTTCTCATCTTAAATATTTCCTTGAAATCAGACATTGTAATCGATCTAGGATTTGCATCTGTTTCCAATGCTTTTCCGCTTTCAAATAACTCGTTAACAACGCGCAGCTGGGCAGATTGACACATGTCCTTAATATCGCTGGCGCTATAACCCTCAGCGAGTTTCGCTAAATCCTCAACTTTCATACTATTTTCTCTACGTAATGCAGCTGTATATTGATTGAATAGATTCAATCTTGACGCCTTGTCTGGAAGTGTAACATATATTCTCTTCTGAAATCTCCTAAGAAATCCAGCCTCAAGACTCCAAGGTTTATTTGTAGCACCTATTACATACAATTTTGATTTTTTAAACTTGCCATTAATGCCGTCCATCTCTGTAAGAAATTGATTTTTTACCCTAATTTCCCCGCCTACTTCACTACTGCGAGTACCTAAGAGTGAATCTATTTCATCTATAAAAAGTATAACACTTACACCTTCATTTATGTTTAGACTACTTGCCATTGAGAATAACTTTGCAACGTTCTTTTCCGCCTCTCCAAGCCATTTACTCATCATTGCAGCAGCATCAACATTTATGAAATATCCTTCAATTTCTGCAGCTGCAGCTGCGGCAAGAAGTGTCTTGCCACAACCAGGTGGCCCGTACAGTAAAATGCCTTTTGGCCATCCAAGGGGAAAGAGGTCTGGTCTTTTGGTAGGATATACGATCGATTCCCTTATTGCGCGCTTGGCATCTTCAAGACCGATAACTTCTGCCCAAGACACATTTGGCCTTTCCTTCATTACAAGGTCATCAAAATTTACCCTATCTCCGTCTGATTTAGTATTATCTTGCTTATCAGAAAAACGATTTTCCGCCTTTTTGTTACGATCTACTGAGATTTCAGTATTGTTTTTAGTAACTAGGGTTTTCCTCGACTCATTTTCTCTGCTAGTCAAAGAATTCTCAGTCATAGGAATTTGAGATATTAAAAGTGCCTTTATACGATTCTGGTAAGCATTAGCCCTCTCACTGTATATCCTGTTTAACTTATACTCTGGATAAATCTGAACCAACCTCATAAGGGCTTCGATGGCACGTTGATAATATTCTATGGCCTCAGAATGAGAACCCTGGGAATCTAGTCTGATAGCTTCCGCAGCACACTTGCTAGCACTATTTTCTAATACCTGAGGAGCTAAACTCATAATTTTTACTGCAACTTAAAATCGGATAAGTCTTTGAATTACTATGATGTAAATCTATATTGTGCAAAGAACTAAAAAATTTGCACTAACCGAAAAGATTTTACTTCAAAGTAATAATTGGCATCTCCAAGTTGTTAAAGTTTATGGGATTCATTGAATCTCACTTATGATCATTCAATAGATCGAATGCATAATCACAAATTTTGATTATTTCCAGAATAAATATACACAATTTATACCCTAAAAAAGAAGTTTGAGAATAAGATTTGCTTACCATCCGTTATCTGCGAGTTTGATTACGGCTTAAGTTGTTCGCTTACTAAAAAAACTCATGAGACCAGGAAATTCTTCTCGCATTTTTTCCTCGGCTTTCATATGCACTTCATTAAGAAGCAAAATTGCCTCGTGGTTTGCCTCCCTAAAATCCAGAACTCCATCGGAAAGCTGGCAAGCGTCCATAAGTATGAGTTCAAGCATATCGCAAATATCTGTAATTTGCTCCTGTGCTCCAGACACATATCGAATAAGAGCTGATCTAATGTTCTTCACTACTCCTATGGTTGGTTTTAATGCGTTGACTACTTCATTGAAATTCCTCGCAGCCTGCAATCTATCCGCTACAGTTTCAAGAGACATCATTGACAGTATCACAGTCATACCCTCCCTTCTTGACTGAAATAGCTCTGTATGATTGCTGACGTGGTGTTTAGAGACAACATGATTAATGGGTAATGAACTATTTGATTCCTGAATTTCAACCTCAATTGTCTCCAATTCCGTATATATATATGCCAATTTGGTAACTTCATTTTTGATTTTGTTAAGAACGATTTCAATCCGAGGTCTTAGTGCAACGGTCTTTCTCCAGGTATACTCCCGCTCCTCTAACATTGATTCAGATTTGATCCATTTAGACCTAATTTGCATATTTTACTTTCCCGCCAAGATAATTGCAAAGCGCATATAATATCGTGCATGTAGTGATCGTATTTGTCACCAAAGTTACACCATGATGTGGTAACAGCTTAGTATTTTTTTAACATTGACTAAATGTATTTAACTATCGCATTTTATCTCCAGGTATACCAACAATTAGCCTTAATTTTGATGCGCTCCAATCAAACACATGAAAATGACATTATTGATAACTTGGAAGAACTGGGTTTATCAAAATATGAGTCAAGTGCATATTTGACATTAATCCAGAAGGGATCTTTGGCTCCGAGTGAGATTGCTTACTATAGCAATCTTCCAAGAACAAAGGTTTATTCGGTGTTAAAAAAATTGGAGAAAAAAAAATTGTCGGTCATCTCTCAAGAAAAACCGCTTATCTTTAGTCCAATTCCTCCCGAGGAAGCATTCCATGAAATTTTACAGCTTTCCGAACGAAGGATCAAAAACATGAAAAAAATTGTCGAAACTCTTCAAAGAATAAGTGACGAATTTCATAGACCAGTTGGATGCGAGGAGAAAAGATATACCGTCCTAAACGCAAAGTCCGCATTTTTGAAAGTGAATGAGCTGATAGCGGGTTGCAAAGCTTCCATAAATGCATCCTTGGATACATGGGGGGTAAGATTTCTTTCACAATGTAAGGATTCAATTGTCAAGGCAATGACAAACAACGTAAAATTCAGGTTACTTGTAGGTTATGATTCGCTAGATGATGAGTGTCTTCTAACTATGCCAGAGGACATCACTGTACGGATTGGGGACATAAGATCAAGCAGAATAATAATCGATTCAGTGAGCATGATTTTGATGGATAGTAAAAATGGAAAAGCAGCTCTCTTTAACTCTTTAGATGTTATCGGTGTATCCTATATAAGACATTTCGAGGAAGATTGGGCCAACGCGTCACAAGTTAATCTATCTAAAAATACTGATATGGCTCTAGCAATGAAAGCTACGAAATTGGTCAAGGTCATGAAAGAATTCTTATATTCTCAACCATTTGTTCAGAGTTTTGACTCACCTTCTGACGATCCTCGATCCATTTTGAACATACTTGAAAGGAATGGAGTAAAGTCGTTGGGTGAGAATCCTGAAGAGATAGTTAGAATAATCGATCATTCGTTGAAATTAACTTCATTTGGTACTATAAAATATGATAAAAATAACAGCGGCATAATTATGAGATGTCTAGTAGAAAAAAGAAAGATATTTCCATGGGCAATGCTGCTCTGTCTTTCAATGGATCAAAAAGGATGCAAGTCGAAAATTATACAAAATTTGGATTCTTTAGAAGATGTCATCTACATAAAGCTTGCAAAACCTATTCCTTGATCATATCAAACGGCTTCATTGCTTCCGGAATATTTGAAATTAGATCAGTTGCAGCCAAGTGAAGTCCCATTTTTTCTTGTGCAAGATTTCCCGTAACTCCGTTGATAAACACACCCAGCATTGATGCTTCAAAAGAAGCATATTTGCTAAGAAGCCCTCCGACCAATCCTGACAAGACGTCTCCGGTTCCTCCAACAGTCATTCCACAGTTATGTGTCGTGTTAACTGCAATTCTTTCGCCATTTGATATAATGTCAACCCATCCTTTAAGAATGATTGTAATACCGTGTTGCCTTGCTGCCTTGTGAACAGCTGATATCCGCTCATCCTTTTCCTCTCCCGCTGCCCTGCCAAAAATTCTCTTGAATTCTCCAGCGTGAGGTGTAACGACCGTATTCGTATTTTCTATTTGGCTCAAAACATTGGGAATTAGGGCAGATGCATCCAACAGGAGCTTTGTACCATTAGTTTGTAATCCTCTCACAAGTGCTAAAAGAGATTCTGGTTTTGAAACTGTAAGCCCCATGCCCATAGCAGCAGAGTCTGGTCTTTTGGGGAGCATTGCAACCAGCCGGTTAGCAGAGCCAACTGTGAGCTTGTCATCAGCTAATGGCAAGGCGATTATATTAGGTGATACGGATCTAACAGGGATAATATTTGATCTAGGAACTGCTGTGTAAACTAAATCGGTGCCAGACCTTAAAGCAGATAGTGAAGCTAGAATTGGTGCTCCATGGTAGAACTTATTGCCGCCTACAATGAGAACTGTTCCATTATCGCCTTTTTTAGAACTGAGCGATCTGGGAATAATATACTTTTTAAGCAAATCTTGATCTATTCTTTCGACTGAAGACAACCGACTTAATCTGATTTAATTTACTTTTAGTAGTATTCATTTGTATCGATAAAAGACTATAGTGTTTGAAATAAGGCACTGAATGAGTGCTAGATCTGTAAAAATGCTATCTGCGCTGGCAAAAGAATTGTGACAATTCAATAATAGACAAAACTAAGCTATCGTCGACTTTTTAATTTTGCTTTGTATTTGTATTTTAGAGTATTTCCACAGTTCGAACACTCTGTAGTTTGCGGAGAATACGTTATTTTACAAGCTGGGCAAATAGCGATCGATTGTCTAATTCCTTTTATGCCGTGACTCCCTATTGTCTTTACGACAACATCAAGACTTTGGGATACGTTTGCTATTCTATAGTCATCTGTG
>JARBAU010000381.1 GCA_029237525.1 Nitrososphaerales archaeon | reverse complement strand
TTCTAAGTCATCTCTCTCCGTTGTTATCATTTCCAATTCCTTTTTTGTTGCTACAAGATTTTCTGCTACAGGCCTATTTATCTCATAATCTGCAAGCATATCCATGGTTACTTCCTTTTCTTTTAGCAAATCTTCTTTCTCTGACTCTAAATCTGCTACCTTCCCTATGATTTGATATAGCTCCTCTTTTTTCTGTGAGATATATTCAGGAAGATTATCACTAGGCACATTCAAATTATTTGAAATATTTGATATCTTGAATATAAGATTAATAAATTCACCAACATCCAGACTACGTTTAAAGCAATGAATCTCAAGTTTTTCAATAAATGATTCGATCTGTTCTTCGTTCAAGCCTTTGCCTTCCAATATCCTTTTTAGCTTGATTGAAGAAGCTACGAAGTTTAAATTCATACCTTCATTTTTAGTAATTACGGCAACTTCCCTTAATAGATCAAAATCTGGATCGTTTTGTCTGCATTCATTAATTATAGAGCTCACTGTCCCTGCCCCAATATCTACTTCGATTGCGATTTGATTTCTGGGAAGGCCTTTAAGCCACAGCCTAACGACTTCCTTTATTATTGAAGGAGGAGTTCTGCTACCCAATTTATTTCACAGGTAATTTAGATAATTTCGGCTTATAAAAGATTGAAAAAAATATACTAAAACTGAACTGGAAAAACCAATTCTATAAGGCGTATACTCCAAATGACCATGGTTTGACGGAGGTTTGACCGTCATTTGACTATGATCTGACACTTATCTGACTCTCGTTTGACTAAGCTTTGACTATAAACTGACCATACCATTTTCAGAATCACATGGATATTCAGATTATTGTCTATTGGGAGTATGATGAGTCGAGGGAGCTTTTTTATCTTGCTATCATTAAAGATATAAATGCCGTCCAGGTTAGCTCAATCTAGCTCACAATAATAAAGAATGGTTACAATATAAATGGGGTTTTATTACACTAGAACGAAAATTTGGCACTAGAAAATCAAAAGGTCGCTGTTGTCACAGGTAGCTCATCCGGTATTGGACTAGAGACGAGTCTCCTACTAGCACGTAACGGAATTTGCACCTACGCGACGATGAGGGATTTGAATAAGGCTAATTTGATTAAAAAGATGACGGAAAAGGAAGATATTTCCCTTAAATTCATCGATATGAACGTGAATGAAGACGATTCCGTAATAAGAGCTTTTGAAAAAATACACGATGAAAGCAAAAGAATTGATTTTTTGATCAATAACGCTGGTTTCGGCCTATTTGGTGCTCTAGAAGATCTATCAATTGAGAATATAAAAAAACAATTTGAGACAAATTTCTTCGGTGCCGTTAGAACAATCCAGCAAGTGCTTCCCAGAATGAGAATTCAAAAGAACGGAATCATAGTAAATATCTCCTCCTTGGCCGGTTATGTCGGTTTCCCAACACAATCTGCATATGCTAGTACAAAGTTTGCTTTGGAGGGACTATGTGAATCTTTGGCTTACGAGGTGGAACCGTACGGAATAAAAGTAGTTCTCGTTGAACCTGGCATAATTAAGACCAAATTTGTAGAGAACATGATAATCCCAGATAATACTCGATTGATTTCATCTTCGCTTTTGATAAGTTCAGATAGATCTTCATCTGCAGAGATCCCCTCAACAAGCACTACAAATTCAAACAGTTCTGACGATAATAAATCTCCGAGAGAGGTTACTGAGTACGCCGATGTAGTCAAACGATTTCTATCTCATTATTATTACGCAGTGAGAAAAGGACCAGATCCTAAACAAGTTGCAGAAGTGATTTTTGAGAGCATTAAGATGTCAGTGGCCTCAGCTAACAGAGGGAATTTCTTTAGATATCCTGTAGGCCAGGATGCAAAGTCCTATTTAGAAGCAAAGATGAAAATGAATGACTCTGAGCTGCATTCTTTCGTAGCCAAAAGGACACTCTCCTAACATTCATAACGAAGTACTATCACACTTTAACAGTTGCAGATGATGATAAAATATATTAGATAAATTGGAATTAGTTTTCCTAGATCATCAGTCCGAATTGTGAAGTAGGTTCTAGGATGAATATATTTGCAAGTCATTAAAAGAAAATTAGTTGATCTGTTCTTAATGCTCCCAAAATGGAGTATATTGTCTTATGACGTACTTCGTGTGATACCTTAACGAGTAATTTGACAATTTTATTTTCTGAACATAATAAAATACCATCCAGTCTTAGGTAATTTTTCTATGTAAATATTCTTTGAACAGAGCGTAGGGCTTAAAGATTCATGTCTAGAATCTACATTGCATCATAGTGGCTCCAAATATTAACAACATAGTAAATAAATAGATATGATTTTAATACATCTTGACTATTAACAAATAACAACATACATATGCCATTTGGATTTGGCAGCGGTAAGAAAAAAAATGCTAATTTATTTACTACAAGTATAAAGGATAGAGAAGAACTTGCAGAGATAACCAAGATTGCCGAGATGTTAAATTCTGATGAAAGAATCCTATTGGTTGCAAAACAGTCCAGAATAAAGCCCGGAGGATCTTACATGACACCAAATATAATATACGCTACAGATAGAAGAATCATCATAAGAGATCCATATCTGCTGGGACTTAAGGAAAATATAGTGGATATTCCGTACGATATTATTACTAGTGTCAAACTGGAGAAGAACATTTTGTCGTCTACGATCAGATTCAAAGCACCAGGTCTAGTCAGTTCCACTCGACTAGGGATGATGAAAGAGATTATTGACGGACAGGACGATGAAGAAGGTGGAAAAATTGAATCAATTTCGAAGAAAAAAGCTGAGGACCTGATCGAAATAATAAGATCTGGAATGCAAAGTAGTAAAAAAATACATTCCTCCACACCACTAATTAGAGAGGAATCATCAGATCGCAATTTGTCATCTTCAATAGCTGATGAGTTAGCTAAACTTGGGAAGTTAAGAGACCAAGGGGTAATTTCAGAAGAAGAATTTGTACAGATGAAGAGCAACCTTATAAAAAAAATGTAAAAAATGTTCTTCATAATTTGATACGTAGTAAAAATACTACCACCTTATCATGGGTACATGTACGGGTTAGATTAGGGCCCGCAGTATAATCCAGCATAACCTAACATTCCTAGGGGTTTGCTTTCTTTACAAGTCCCATTTATAGATAAATAGATTTTTGTGTGACAAATCTTATGAAATACTGATATATAGAATAGAAAGTTGTATACCATATATGCTAATCATAAGATAAGTAGATAATGAAGGAATGAGATGTCAACGCAATATTATAATAATGATTACAACTTTAGCTACGACGCCTATATTTAGCCTGCCGATGCAAATGCTCCACTACCACCGGCTGATGCAAATGCACCGCTGCTGCTGGAATCCATAGAAATCCCTTCATCGTTATTGTTATCGTTATCAAAGTCATCATGATAATTTTGTGAATGGTCATCGTGTTCATAATCCCCATACCCATTATCCGATGA
>JARBAU010000380.1 GCA_029237525.1 Nitrososphaerales archaeon | reverse complement strand
CTACTTGATCTAGTTCAAAAACATGCAGATAAGGAAGGATGCCAACATTGTCTTGACCTGCTAGAATCTGTCTTCGAGTAGTGAAAAAAGTTCATTTGATACATGTAGATGGGGCACGCATTGACACTTCTTCCCAATCTCATAGTCTCATTATTGAACATTCAAAAGCGTTAGCAAATAAGGTACCTAGGTAATAACGCAGCATACACTCACCTGTATAATCATTATGGCTATTTCCTCGCACTCCTTGTTTTAATTGCATGACAATTAGGACATAGTGCCTGACAATTTGATTCACTAATATTTGATCTGTCTCCATTTTTATGATCCCAATCTACTACGTTAAGAATTCGTTTACAGTATGCGCATTTGTGATTTTGTTTTCTTAATATGATCTCCTTTATTGAATCTGAAAAGTGTTGTCTCTCTCTGCGTTTACCTCTCCTCTTTAATTTCCTTATTGCAAGTGCTATACAAGATATAATGACCAGTACTGCAATAATTATAGCAATTCCAGAGCTTGATTCATCGCCTTGATCTGTCATTATGGATGGTGAAGGTGTCTGGTCGGGAGAGTCTGAGGCTGGCAATCTATTGGATTGTTGTACTGAATAATAAAGCCAAGAAGTTTAGATATCTAACAGACACTACTACTTCGACAATCTAAGCCCTGAGAAGACAAGCAAAGAAATTCAGGTACCTAACAGGCACTACTACTACTACTACTTCAATAACAGAGTCATTAACAAGAAAGGCCATAGAGAGGAGATTCGTACTTGCAGATGCTATAGTAATAACAGAAGCCCATAACAGAAATGCATTAAAGTTTAGATGGATAACAAACGAGCCAATGGTTAACACTGCGGGTACAGTAGCAAAACAAAGAACTACATTCGCTAGACTATCTAAAATTGTTGTAATTACTGGTGCACTAGGTAGGCTGTATCGGGCCCGGAGATAACTTATTGACTCTATAGTTACGTTATATCGCATTTATTCACGAACCCGCAGTTACAATAACAGGTGCATGTAATCGGTTCAAAAGAGTGGTAATGAAAATAACCGATACAGTCTATAGTTTTGGCGGTGCTGGTACTGGAGTCTCGCGGGCCTATCATCGCATTTTTGGACAGAATCGAGCCTCGGGATTCTAATTCTAGTCTGGTTTAGCAGTAACGTTTATTGGTTATATATCAGTAGGCAATGCTTTTAAGCGACGCTATGTGACCGCGATAAGCCCCGGGAATGAAGATACCAGTCTGGCCTCTTTATGGCGTTAGAAAATAATATTACGACTATAAAGCAAGCCTTAACATGTTAAGCTAATTTAGGGATTTTCAAAAATATATTATGATAGTTCATAATCTGATATTATAAAGCTTTAAACACAAAATATCTGGTATTTGCTATGTAAATGGCTGTTAATTATATTGTAAAATCTTTCTTTTTTATAATTCTTTCACTTATAGTTATTTTCCTTATAAACATACCAATTAGGCAGCAAATCGAAGCATTGCCGACTGCGTTAACTCAAAAAGATAGGACAAACATAAACAATATAATAAGCGAAGTTGCAAAAAACGCAACAGCGGCAATACAAAACAAAACGCTACAAGCAACCAATCCTTGTGCATTACCAAGCTCAGATACTTCTATAGCTATTGATTCAAAAAAAACATTAATCACGCCACAAGATGTATTTCTTAATATTTTTGTTTATGATATGAATAATTGTTCAGTTAACAAACAAGTTAATATTCAGGTTAGATACTTGGGTGATAAAGACGAAGCTGATAGCAATCTTAAAACTATCACCAATAATTATAATAATGACAAGCCATCGATAATAACAAAAGCTTCAGCAAGTTCAGAACAACAAAATTTAGCCACAATAAAAACAATGCCGTTAATTTACAACGAAACTGCACTAATCTCATTTTTTTCTAAGTCTGGTATACCACTAGATAAGCAAGGGCTCTATCTTGTTCGTGCATCTATTCCAGGAGAAGATCAGGTAAAACCTTCTTGGATAGTCATTCATGGCCGAGACTTATTTGGTACAAATTTTGCACTCTCGTTAATCATAGGTTTTATCGCTTTTATTGGTTTATTAATATTCAGCATTTTCGCAAACATTTATGGCAATAAACTTCAAAAATATAGTAAAGAAGTCCGTTTTTTGTGTATTTCTGTTATGGTATTTTCTATGGCGGTGGTGTTCTATTTTGTCACGGAAGAATTAGGTACTGGTTCACCGCTGGGATTAATTAAAAGGCCTCTGACTAATAGCTCAATTACTAGTCTCATCCCGGGTGCAAGTGGAGAACAATGGGTAATAAATATTGGCGGGGTACCAGAGAACAAATACATGTTTGGACTGCAGATTCCTGTTTATGTTTTTGTGTTTGGTCTAGTGGGTGGATATATAAGATATCTGTATGCTACAGTTCAATCCCAAACTGATAATGGTGGTAAAGTTACAGTATATAACTCACTATATGATGTTGCCCAGATTTTCTTGGCTCCATTACTTGCTGCTGCCGTTTGGTTTCTAATCATTCAAAATGGTGTCGATCCTCTAAAAGGTATTTTTATGCTTGCTGTCATTAGTTTTGCAGTAGGTCTAGCCACTACTAATGTTGTTAATGCCCTTATAACTTTTTTAAATATGAACATGCGCTCACGCAATACACAGGCATCAACACAATCCGCATCGAAGTAAAAATATATGATTATCAAACGCAGAACCAATAGAAGAACAGGCTAATGAGTTTCTTGATAAGACAACTGCTAAAAATGCCCAGACAACTTGTTAACCGTGAAGAGCTAGGCAAACTCATAACCAAAACAAGTGGCGCTATTTCAATGATCACTGAATCACATTATTCAGTCAGATCGATATCTAGTAACAATACTTATGTCATCACTACAACCAAATCTGAATGGACTTGTTCATGCCCAGACTATGCACGCCACAATTCTAGATGCAAGCATGTGTATGCAGTTGAATTTTATCGTAGTCTAAAGTAATAAGTAGGACTCAGTATGTGCGAATTCTACTAACTACCATATCTAACCAGTATGCCGACCTTACATTTTGTGACTAGACATAGGGCATATTATCCTGGAAACATCTACTATTCGTGTGATGTTACAAGCAGTTACCAATGCCATGACTATCTATGGAATATTGCATTATATCGTAGCATGATCTCTTACTCTATTAATGTTATACTTAACCTCATATTGATTGTTACTGTCTAGACAAATTTTATGGTGCGCGTGCACATATTACCTGTGCATTTACTGCTTCGCTATTGGGTCCTGGATTGGTATTAAACGCAGCTACAAACCACCCATTTGGCGTATCTCCTCCGCTCGGCTGACTTGCGTAGAAAAATACTCCTGGTGCACCAGAACCCGAAAAACCACCACCAGTAGCGACCCAGCCTTTAGGACAAGTTGCTGTAGTGTTGCTAATCGGGACGCAGTCTGGCTTTGCGCAACTCGGAGCTTGATATTCATATTTTGTCGTTACCAAGGACTATAACTATTAGGCAATTTTGAGAATCTGTGTGGCATATTTTATTCTGATCGCCGTTTTTCTTATAACCTGATTGCTATATACTGAGCTCCTGATTAATGCATAACATCGCGCGCGCCAATGTCCTGTCTCCTTTCGATTTCCTGTAATCTAGATGATAAAGACACAGTTGATCTGATAGTTGAGCTATAGCATCATCCTTTACTTTATCGCTTTGTCTTAGTGATTGATTTAATTCCTCCAATTCCTCCACCTTGGTTTGGATGTCAGCGCCTGTCTTTCTAATTGATGAATATTCAGGAATGTCAAGTACGGCTCAATTTTACGGAATAATTCAGCCCTTTCTGAAGATTTCTTGTGCCAATATATATAGAACTAGAAATGAAATTTCGCGCTAAATATCAATAGCAGAAATCGCGCTCAGAAATTTAGTCGTATTATATTTTTATAGTAATCATAGCTTATCGAATTTTATCAGTTTGTTACTGCTACTATTGCTGGGCCTTTCCAATTCATAGTGGTATCTAAAGATTCAACAGGTGCAAGCAAAAGCAAAAGAATCATTTAGGAAAGACGAGTATGATTTAATGAGCATCAGTATTTGTAATCAAAAGAATTTGTAATCAAAAGAAAAGCATATTAAGTAATGCAGAACAAATGAAATAGAAATCACTAAATAAAAAAAAGGAATTTTCATTATATCAGAATCAGAATATCAGAATATCATTCTTATATAATGAATATCTGTTGATGTGATTGCTTTTTTTTAGCTGTGATATTCAAACAGATTTAGGTAGTACTAATATCTGACCAACCATGTTTGGCATATGCAGATGACAGGTGTAATTTATGATTCCCGGATTCTTTGCAATGAATGATACTGTGTGGATTTGTCCTCTCATAAGTGGAAATGTTGCTATTCCATCAACAGTTATTAGATGATGTGTTCCTTGTACTCCTACGAAGTGTAGTGTGACCTTGTCTCCTTGATTAACTACTATTTGGTCTGGAGAGAACGTAAATGATCTAAAATCCCATGCACCTACCTTATTTGGTTCTGTTAACCTAAATCCTCCTCCTGCTGGTATAGTTGAATTCAATGGAGGTTGTTCTGCAGGATGTAGCGGAGTATTTTGGTTACACGTATCACATTTCATAGCAGCGTGTATGTTTGTCATTCCATCAAGGTGAACTGTATTTATCCAGAATTCTTTGCTGGTTGATTGATTTGGACTAACCATTGTAGGAGTGCCTGCTGCTGTTGTTGTTACTGCAGCTGACATACCGTTACTGACACTATCATACGTCTGTGCTAGGGCCTGATGCGATATTTGAGTCTGAGATATCTGGGTCTCGAATCCATTAACCAAGGTAGCACATACCACTATTGCCATAATAGTTGATGCCATCGTTGTCGTAGTTTTTTTCATTAGTTCTACTCTTGATTCTGATTTTGTTGTTTTTATTATATTATTTTCGTTCATTTTTTTTCTCTAATTTTGTTGATACCATAGTTTGGTTATAAGGATGGAGACAAATTCCAAGTGCGAATTCCACCTACGGATTCCAAATTTGGAATCCAGCATCCCATTTTTATATCTCTTTATTGTTAAGAAGAGCCGCACTTAAATGGAGTTGTAAAAAAATTAATATTTCTATTCTTATTCCTATTTCCATTACAAATTCAAAACCAAATTTCAATACTCCAGGCTATGGTATATATTGTTGCTGCCATAGTTCCAATCTATCTCTACATCATATTAAATAGACAAGACAACAGTCATAATAACAAGCATTTCCAAAATCTACTCATAGTTCTTGCAGGTTTTGTAATTGTGCAAGGCATATACCATTTTGTAGGTGCAGTCGGTTTTAACCAGCTGGCCAAAGGAATATTGGAACCAATATCCTTTATTATTTTACTGATATTTGGTATTATCTATTTTGTTGCTAGCAGATCTCAATCAAAAAAGGAAGATATTAAAGCACAGTGATACAGATTCAAAGTGAAATCAATTTTATGTTTTCAAGTGTGTTAACAATAATTATGCTACTTGTTACTTTAGCTATATTCGGATTTATTACAGCAAGATATAGAAATATTAGAAGATTTGGGTTTCAAATATCTATATTCATTTTGCTCTATATTATAGGAGAGATATTTGAAATTTACAAATTTCCCACCATTTCAACCATATTACCTTACATTGGTCCACAATTTCACATAACAGCGGCACTATTTTTAGCTATCATGTTATGGATTAGACTATATTCAGTTAAAAGGAATGGATATAAAGCGATTGACAAGTTAGAATCTGTTGGACATAGTGATAACAACAATGCTAATGCTAATCAGAACTTACCTGACTAATCTAATGAGAAGAATCGCCCAACCCACTTTTTTGCTATATCATAGTTTTGTTCAGCTTCTACAATCATCTCATTATTTTCGTATTTTACACTAATGGTCTTCAATGTAGAATGGTATAAGCTAAACTTCTTTCCAGCGGGCGTAATTACGATTTTATCAACTATAAGTAAGCCTTCGTTAAGAAGCCATTTTATTTTTCTGAATGCAGTAGTATGAGGAATATCACTATTTTCTCGTGTTATATCGATAAAGGATTTTGATTGATTCATAACACAATTCATAATTTTTATCATCTCTTCATCAGCCAAAGCAGTAACGAGGGCTCTCTTTACTCTTTGACTTTTGATGATCATTAATATATTCAAAGTATAATTGAGTACAAATACTTTGGTTAAGTTTGCATGGGCATTGCGGAATTTGACTCTTGGTATCTCTTCATTCTTATCTTCTTCATGCTTTCTAATCTTGCATCCTCTATACTATTTTATATTCAAAGATAAGAACAGCAAGAATGCCAGCAATATACTTACGAGACAACCTTTAATCAACTAGAGTATCTTCCGCGAATGGAGGTATGAAAAAGCATTGTCAGAGTACTGACGTGATATACTACTAAGGACAGTACATTATTTGATAATAGTATGATTGAGAGAAATTCAATTGTTAGTATCAACCAACAAAATAGGCTTACCCGCGTCTTGATCACATCAAATTTTTGCTAGTGTCTGACCACATAGAAATGGCAAGAGCCATGATACAAGTAGCTGGAGAACATGGTGTAAAAGATGACTTAATAGGCAATCTACTAAACTAGAAAACAAGGTATCATGATGAGTTCTTAAGAGCTAGAAGATTTCTAGATCTAGTGGATGGTCGATTTCAAATAGATGAAATAATAAACATTAATTGGAATGATGACGGGCATACTATTTCTAATAAATCGTACGGTTTCTTTATTGGGACGATAAGTCTATTGCTTGAGCGAGGAAATAATGATGCTCGTGAGGAACTTTTATCAGGATTTTGAATCTACAGAAACCAGACTACAGAATGATAGAAATTAGTTGATTGAGAATTCTACTTTTGTTTTATATGTCTAGTCTGAAAGAGTGTGTAGCGTAGCGATTTAGACTTTTTTACAAGGCTCCACGACGCCAAAGATCACTTATCCCATGAATTGTCAATTATGCTAATCAGTACACTATAGAACTTAGTAAACTGATAAATCTGACTGATTTTATATCTCCAGCTTTAAAATCGCCTTTATTCCTGCTATCAGTTGAGTGAACATGGTTTGTAATAAAGATCTAATGTCATTTTAGTAAAAAGCGTTTATTATTTTTATACATCGGTGTATAGAAGTCCTTAACATAGCAGCAAGATGTAAAAAATCTTACCATCATGTTAAAACAGAAAATCCT
>JARBAU010000379.1 GCA_029237525.1 Nitrososphaerales archaeon | reverse complement strand
TTTCTTGGCAATTTGTTTAATTACTAAAGTGACTGAATTGGTATTCTTGATATGCGTCATGATATATACCGTATATTCATTTCTATTTTTTCATGGCACATTTGATAAAACAATAAACAATGTGCTACAAGTCAATACATGTTTTTATTTGTTGGCTTGGGCGAAGAATTGTTCTCCAGTTGCCATCGTCACTTCTGTAATCCATTCACATTTTATATCCACTTTATCATGATGTTTGACGACAGCCTCTCTATCAGGTGCATCCAGAAGGCAGAAGCATATACGTGCCTCCTTATTGTAAAAGAGATTAACATGCCTGACGCCATATTCGTCTGTAGGATCGTTCACTAGTTCTCTGAGATGACTTTCCTTAAAGGGCACTTTGTGGACATCGAGAAATATCGGCAATATTATGGTGGTTGGTTGGTTTAAAGTCATATATAACTCCTCCCGACAAGTGAATTTGAATGATGGCTAGATTGGCTTCCACGCAGAGAATTCTGGGCAGAATAAGCTAGAATATCACGTACTACGACAGATAGGATGAAGATTAGACTGGAAAATTTTACTTATCGATATTTCAATGCTGACAACTAGCTGCGACATCTAATGAAACGAAACGAAAAACATGTGAGCAAATCCATGAATTCACAAAATGCTAGTAGTGGTCAAAATGAAGAGAAAAAGTACGCGATAGAATAAGAACAGGACTAGGTAATTTTGGCAGAAGTGTAAGGTAACTAGAATTCTCGAGATCTAGGTATATAAAAGTGAATCAAGATACTTGTAGTATATTTCATGGCTCACTCGGGTTTTCGAAGTTCAAGCGACGTAATTGAGGTACGTCGTTCTGAGAACTTGTATAGGCAGATTTTAGGTGTCATATCTGCAACCCAAGAAAAAGCTGAGTTTTGCATGGATAATAGAGGATTGTCAATCCTAGTGTCTGATAAGCAATTGCTGGATGTTATAAAGGGCTTGGTAAACGCTGGAGTAAAATTAAGGTTTATAACTAATATAACCCCAGAAAATATTTCATTTTGTAAACTCCTTCTAAAGTATTGTCAAACTGTTTTCCACGCAGATTGGGTTAATGGTAATTTTCTAATAGTTGATGGAAGAAAGTATTTGTTCTATGTACTAGAAAGTGAACAAGAGAACATAAAAGTTCAGGATCAAGTTATAAAGCAAGTTTTATTCAACGATGATAAATCATTTGTATATGCACAGCAGTTTTTATTCGAAAACGTATGCAGCAATTCGATCCATGCCAAAGAGAAGATAAAAGAAATTGAAAGAGGATATAGGGGCGAATTTACAGATATGCTCGATAATGCATCTGAAATTCAAACAATTGCAATTAATATTTTAGAATCAGCATCTTATGAAATACTCGTGTTATTTTCCACAACCAATTTGGTCCAACTAGCCTCAGGCAGTGGAATATTGAGTTCGCTCTGGCGAGCATCGAAGCGTGGGGTGACGGTTAAAATGTTGATACAATCAGATCCCGATAAGTCGAATGATGTCGTGCAACAAATAATCGATGAAAAGCACTTGGGAATTGTGGTCCAATATATTACAAAGCCATTACAGAATAAGATCGCTACTTTAGTAGTAGATCAAACTATTTCCCTAGCAATAGATGCTAAAGAAGATAATTCTGAAAAAACATTTGCTGAAAATACAATGATTGCTATATATTCAAATAACGAATCAACTGTCTCTTCAAGTACTTCTATATTTGAAACTCTATGGATACAATCCGAGTTCGATAAACAGAACAAGGTAAAAGATGCATACTATCAAATATTTAAGGGCCTACAGCTTAAAGATGAAATATACAACAGGCGTTGGTCATCTTCAGATAAAGAAGCGGTAGACAAATCAGTAAAAGACTAAAACAATCAAATTCTACTAGAAATGCTATATAGTCATTTCCTTGATCCTTGGTTAGGAGTAGTCGGCAATCGGTGTGGCGAATCCTTATCCATACGCAATCTGAACAAGAGGATGTTCGACTCAGTCATCGTCTACTAATCTCTTTCTAAGGGCAGCCTCCAACACTTCCTTATCAATACTGGCGACAACTTTATTACTTGCCGTCTTCATGTCGTCGATATATTTCAGGCCATCTGAGTCTATATTGCCGTTTGGGTTAGCATCAGCAATAGTCTTTATAGCAGTGCCTAAACCCATTAGTACTGCCAAAGATTCATCGAGAGTAAATGTTACTGATTCTGGTTTGTAGTTTGATTCTATCGTACCCATCTTTCCTCACACTTTTTGAAGTACGAGATACTTATGTTCATTGCTTCCTCTAGTTCGTCGTTTGCACAGTGGCATTAAATCAATAATCCAATCGTTCATGAAATGTCAACAAACAGGCGCAGCAATAATTGGTTTACTGTTATATCAAGCATTATACAATCTATTCTCAAAATATACATTAGTATTGCTACAGCCATTAGAATACACATTTATGATTGCCCATGCTATTAACTCCTCTACAGATCAATATGTCTATTGAAAATCCAACCTTCTCAAGAATCTTGGTAGCAGTAGATGGATCGGAGCTCTCACTTAATGCAGCAGAAAGGGCCTTGGACATAGCAAGACATTTCAATGCGAATCTATATGCCATAACGGTCACATATATTCCAGAGTCATACCATCTGAAACAGGAAGATATAATGGATAAGTCAAAAAATAGAGAATCTATGACAGATGCAAAGATTTGGCTGGATAATTTCATGCAAGCTGCAAAAGAATCTAATGTTATACTAAAGACCGAACTAATTAACAGTCATAGACCTGTAGATTACGTAATCATGGAATATGCAGAACAAGAAAAGATAGATTTAATTGTAATGGGAACAAGGGGAAGTTCTGGTTTAAAGGATCTATTGGTTGGAAGTGTTACGTCCTCTGTAGTAACTTACGCTCACTGTCCAGTCATGGTAGTGAAATGATATAATGTTAGGCTATCAGTACGATCTTCGAGCTTAATCGAATAATATAATTTGGTAAATCCATCTGAATTCATCTATCAATCAAAACATGAATGAATACTAGAATATTGTGGTGCATTTGGATACTTGCTGCCATAATGAGAGGGGGTAGGGCGTAGACTTACTAAAGGTAAATGTAATACCTGATCTAATATCTAAACACGTAGGAAATTCGTTAGCATCGATTAAAAAGTCCTTAACAAATTTGTAGTTAGAAATAATGAATTTCGAGATATAACATTATAGCTAGAATGTAACAAAATATTTATCACTCAGTGTCTAATCATTTTGAGATTTTTATAATCCTCAATTCAAATGTTCAAATAATCATAACTACACCTTGCTTTTGGACAATAAGAACTAATTGAGAATAAGAAATAGATACCAGATCGTCTATTTCAATGATAAGCTATGAAAGCATCCGATCTCTTTATAAAATGTCTTGAAGCAGAAAGGATAGAATATATTTTTGGACTGCCAGGCGAAGAAAATGCCGATCTTATGATATCTCTAGAAAGCTCACAGTCTATCAGATTTATACTAGTTCGACATGAACAGACAGCTGCTTTTATGGCTGATATGTACGGGAGATTGACTGGCAAGGTTGGAGTATGCCTCTCTACCTTGGGGCCGGGAGCAACTAATCTGACTACCGGTGTGGCAAATGCTAATATGGATAGATCTCCGATTCTGGCAATAACAGGACAAACTAGCACACATTATTTGCATAAGGAATCTCATCAAAATATGGATGCTGTAACTATGTTTCTACCGATAACAAAATGGAGATGGTCAATACGAAACCCCGATAGCATTCCACAAATTATTAGGCGAGCCTGCAAGATTGCATTAGAAGAAAAGGCAGGAGCTGTTCATCTTGAGCTACCCCAAGATATTGCAAAAATGAATTCCGACATATTACCCATAGATTCTGGTCAACTGCCTTCTAGATCACGGCCTAGTAGAGTATTGATAGAAAGGGCTGCGAAAATGATCATGGAGGCAAAGATGCCCTTATTATTGGTTGGCAACGGCTGTATACGAGGTAATGCCTCCGACTGTATGAGAGAATTTGTAGAGAAAACTGGGATATGTTCCATGAACACTTTTATGGCTAAGGGAGTTATATCGGATCGAACTGAGAGTCATTTGCAGACTATCGGGATCAAGGAAGCAGATCATGCTTTGCTTGCGATGAAAAGCTCTGATCTAATAATTGCAGCTGGATATGACCTCGTCGAATACAGTCCTAAAAATTGGAATGGTGATTTGCACAAGAATATCATTCATATTGATTTTACTCCGGCAGAAGTTGATACATACTACCTTCCGACAATAGAGCTTGTAGCTGATATAGAATATACTATAAAGGCGATAATTGAAGAGATAGATAAAATTAATCAAAGAACACTATTATCTCTTGTTGATTTAAAGGATACTAATCATCGGAATACTGGGCAATTAACGAAATTTGACAAAGGCATAGAAAAGAGAGAAATGCCCGAGCTCTTCCAGAGAATCAAAAAGGAAGTTGTTTGGAGAAATACCGAAAAATTTAAACGCAATTTTTCATACCCCATTCAGCCTGAAAAGCTCGTGTTTGATGTAAGATCTGCACTAGACGAGAATGATATAATTATTTCCGATGTTGGAGTACACAAACTTTGGATATCAAAGCTTTATGAAACATATTTACCAAATACCTGTATCATTCCCAATGGTTTCTGCTCTATGGGATTTGCCTTACCAGCAGCCATTTCCTCACAGCTTGCCAAGCAAGATAGAAAAGTTGTAGCAATGTGTGGAGATGGGGGTTTCTTGATGAATGTTCAAGATCTAGAAACAGCCGTTAGACTCAAGCTACCTATTATTGTGATCGTGTGGTGCGATTCTGACTACGGGCTAATCTCC